>DASXMX010000224.1:0-5520 GCA_036495445.1 Tepidisphaeraceae bacterium
GTGTCACGCTTTGCGAGAAAACCCCCATAAACCAGGCGTTTTTCGACGACCACACGCAGATCGCCGAGTCGCCGGACCAGAACCAATTGCTACTATTCGAGTTGTGACCGGACACTTGTGGTTGAAAACCCGTGTCACGGGACGGCCCACTTCGCCTCGAGGCTTGGTTCAGCGTCACCTATTTTGCGCAAAAGTTTCTTGACTTGCCCGGCACGCTTTGGGCATAGGACGCGTGCATGCGAAGGAGACGCGTGATGGAAACAACTTGGAGGGCGCCGGGCGTGGTGGCGTTGGTTTGGCTGCTCGCCGGGTGTGGCGGTGAACCGGGCGGGCGTGCCTTGCCGCAGGCGACGACGCAGCCGGCGGAATTGGCCGCGGTGACTGCGGCCGCGCCCTCCCGGTATTTTGCGGTGGCTTACACTGCGAAAATCCCCGCGGTCCCGGCCGGGGCGAAACGGTTGGATCTCTGGATGCCGGTCCCGTCGTCCGATGCCCAGCAGGCCGTGCGGGACGTTCGCGTCATCACGTCGCTCCCGCACGAATTGGCGCAAGATTCTGAATATGGCAACGTGATCCTGCACGTCTGGTCGGATCAACCGCTGGCGGACAGCATTGACGTCACCGTGCGCTATACCGTGGAGCGCCGGGCGGAGCAGGCGTTCCCGTCCCAGCAGCAGGCGAACGTCTCCCGCACGCCGGAACCGGACGACCGTCTGCTTGCGCCCGACCGGCTTGGCGTGATCGACGATCGAATCCGCGCGCTGGCGGCCCGGATCACCGCCGGCAAGGCCGACACGCTTGCCAAAGCCCGCGCGATCTACGATTACGTTCTCGCCCACATGACCTACGACAAACAGGCCCCGGGCTGGGGCCAGGGCGACACGCGCCGCGCCTGCGAGGTCGGCAAGGGGAATTGCACCGACTTCCATGCCCTGTTCATCTCGCTGGCCCGGGCCAGCGGGATCCCGGCTCGGTTCGGGATCCGGTTCCAGGTGCCCCCGGGGCAGCGGGAGGGGACGCTCGCCGGGTATCACTGCTGGGCCGAGTTCTGGCTGCCGGGAACGGGATGGGTGCCGGTCGATGCGTCCGAGGCGTGGAAGGACCCGGGCAAGCGGGCGTTCTACTTCGGCGGCCTGGACGACGATCGCTTCCGCGTGAGCCTGGGGCGGGACGTTCGCCTGCCGGGCAGGGACGGGGAGCCGGTGAACTATTTGCTAACGCCGGTCGCGGAGGCAGACGGGCGGGCGATCGCAGCGGAGAAAGTGGTGACGTTTACTGCGCACCCGTAGCCAAGAACGGGGACTTGGGTTATCTCTTGCGGCCGCTTGAGTTCCACTCCCAAATCCAACGTCGAACATCGCATCACCGCCCGCATCGCCCAGGCGAGCAACCGCCTGTTCTGCCGGACCTACCACCGGGTCGGCACGATCGACCCGCCGAAGCTGCCCAGAGAGGGACCGGCGATCCTGGTCTGCAACCACGTCAGCGGCCTCGACCCGCTGCTTATCCAGTCGACCTGCCCGCGGCTGATCATCTGGATGATGGCGCGCGAGTATTACGACATCCGCGCGCTGACCTGGCTCTTCAAGGTGGTCGCGGCGATCCCCGTGGAGCGGAGCGGCCGCGACCTGACTGCGACCCGGGCAGCCCTCCGGGCGCTGCACGAGGGGCGCGTCGTCGGCGTCTTCACCGAGGGGAAGATCGAGACCGACCACAACCTGCTGCCGTTCCAAACCGGCGTCGCCCTGATGGCGATCAAGACCGGCGTGCCGGTCTACCCGGCCTACCTCGATGGCACCCAGCGGGGCAAGGAGATGCTCGACGCCTTCATCCACCCCAACCGGGCCGTCATCCACTACGGCCCGGCGGTGGAGTTCGCCCGCGACTCGACGTCGAAGGATGCCCTAGAAGTAGCAACCGATCGTATCCGGGATGCGATTTGGGCGCTGCGGGACCGCGTCCGGACCGAGATCCAGCGCGATGCCCTGGGCCGGCAGATCCCCGGTGGCCCGGCGGAGGCGGTGTCAACGCCAAAAATCCTTTGAAGTTTTGCGGCGGGATGGTCCGATCCCTATCTCTGTCAACCCGCATGAGACGTAAACCAAAAAAATTAGGGTTGACTATGCGGAACATTGCGGTAGGCTAAACTAGGTAAACTTGAACGCAACGCGCGTAACGGCGCATTTTCTCCCCTCCGGAAGACACCGAGCGTAACTGCCGGTGTCTTCTTTTTTTGATGCGCGTCCCCAACTCGGTTTTAAGTGGTTCGGGAGGGCGAGGCCCCGGCCGAGCCGAGTCTTTCGAACGGGCCCGGCTCGGCCGGGGCCTCGCCGTCTCAATGATGCATCGGGCAGCCCTTTATCCCGGCGGCCAGCCGAAGGGGCGGCCGGCGAGCACGTGCAGGTGGATGTGGTAGACCGTTTGCCCCGCTCCCGGGCCGCAGTTGAATACAGTGCGGTAATCGGTATGGCCCAGGTCCTTCATCAGCTTCGCCGCAACCAGATACATCCCGCCCACCAATTCCGCATCGCCGGGCTGCAGATCGTTCAGGGTGGCGATCAGCCGCTTGGGGACCACCAGCAGATGGACCGGCGCCTGCGGGTTGATGTCGTGGATCGCGATGTACCCCTCGTCCTCGTAGGCGATCTTGGCCGGGATCTTCTTCTCGATGATTTTCGTGAAAAGGGAGTCGGGCATGGGGACGTTGTGGATTCTTGGGGCGGAAATGTCAACGGGTGGGGCGACACGTCGTCGAAAATCCGAATGACGAAATCCGAATCCACGAATCAAATCCGAATGACGAATAAAGAATGACGAAACGGGCTCCCGGACGGTTCTTCGTTTCGTCATTCGTCATTTGAGCTTCGAATTTGATTCGTCATTCGGATTTCGTCATTCGGACTTCGTTTTTCGGATTTCCCTCTTCTGTTTCAGCCTTCGCTGCCCGGGGGCTCCAAGGTCAGCCGGTCGATCTGGCGCAGTTCGTCGGGGGAGAAGTCGAGCTTTGTGAGCGAGGCGACGTTGTCCTCGAGTTGCTTCACGCTGGATGCGCCGATGAGGGCGCTTGTCACTTCCGGGTGGCGGAGGACCCACGCGATCGCCATCTGGGCCAGGGTCTGGCCGCGCATTTTGGCGATCTCATTGAGGCCGGTCAGGATTCGCCGCCGGGCCTCGACCGGATGGGTCTGCACCCATCCCTTGGGCCAGATCGTGGCGGCCCGGTTGGTATTCGGGATCTCGCCGGTGAGGAACTTGTCGGTCAGCAGCCCCGACGCCAGCGGCGCGAAGGCGATCACGCCGGTGCCGAACCGGCCGGTCTGCGGGAGCAGGTCCCACTCGATCTCGCGGTGCAGCAGGTTGTAGTAGGGCTGGTGGATCGTGATCGGCGCCCAGTCGTGCCGGGCCATGGTCTGGACCGCGTCGGCGTACTGCGCCCCCAAGTAACTGCTCACCCCCGCGTAAAGCGCCTTCCCATGCTTCACCAGCGTGTCCAGCGCCCCGAGCGTCTCGTCCAGCGGCGTGTCGGGGTCGGGCCGGTGGGAGTAGAAGAGGTCGAAGTACTCGACGCCCATGCGCTTCAGCGACTGGTCGCAACTGGCGATCAGGTACTTGCGCGACCCCCATTCGCCGTACGGGCCGGGCCACATCCGGTAGCCGGCCTTGGAGCTGATGATGATCTCGTCCCGCGGCAATTCCCGCAGGATCCGCCCGCAGACGAGCTCCGCGTTGCCGGGCGGCGTGCCGTAGTTGTTCGCGAAGTCGAAGTGTGTCACCCCCAGGTCGAACGCCCGGAAGATCACCTCCCGCGCGACCTCCTCATCCTTGTACCCCCCGAACGTCTGCCACGCCCCCAGCGACACCCCCGGCAACATCAACCCGCTGCGCCCGCAGCGGCGGTAGTGCATCTGGTCGTAACGGCTCTCGGCGGGGGAATGACTCATCGTAAGTACCTCAAATGCATCGCAAATTGCAAATTGATAATTGCAAATCTCGAATTCGGGGACACCCTCAATACGCGACCAATTTGCATTTTGCAATTCTCAATTTGCAATGACGTCACTCAAACGCCACGACCTTCACATGCATCTCCCGCTGCCGCGGTCCGTCGAACTCGCAGAAGTAGATTCCCTGCCAGGTGCCGAGCACCAGGGAGCCGCGTTCGATCAGGACGGTGACGCTGTTGCCGACGAGCGAGGTCTTCACGTGGCTGTCGCTGTTCCCCTCGCCATGGCGGTAATAGGTCTCCTTGGCCGGGACCAGCGCCTCGAGCTTGCGGAGCATGTCGGTCTTGACGTCCGGGTCGGCGTTCTCGTTGATCGTGACGGCGGCGGTCGTGTGCGGGACGTAGACGATCACCATCCCGTCGGTGAGGCCTTGCTGGTCGGCGAACCGCCGGACGCGGTCGGTCACGTCGATCATCTCGCTGCGGCCGCGGGTGCGGACGGCTTCGGTGTGGAGCGGAATCGATCGCATCAGGGCACTCCGTTCAAGGCTCCTCAGGACACGCGCCATGATACCGGCGCTGAGGCGAACTGTGGAATCGCTCCGGATGTTCCGGGTGGCATGGGCATGTACTCATGCAGCAAAATCACCGAATGGAATCGTCCCCCTCGGTCCCGTAAAATCGCGCGACTCGTGCGCCCTTCGTACCCCATCAATCTGGACGTCACCGGCCGAACGATCCTTATCGTCGGCGGCGGCGCCGTCGCCGCGCGCAAGGCGCGGAGGTTGATCGAGGCGGGGGCACGGCGGGTACGGTGCGTGGCCCCGGCGTTTTGCGACGAATTGCCGCCGGAGGTGGACCGCGTCCGCGGCACGTATTGCCCGGATCACCTGACGGGTGCGACCCTCGTCTTCGCCGCGACCGACCGGGCCGACGTGAACGAGGCGGTCGTCCGCGACGCCCACGCGCGAAACCTGCTGGTGAACCGGGCCGATGGCGATGACGAGGAGCCGGGCGATTTTGCCGTCCCAGCCAAGTTGCGCCGCGGGGACGTGACCGTGACCGTCACTGCCGGCAGCCCGACGCTGGCGGCAATGATCCGCGACCGGCTGGCGGACCTCTTCGACCCGCGCTGGGCGCAGATAGCCGAGGCGATGCGGGGCCTTCGCCCCTGGATCAAGTCGGCCGGCGTGGACGTGGCCACCCGCCGTACAATCTTCCGCGAACTGGCTACCGAGGAAGCATTGGCGCTTCTGTCGGACCGCGGCCCCGCCGGCCTCCGCGAGTGGTTGCTCGCCCGACACCCGCAACTGAACCAGGACCGCTGACGTGCCCCACGCCGGACAACTCGCGGTGCTCTTCGCGGCGGCCGCGGCGTTCGCCGCGGGGGGCGTTCTTTCGCTCCTCCGGCTCAAGTTCGACAGCAACCGCCTCCGCATCGCCGCCAAGGCGTGCCAGTATTGCGGCATCGTGCTCGGCATCGCGGTGCTCGTCTGGCATTCGCTGGCCCGCCGGAGCTGGCTCCCGCTGGAAGACAACTTCGACGCGATGATCGGGCTCGCGCTGCTGCTGGCGGC
>DASXMX010000225.1:0-6159 GCA_036495445.1 Tepidisphaeraceae bacterium
AAGCCGCTGCGCGATCGGAGTTGGATGCGAAATGATTAGGCCTTGGAGGGCATGACCAGATAGACCGTTTGATCCGGCAGGCTGCCGAAGCGCGAGGCAAGCCGCCACGGGACCGACGAGGGGCCGAGCGTCCCCGGCTCACTCGTAGGCTTCTGCTGATTGGCCTTCTCCTCGGCTTCCTTCTGAGCCTTTTCGGCCTTCTTTTGAGCCTCCTCGGCCTGACGCTGCAGGTCCTCCGCGGTCTTCTGCATCTGCTGCTGCCACTGCGTGCCCTTCTTCTGCAGGAAACCAACGCCCGCGCGGATGGCGATCCACCAGCCGATCGAGACCACGATGGCAACGATGCCGAGAATCAGCCCGGCCCTCCCACGGCCGGCCGAGGCAGCGCCGCCCTGGCTCATCGCGACGGCGCCGAGGATCAACGCGACCACGCCGCACAGCCCGCCCAGGACCGGAATGCAACCCAGGATGACTGCCAGGCAGACGGCCACGATTCCCACCACCAACGCGGCGGTCGCCAGGCCGCTGGCACCTTGAGGCGGAATCGATTGATAATTCGGCATGCTCGGCGGCTGCGTCATGAAACAACTCCTTGCGCTCGAAGAATGAGGTGAAGCCGCAAACTTCCCTTGGTTTGCGACGGACGCAGTGTAAATCCTTGAACCAGCGGGGTCAACGGTTTTACGACGTTGATCACTTTCCCGCCCACGGCAATCGCATCGGACCCTGGATCAAGCGGAGCTGGGAGGGCGAGGCTCCTGCCGAGCCGAGGCTCGCTCGCGGATCGCGGCTTGGCAGGAATCTCGCCCTCCCGTTTGGGGTCGCATGGGATTGGCCCGACTTGCCCCCCGGGCTGATCGGACTATCTTTTCGCCCGATGCTATCGAATTTGAAGCTCGCGCCGACGCGGGTCCGGGTACTGAGCACCCGTGCCCTCTCCCGGCTCGGGTTCCGCGAGGACTCGTTTCTGATCGTGCTGGCGGTTGTGATCGGCGTGGTCACCGCCGCCGCGGCGGTGACGTTCCACCAGATCATCAATCTGATTCGCGACGAGCTCTACCAGCGGATCGGCGCGGCCAAACTTTACGGGCCCGAACTGATCCTGCTGATCGTCTGGCCCGCGTTGGGCGGGCTGGCGGTCGGCCTCATCAGCCGCTACGTCTTTCGCGCGCGGGAGGGGCACGGGATCGTCGACGTGATGGAATCGGTGATCCGCTCCAGCGGGTTCATCAAGCCGCTGGTCGCGATCGAGAAGATCATCACCAGCGGGATCACGATCGGCACCGGCGGATCCGCCGGGGCGGAGGGGCCGATCGTGCAGATCGGCGCGGCCATCGCCTCGGGCACGGGCCAGACGTTCCGCATCTCGCGCCAGCAGATGAGCATCCTCATCGCCTGCGGGGCGGCGGCGGGGATCAGCGCGATCTTCAACGCGCCGATGGGCGGGCTGCTGTTCGCGCTGGAGGTGATCCTCCAGGACTTCTCGATCCACAACATGACGCCGGTCGTCGTCGCCAGCGTGATCGCCAACGTCGCGACCAAGGCGATCTTCATCCACGTGTTCCACGAACGATGGGACGCGATCTTCTACCTGGAGGAGGCGCCAGTCTTCAAACTCGACTGGCTGCAGGTGCAGAACTTCATCATCCTGGGCGTGATCTGCGGGATCGTCGGCGTTTGTGCGACCCGGCTGATGTACCTGACCGAGCGCGAGTTCCACCGCCTGCGACTCCCCGCTCCGGCCCGGCCGGCGATCGGCGGGGCGCTGCTGGGGTGCATCGGCGTCGCCTACGTCGTGCTCTTCGGGCACCTGCAGCACCAGCTCAAGCCGGTCCCGTTCGAGGTCTACCCGGCCCCCGCGTTCTACGGCGACGGGTACGGGTTCATCCAGCGCCTCGTTGCGCCGGGGCCGAACCATTCGTCGTTCTACACCAACCCGGGCCACACGATTCACTACCTGTTCCTCTTCCTGGCATTCCTCACCGTCGCCAAGCTGATCGGCACGTGCCTGACGCTCGGCAGCGGGGGCAGCGGCGGGATCATCGCGCCGTCGCTGTTCCTCGGCGCCGTCGCCGGCGGCGGCATGGGCATGGCGATGAGGATCGTCGGGCTGTTCGACGTCACCCGCGTCTATCCCGAGGCGTATGCGATCGTCGGCATGGGAGCGGTGCTGGCGGCGATCGTCCACGCGCCGCTCGCCTCGATCCTGATCGTGCTGGAACTGACCTACAACCCGGCCCTGGTGCTGCCGGCGATGTTGGCCGTCGTCGTCGGCACCGGGATCGCCCGCCTGATCTACCCCGATTCGATCTACACCGCCGTCCTGCGGCTGCGCGGCATCCGGGTCGGGCCGTCGGGCGACGTCGCCTTGCTGCACCGGATGACCGTCGAGCAGGTAACCCTCGACCCGGTGACGGCCGTCAGCATCGAGACGCCGGTCGAGCGGCTGCTGCAGATGACGGCCCAAAGCGGCGTGAGCGATTTCGTCGTGATCGACCGAGCCGGCAAGTATTCGGGGATGGTGGTGGCCGACGACCTGCGCACCGTGATGCTCGAGCGGGAAGCCATCCCCCTGCTGGTTGCCGGCGAAGTGGCCCGCATCGACCTGCCGGCCGTCCACAGCACCGACGACCTGGCCAAGGCGATGGAGACGTTCGCGCTCAACGAGGTCGCCCGCCTGCCCGTCTGCCTCGCCACCGACACCGACCGCATCATCGGCCTGATCAGCCGCCGGGCGCTCATGCAGCGATACAACGCGGCGTTGTCTGAAAGATGATGCGCGGACTCACACGGGTGCGGCGCTCGCGAAGAGAAATGCGCCGCCAAGACGCCAAGGACGCCAAGAGGAAGAAAAAGACGACGCGGGGACGCGGGGACGCGGGGGACGGGGAAAGACAAGCCCCTTCCCCGCGTCTCACTTGTTTCTTCTTCTTGGCGATCTTGGCGTCTTGGCGGCGCTTTTGCTTCCGCGCAAATGCAACCAGATCATTACCGCTGGCTCGACTTGGATCCGCCGTTCTGGCGGTCCCAGAACTTCTTGCGTTTGGCGGCGATCTCCGGCGGGACGGGGTTCTCGCGGATGAACTGGGCGGTCTTGTGGAGCATGCGGAAGAAGTCGCCGAAGTCTTCGCTGAAGAGGAACAGGCGGATCTTGCGGACCTCGCCGGACTTGTCGTCCCGCTTGCCCTCGGTCAGGACCAGGAAGTGATTCCCGTTCCCGGACCGCTTCACCTGGGCCGCGTACGTGCGCGGGCCGACGGACTTGAAGTAGTCTTGGAAGAGGATCTCCCCTTCGGACTTCCCCTTCTCGGCCCCGGGCCCTCCTCCTCCGGCGGCCGTCGCGGCCGGCACCGACCTTTCTTTAGGACCGGACGGGCGAGCACCACCAGACGGCTTACGACGCGCAAAAACGGGAGGCATGGGAGGCTCCTTGTTCGACGCCGGTTTAAAGCCGAAGCAGCCGGGCCACCGGCCCGGCGAAGTGACACGTAACGCTAACGACGAAAATACGTAAGGAGGCCCTTACGTTTTACGTCTTTACGTTTTATGCGAGGAACGCCGCCAGCGTCACGGGCAATACGGCGTTACGCGTAGCTCCTCAACACCCCGATCACGACGCCCTGCACCTTGCACTGGTTGGCGTCGACGATCCGCGGCTCCATGGTCTTGTTGGCCGGTTGGAGGCGGATCTTGTTGTTGCCTTCCTTGTAGAAACGCTTGAGCGTGGCCTCGCCGGTGTCGAGCAGCGCGACGACCTGCTCGCCGTTGCGGGCGTTCTCGCGGCGTTCGATGACGACGTAGTCGCCGTCGCACAGGTGGTCGTCGATCATCGACTCGCCCCGGACGCGCAGGACGTAGACGCCGCTGCGGGACTGGAACATCGTCTCCAGGTCCAGCTCCTCGCGGTTTTCGACCGCCTCGATTGGGGAGCCGGCGGCGATGTTGCCCAGCAGCGGAAGCTTGGTTGCGCGGTTCTCGTCCGGCAGCCGCTCGTCGGCGATGATCTCCAGCGAGCGCGCCTTGTGCTTGTCCCGACGAAGGACGCGCTTCTTCTCCAGCGCGCCGACGTGCTCGAAGATGGTGACCTTGCTGGTGCCGAGCTGGTCGGCCAGCTCCTGCATGGTTGGGGCATACCCATGCAGGTGGCGATAGTTGCGAATGGCGACCACCACGTCCAACTGGCGAGGGGTCAGGTTCATGGCATACTCCCTTGGTTGCCGGATTGCGGGAAGGCCCATCCTCCCCGCTGCCGCCGACGGCCGGGAATCAGCGTTTCCACAATCCCGTCGACGGGGCGATCCGTCTCAAAATCAGCGTTTGGCCGCTGTTTGGAAAGAACATTACCCTAACAATCCGGGCGGAGTCAAGAGGAAAGCAAGATTTTTCAGAGCGGCATGTGATTTATCAATCGTGACGACGGTTTGCGCGGGAGGGATCAGGGGAGTGCCACCTTCACCACCGCCTTAAGCGATTGGCAAGTTCCAGCCATTTGCGCCGCGTTGCCGGGATTGATGCCTTCGAGGCTCTTGGCGGTCGCGATGAGCGAGGCATTGTTCAGCTTCGTGCCGATGACTCCCAATGCGGTTGCCGCGTTCCTGACCCCTTGAAGCACGGCGGGGTTGGCGTTCCCGTCGCCGACGCTTCGGGCGGCCGAGCACGCAAGATCGCCGAGGTCGGACAGAATCTGCTTCCGCTCGGCGTCGCTCGCGAGGGACCAACAGGTAACGGACAGGAAGACGGGCAGCGGCGCCTCGGCCGCGGGGCTCGGCGGCGCGCCGCCGTTCAGGTACCGGGGCGTCCGCGATTCCAAGATCGACAGCACCGCCGATAACGAGACCGGCGCCCCCTTTCCTGGGGCGCCGTTGTCGGCGACGAGGGCGGCATAGGCCTCGTCGGCGATTGGGCCGAATTCCGGATGGGCCTTCACGCTCGCCGCGACCTCCCGCGCCAGTTTGGCATTTCCAGCGGCCATGAACGGTCGTGTCGTCTTGACGCCCCAGAGGGCCAACGATTCGGACTTCTCACCCAGCAGGGCCGAGGCGACGGGGATCAACGCGGGGTCAACTGTCCGGGCGGCCAGGTGCTCCGCGATCACCGCCGCGTTGAGTTGCGTGGGCGGGTTGGCGGATTTGAGCAGCGACAGCAGATCCGGCGCGATCGAAGCCGGATACGCGGCCGGAAAGCCCGGCCGATCGACGACGCCCATCAACTCCTGTCGCGCCGCATTGCGGGCCGCGGCGTTGCCGCCAGACATTGCGGCGACCCGCGGCGCCGTCCAAGTCGGCGAACCGACCTGCGCCAAGGAAAACGACGCCGTGAAGAGGAGGACGGCCGGAGCAGCAAATCGGAGCGTCGGTCGCCGCATCGTGTAAACCTCCCGGGAGTGATTGTGCCATCCATTGTACCGCTCGCGCCGGCGGGAACGCACGCGAAAAGTGGCAGCGATGCTCAGAAATGCAAATCACGGAGGGCACAGAGGACACAGAAAGGAATATGGGAATAGAACGCAGAGTGTAGAACGAAAAACCGCGCCCCTGCGTTCTACGCTCTACGTTCTGTTCAGAACATCGGCTTCCCGATCGCGACGCCGAATCCCCATCCTCCGTGATAGTTGTCAACCTTCACGAGGATGCGATTCCGTCCCGCCTCCAGGCGCACGGGAACGCTGTCGGAATCGGGCCGGTACGCCCGGCCGACCTCGTGGTGGTGGACGACCCGGCCGTTGACCCAGATCTTGATCCCGTCGTCACTGCCGCAACGAAGGATCGCGTCCCGCGCATGGACCGAATCGACCTCAGCGTAAGCGTACGCGACGGCCCACTCCACCTTCCCCAGCAATTTGCCCAGATCGACGTACCCGCGGCGGTTCGCCAGCGCGGGCTGCCAGCGCAACGTCGCTCCGGCCACCTTGAATGGGGCTTCGAGATCCACCGCTCCGCCTCTGCCGAGCTTCGACTCAACGCCGGTCTCGAGGCTCAATCCGTCACACCCGTTGGGTCGCGCGGGGAAGGGGCCGATCAGATGCCAGTCGATCAGGTAATCCTCGGCGCTCTGCTTCTGGGATGCGTCCCACGCGGCCCGCAGCGAGCGGGTGTCGGCAGGGACGAACGTCTTTCCGCTCACCGGGACGAGCGACCGTTTGGCGTCGAGCTTCGGGAG
>DASXMX010000226.1:0-7994 GCA_036495445.1 Tepidisphaeraceae bacterium
CCGAAGCGCTGGCGCGGCATCGGGAGCTGCTGGCCGCGATCGACGGCTTCGTCGGCCGCGGGACCCGCATCACGGATGACCATCTCTGGGAGGCGGCCCGTAGCGGCAACACGGAACTGGTTCGCATCCTGATACGGGCCGGGGTGAACCTCAATGTCGCCCCCAGCGGCTCGACGCCGCTCGCGGCCGCCATCAGGCAAGGGGCCGTGGACGCGGCGGTCGCGCTGGTCGAGGCCGGGGCCGATCCGGCGCCCCAATCGGCGGACACCCCCGCGCTGCACCTGGCCGCCGCCAAAGGCGGCCCGCTGATCGAAGTCGTGCGTGCTTTGCTTCGCCGGGGCGTCGACCCCAACGCCACGGACAGCGATGGCCAAACCGCCCTGGATGTCGCCCGACGAAAGGAGGTCCGGCGTCTGCTGATCGACGCCGGTGCGCGGAGTCGGTAGTGGCCGGGATCCGCTGCCTCGTAAGCGGCTAAGATCGTGAAGCCAGCGCAACACACCCCGTCAAACGCATGGGCATTAAACATGCGGCGACTCCGCCCCGGTTACAATGAAATCGCCGAACTCGTACGGCAAAGGCGATTCTCCACGAAACTGTACTCATCCCCTTTTTCGGCCCCATCAAGCAGACCGAAGCGCGAGCCCTCCAGTGGCTCGCCTCATCCGGCGGCGGGGCCACCGCATGAGTCCTCCCTATACCTGAAGCGGAAGCAGGAGGGCTGCACGTTGGAACATATGTGGGTTTGCTAGAGCGGGTCTTGCACGGGCCTAGCCACGGCGTCGGAAGGCCCATACAAGAAACAGTGCCTCGATGAGGCATCCCCACAGGAAGAACGCCCAAAACTGCGTGGGTCTTTCATTGCGATAGATGCGAGCCAAGCCCGGATTTTGGCCACCACTGCGATTGGCGTGGATGGTGCCAGTCCGGTCGAGAAAAAGTCCGATTCGACGAGGAGCATCCGTCTTTGGGCTTCTTGTCTGAGCGACGGGCTGACGCGGCGATCCGCTGCGCGACGCTTCAAGCCGGAGTACCGGCTGCGCGGTCGCGGTGGCAGCGAGACTCCCGTGTGCTGGTGACGCTTGGGCTTGAAGCGACCCGCTGCGCGGATGCGGCGGACGGCAGGGGAAATGCCAGGGTCAGGTAAGTGCCCGGTGTTCGACCGCTGCGCTGCGGCCTGCTCTGCGGGAGCAACCGTCACGCCGGGGGCCACGACCGACCCTTGTGCAATCACGCGCGATCGATTGGCCCGCGTCATGCCGGTTGCTCCCGCTGCGCGACGGCCTGCGCTCCGCTGATGTGATCGACTCGCGATCGTTTCCCTTGTTCCCTGCTCCAGCAGAGCGAGCAAGGGAAACTCCCGTGCCGGTAAAGGCACCATCTCGGCAGGGCGAGGTTCCGGTTCGATGGAACTCACCGCGGGCCGCGGGGCCGTGGCACAGGCTTCCAGCCTGTGAGTCTGGAACGCGCCACAGGCTGGAGGCCTGTGCCACGGCCTCGGCTCGGCAGGAGCCTCGCCCTCCCGCTCACGAGGCCGGCGTTGTCCGAGCCCGCTCCCGCGGTATTGGTGATCCCCCATCACGGAGTTTCCCTTCCGCCCCGCGCTGGACCGGGGGCGGAAGGGAAACGACCGGACCCATTCCCATGAGCGGAGCGGCGGCCGTCGCGCAGCGGCCGCGAGGGCCATGACGCGGGCAGCTCGATCAACCTCGCTGCTTGAGGGAAGCATCCTGCCCGCGGCGTGGCCCTCGCCCCGCGGAGCAGGCCAAAGAGGGTATCAGCGCAGCGGTACCTGACGGGGGACGGTTTTGAACCGGGCATCTCACTGTCGTTCACTGCATCCGCGCAGCGGATCACCTTCCAGCCCAAGCCCCGCCAGCACGAGGGGGTTTCGCCACCACCGCGACCGCGCAGCCGGTACTCCGGCTTGAAGCGTCGCGCAGCGGATCGCGGCGTCAGCGATTTACCCCAGGCAGCCTCGGCCTGCCCCGCGCCCGTCGCCGTGTCCGGCCGCACGGCGTAGGATCAGGCCGTTGCTCGGCGAGGAAGAGGGACACCCCTGGTGAAAGTGGGACTGTCCGGACGGGAGCGCCGTCGCTTCAGCGGAGCGTGCCGGCGCACCTGGAGCCGGGGCGGCGCCGGCACGCGGGATCCGCACGGGACGCCCCCCGCCTCGCTCTGCCCCGGCGTGGGGCGGGTTCAACCAACGGACGGTCGCTCGCAAACCCTAAAGGGGCTAAACCCTAAAGGGGCTTATCCCCCTACTTGGCGTATCACCCTACTTGGCGTACTTGCCGTCTTGGCGGCGGGATTTTCGAGGGGCGGAGGTGGGGACAGGTCCGCTTTCGAGACGGGGCCGGATTCCGCCGCAAAGTTTTTGGATTTCCGTCAAATAATCCTGCCCGCCGAGCGTCCTAACATTTAGCAAACAGACGAGGGGCATTGCCATGCAACATGCGTATGCAAAGGCGGAGGAGAACGTTACATTCACGAGCATGAGTACGTCCACGCAACTCGCTGCAAGCACATAAACATAAATGAGTTATGCGATTCATTCCAAACCGCGCACGCCGGAGCTGGGGATGCAACATTCCAGCGGGCTTTCGAGGGATGTTGCATGCCTTTCGCCTGGAGGCGGAGACGCAACGCGGGTCGTCTCAAGGGATTGCGGCGGAATTGAATGGGCAGCCATGCAACAAATGCAACATGGAGAAAAGAGGGACTGAGGCAGGGGGGCACGGAGGGATTATGTCGAATACCGATTGCCGCGAGCCGGATGGCGAGGAGGGGAAGAGACCGGAACGTCGGCCCCACCCGCGGCGGAGCACTCCGGTTCGAGCGTGTCGCGCGCGGGACAATTTGTCAGTTTGAGTTAAGCGATGCGGCCATGGTGGATTACGTATTCGGATCGATCCATGATGCGCGACTGGGCGCGACAGAATCCGGGTCGCGCGGCCACCACTCGGCCGGTTGTCTCGCCAAAACGTGCTACATCGTGCTACATGGACAGTTCGACGCAGCGGCGGGCCGCCGGCTCCCACGGGTTTGGGGCAATCGCGCGTTGGTAAGAGAAGAGGGATTGCGAAACCGCGAAGCAGCGATCGGGCGGGAACGACGAGACGACGAGTCCTATGTGTCCATGCCAATTTACGTTGGGCGGTACTGCTTAAGGCGGAGCGGTCCCCGTTGTGGTGCAGCAGGCTTTCCAGCCTGCTCGTGTGCAGCCCGGAAGGGCTGCACCACAAACCCTCGACCGGCGGTGGATCCGCTCTGGTCGGCTTGGCAGGCGACTCGCGGCCCAATTCAGGGGCGCATGCGATCGCCCTGTATGTGGAGGCTGACGGGCGCGCGGGGTCGCACTCGCCCCCGGCGGTCGGTTCGCTTATATTGAGGCGCAGCAATGGCCAAGAAGTCGCAAACGCCGCCGAAGAACTTTGAGGAAGCCCTGCAGGAACTGGAGCAGATCCTGTCCGACATCGAGGGGGGGCAGGTGGGGCTCGAGGAGAGCCTGGTCAAATACGAGCGCGGCACGTTCCTGATCCAGCATTGCCGCGGCGTGCTGAGCACGGCCGAAAAACAGATCGAAGTGCTGAGCAAATCGGCTGACGGCGGACTGGACGGCGCGCCGATGGAACAGGGCGACGAAACGCCCGCATAAGACTCGGGCATGTCAGTGGGTGCATCGGAAGATGGTGTGTGCGGCCCGCCCCGAGAGCCACCGCGGCGGCCGTGCGATGTGGGAGTCCAAAATCGTGTCAGTGATGCCGTCTTCGGAGTCCGATGTGCTGGGATTGCTGCGCCGCCATTCGGAGGCGCTGGCCGCGTATTTTGGCACGTTCCGCGGCCGGTTTGCCGCCGGGCCGGCCCGGCTGATGGACGCGATCGAGTACAGCCTCACCGCCGGCGGGAAGCGGCTACGCCCCGCGTTGGTGATGGAATGTTGGAAGGCGACGGGCGGGCAAGACCGCCCGGCGACGCACCGCTCGGCGCTCGCCGCCGCGGGGGCGATTGAGTTGATCCACACGTTCAGCCTCGTGCACGACGACCTGCCCGCCATGGACGACGACGACCTTCGCCGGGGCCGGCCGACCAATCACAAGGTCTTCGGCGAGGCGATGGCGATCCTCGCCGGGGACGCGATGGTCACGCTGGCGTTCGAAATCCTGGCCACGGATGCGGAGGCTTCCACCGTTCCCGGTCTCGTTCGCGAGCTCGCCTGGGCCAGCGGCCCGGAAGGGATGATCGGCGGTCAGGTGCTCGACATCGATGGCGAGAACGTCTCGCTTCAGCTCGACCAGCTTCAGCGACTACATGGGATGAAGACCGGCGCCCTGCTCACCGCCGCCTGCCGGCTGGGGGCGATCGCCGCCGGGGCATCCGAGTCGGCCGTCAACGCCGTGACCGCCTACGGCAAGCACCTGGGCCTCGCCTTCCAAATCGTCGACGACCTGCTCGACGTCACCTCCACCCCGGAGCAGCTCGGCAAGGCCACCCGGAAGGATGCCGATCGGGGGAAGAACACCTACCCGAGCCTGCTGGGAATCGAGGGAAGCCGGCGGGAGGCGGACGCGCAACTGGCCGCCGCGTTGAAGGCGATTGAGGGGTTGAGACAGCGCGCCGGCGTGCTCACGTCGCTGGCGGGATTCGTCGTTCGGCGGGATAAATAACCGGCGTAACTTTCGGCCGCCTCATTGTTTGTGAAACGTACGAAGCGAACGAGCCGCCCCGCCGGAACGTACTACTATGTGGCACAAGGAGCCACATAGGGCATGAATTCACGAAGACAAAACCCCGTCGGAATCAACGCGCTGCTGCACGGGGACATGGTCCGCCGGATCGAACAGGAGAGCGGCCCGACTCTTTACGCGGCCGTCGACGTGGTGGCCGCGCTGACCGACCCTCAGACCGCGCCCGAGCTTTGGGAGCAGATCAAAGAGCACGAATCGCACCTCGCCCGCCAGGTGCAGCGGGCCGAGTTCCCAGCGATCGCGGGGCATCCGCAGGCGCACGAAGCGCTTCCGCTGGAGGGCGTGTTCCGCCTGATCCAATCGATTCCCTCGCCTCGGGCGGAGCGATTGAAGGATTGGCTGGCCCAATCGGCTCGCGTCCATCTGCTGGAAGCCGAGGACCCGGAAATGCTTGCGCTTCGCGCCCGGCGGATCTATGAGAAGCGGAGGTACTCCCGCCGGTGGGTCGACAAGCGTCTCCACGGCGTCAGCGCCCGGCAGGAGCTCACCGGCGAGTGGCATCGCCGGGGCGCGACCGACAGCGAGCAGTTCCGCGAGCTGACCAACCGATTGATGCGGCGTGCTTTCGGCATGGACGTGGAACAGTACCGCCGTTATAAGAATCTGAACGGCAGCCAGAACTTGCGCGATCACATGTCTGACTTGGAACTGGCCCTGACAACGTTGGGTGAAACCGCTGCCGTGGCCCTGCATCAGGCCCGCAACTCGAATAGTTTTTCGGACCTTCGGGCCGATACGGAAGATGCCGGTCGAATTGTCGCCCGCACGCGCAAGCAGATCGAGCGTCTGAGCAACCGTGCCGTTGTGAACCCAGGCCGCCACCGGATTTCGGGCGGAACTGCCCTCGATCGCCCCCGCCGCCGGCGTGGGATTTCGGAGGATTTGCTCCCCGGTCGCGACGCATCAGGCGATACGAAACTTGCGGAGCGGGGCCAAGATATGCAGAATTCGTCCCCATCGCACCCGCGACGAACGGTGGCGTAGTGGAAATACCCACGATCCGCCCCACGTCAATCTCGGGGACGCGGCACGGATGCCGCGCGAGACGCGATCCCGCCAGTTCGTGAAGCAGTGAACGGCGCGTCCGGGGGGTTGGAAAGGGTTCGGAGGCTAAGCGATGACCTTGCTCGATACGATCAAAACACCGGCCGACTTGCACAAGCTGTCGATGCCGGAGCTGTCCAAGCTGGCCGGGGAAATGCGGGACGTCATCTTCGATGCCGTCTCGAAGAACGGCGGGCACCTGGCCTCAAACCTGGGCGTCGTCGAGCTCACGATCGCACTCCACTACGTTTACAACTTCGGCCCCTACCCGATCGGCCCCGACCGCCTGCTGTGGGACGTCGGGCATCAGAGCTATTCTCATAAACTGCTGACGGGCCGGGCCAGCCAGTTCCCCAAGCTCCGTAAGAAGGGCTCGGTCGGCGGGTTCCCCTCGCCGGAAGAGTCCCCTTACGACCTGTTCGCCGTCGGCCACGCCGGCACGTCAATCAGTACCGCGGTCGGCATGGCCAAGGCCGACCAGCACCTGAATCGGGACAACCATGTCGTGGCCGTGGTGGGCGACTCGTCCATCGTTAATGGTTTGGCCCTCGAAGGGCTGAACGGCGCCGGCACGCTCAGGCGGCAGTTGCTGATCATCCTGAACGACAACGGGATGAGCATCAGCAAGCCGCAAGGCGCGTTCGCCCATTACCTTGAGCGCGTCCGGGTCAGTGCCACCTATGAGGAAGCCAAGCGATTCGCCAAGCGGATCGTGGACGAACTGCCGCACACCGTCGGCCACACGCTCGAGGGCGCCTGGCACATGCTCCGCGAGGGCGTGAAGCACGCCATGTGGCCCGCCCAGGTCTTCGAGACGCTCGGCCTCAAATACTTCGGCCCGCTCGACGGGCACGACCTGCCCGGCCTGATCAACACGCTGGCCGAGATCAAGCACTGCCAAACCCCGATCCTGCTGCACGTGAAGACGATCAAGGGTCACGGTCACGAGGTCGCCTGCAGCGAGCCGACCAAATTCCACTCCCCCGCCGCGTTCCGCGTCGAGGGGTGCCGGGTCGAGATCAACAAGGGGACGGGCAAGTCGTGGACGACGGCTTTCGCCGACGCCATGATCGAGCTGGCCAACAAGGACCCGCGCGTCATCGCCCTGACCGCCGCCATGCCCGACGGCACGGGGCTGAGCAAGTACGAAAAGGTCCACCCCGACCGCTACATCGACACCGGCATCTGCGAGAGCCACCTGGCGGCCATGGCCGCCGGCATGTGCAAGTCGGGCCTGCGGCCGTTCGCGGCGGTCTACTCGACCTTCACCCAGCGGGCCTACGACCAGATCTGGCAGGAGATCGTCCTGAACCGCCAGCCGGTGGTCTTCTGCATGGATCGGGCCGGGTTCGTCGGCGACGACGGCGCCGTGCACCACGGATTCATGGACCAGGCCTTCCTCCGCCCGCTCCCGGGCATGGTGTTGATGGCCCCCAGCGACGAGGCCGAATTGAATCGCGCCCTGCGGCTGGCCCTCTCGCTCGATACCGCCAGCGCCCTGCGCTACCCGCGCGACAACGTCCCCGCCACGAATTTCGACCAGACGATCGAGGAGCCGCTCCGCGAGGCCGCGAGTCAGGAATGGGAAGTCGGCAAGAGCCGCACGCTCCGCGAGGGGACCGATGCGACGATCGTCGCCTACGGCGCGCTCGTTCAGAACGCCCTGCTGGCCGCCGAGGAACTCTCGGCCGACGGGCTGTCGGTCGGCGTCGTCGATGCCCGCTTCTGCAAGCCGGTGGACGGCGACATGCTCGCCCGCGTGCTTAAGCCGAGCCACCCGGTGCTGACGGTGGAAGACCACTCGCTGCAAAACGGGTTCGGCAGCGCGGTGGTCGAGTTCGCGGTCACCCATCGCCTCCCGACCGAAGACCTGACGCGCCTCGGCATGCCCGACCGCCTGATCGCCCACGCGACGCGGAAGGAGCAACTTGCCGAAGTCGGGCTGGATGCCGGTGGCATCGCCCGGAGCGTCCGCGACGCGATCCGCGCCGCCGCGTCGAAGACGGAACGGGTTTCCGAGTTCGCGTAAGGCTCTTGCTGCAACAGAGAAACGAAACTTGCCCTTCGTCGCGGGGCCTTTCCGAGGCGCCGCGAAGGGCAAGTTGTTTCTCGAAGCCGTGGACATGCGAGAGCCCCGGGGTGGCATGGGCATGTACTCATGCCCGTGTCTTCCGATTGCGAAAGACCACGGGCATGAGTACA
>DASXMX010000227.1:0-11416 GCA_036495445.1 Tepidisphaeraceae bacterium
CTCGTCGTGTGGGGCGGCGAGTTTGGCCGGACCCCCTTAAACGAGGAGCGCAATGGCTCCAAGCTCCTCGGCCGCGACCACCACCCCCACGCCTTCACCATCTGGATGGCCGGCGGCGGCATCAAGCCCGGCATCGTCCACGGCGAAACCGACGACCTGGGCTACCACATCACCCGCGACAAAATGCACGTCCACGACCTCCAGGCGACGATCCTCGCCGCAATGGGCATCGACGCGCAGAAGTTCAGCTATCCGTATCAGGGACTGAACCAACGCCTCATCGGGCCGGCGGATGGGTGGACGGTGCAGGAGAAGCTTTTCGGGTGAAGTCGAGATTCAGCCCAGAACGGTGACCGGAAGGGGTTATTCTGCTGAGTTCTTTGACCGACACCGCCCGCCTAAGCTGAGCCCGGCTGATTTGCACCAACTGTCCCAGGTTTCTTGGTCTTTCGATCGGCACTCCGATTCCTCTTTTCCGCAGCCAATTTGAAAGAGCGGTAGAGAAGCCAAGAGAATACAACTACACCGATTAAAACTGGCGGCAAGTTCAACCACCAGTTTATGCCGTCAAAGTCGCTGAACTGGTTACCGAAGATTAGCGTTGCAGTCGACTCGGCGGCACAAAAACTTAGCACGCTGATCCCCAAGAGCAGAATAAACGACTTCCAGTTCCATTTTTTTAGATAGCCAGAGGCGGCAGAAAAATGTAAATAAATTGCGTTGAGGAGTATCGCGTCAGCCATCGTGAAAATGAATGACCAGCCACTTAATTGCACGACAACTCCCCAAAACCGCGCCTTGTACTTCTCCAAAAATGTTGGGGGCGTCGTGAAACTCTTCAAGTTAACTATCCGCACATTCCATTCGACCTCAGGTTTGACCTGTTCCGAAAGTGGTGCCGAAGTCGTCGCCGAAGAATCCTTGTTGGTTAGGTAAAGAGTTGTCCACACGGAATCGCCAGGGTTCAGCAGCGTCGGTTCCGCTTGAAACGTATTTCCATCGAGTCTATTCCACCTGAACTTTACATTTCCGATTCCATCCCCGACGTCGATGATCTTCCATGGATCCGCAACGTGGGCAGTAAGCTTCTCGACGAAATCAGTTGGTAGAATCGGTGTGCTTCCGGTATTGCGGAGGATTCCCGAAACTATGACAACATTGTCGTAGGTCCGATCACCGTGCTTCATCGACATCGTGAACGGAACAGGGCTATTCCCTAACGAAAACTCCCAACCAGAGTTTATCGGCCCGATCTGCGTAAGTTCGATGTGCTTCTCTGGAGTTTGCCCTAAACTGTAGAAAAAGAACTGGGCCCAAATTGGCACCACTATTTGGGCAATCATCACAATCAGGGTTCCTATGGCAAGAGTCTTGTTCATCACGCCACCTACCTCGACAATCCCTTTTGGCTTGAGATGACCCTTATGTGCCAGATTCTGGCAAATGAGTTGTTCAGCATTTTACGCTGTCTCGGCCGCGTGTCTACCGGTCTTTGCGAGGCAGCTGGAGATGCGCCTACTGTCAGCAATCCCCGTCCGCTGAAGCGGACCCTACGCGCTGCAACCTGGGATCGATCAGGTCGTCCGGCACACGGTTCCTCTCGATGTACCGGATGATCTCCTCCTGATGATCCGCAAAGTAGCTTAGCGCATCGAACACTTGCGCCAGCGTGAGGTGCGGCAGGTGAGTCGGTATGTCCTCCGGCGCGACGCCCATCCGCCAGTTCTCCACGATCGCCCGGACCGGCGTTCGCGTGCCCTTGATAATCGGCTCGCCGCTCAGGATCGAGTCGTCGCGGGTGACGTAAGGGTGTTCGGTGGCATTGACCATGGCAAATCTTATCGCTACGAGAGAGAATATTACCGCGATTGCCAGCCCAATGACAGGTCCGCGCCATGATGACGGTATCCAAAGACGCGCTGGTGGAGCATTTCGAAGAATACCTCCGGACGGTTCAGGACAAACGGGAGGAACTCGTCATTACTGATGGCGGCGTTCCGGTTTTCAAGATCGTTCCGTTTGGCTCGCCCCTCACTGCGGAGGAGGCTTTTCGCGGCTTCCGCGGGAAGCTTTCACACACCGAAAGTTTGACCGCGCCGACCGATGACGAATGGCCCGAACTCTGAAGAACGACGACTAAGCCGAGCGGCTACACGGCCCGCTTAGGCCTGCGCTTCCGCGGCGGCGAACAGTTCCGACACGCCGACGGCGAATCCGCTCAGCACGACGCTCGTGGCGGTCTGGCGGGCGGCGAAATCGCCGTGGACGGCGTAATCGTCGCCGGCGAGCGTGAGCACGCGGATCGATCGCTGGTCGGGGTCGATGATCCAGTACTCAGGAATGCCCGCGGAGGCGTACTCGGCTCGCTTCGTGCGAAGGTCGTGAAGCCCCCGGACCGAAGGACCAGACGGCTGATGTCATCCGCGAGCTGTCGTGAAATCGCGGCGACATCGGAGATCGACAACGGTTTGGGGGGACTCTCCAGCAGCGTGCCCATGGGCGCATTGTATCGGGGGGATGCTCATCGCGTCCAAGGGAACGTCGAATCGTGCGCCCCCATGAAAGTCTGCGACATGGTGCGGCGCACCCTTTTCCCTCCCCCGGTACTCCGGGGGAGGGTGGGGGAGGGGGCGTTTCGGGCACTCCCGAGAAACCACCCCCTCCCTACCCCTCCCCCGGAGTAGCGGGGGAGGGGACTGAAGGCAGGGCGACCAAAGCGTTGCGCATCCAGCGTCGCACGGCGTGGTATACTGCCGATGTCATGCAGATCCGCGAAGCCACCACTGCTGACACGGAGGTCGTTGCGCCGTTGATCCTGAAGGTTCTGGCCCGGCACGAGAAATGGGACCCGGCCCGGTACGGGCTGGCGCCGGAGGTGGAGAAGGAATACCGGCGGTGGTTCGGCAGGTTGGCCGAGGACCCGCGCACGACGATCCTCATCGCCGAGGACGAGGGTCGGGTGGTGGGATATCTCGTCGCCACGGTTCATCACGACCGGCCGATTTACCGGACGGGCGATTACGTCGTCATTCATGATCTGTGGGTCGACGACGGCAATCCGGACGCCGGGCGGGAACTGCTCAAGGCGGTGGCCGAGCATTACTCAAACATCGGCGTGACGCAGTTGCGCGCGGCGACCGCCGCCGCGAACGAGCGGGTGCGAGCGCTGCTCCAGTCCGCGGGGTTTCGCGTCTGTCAGATCGACCTGCTGATGGAATTGCCCAAGCCCAAGTCGCGCAAGGCGACCCGTCGGGTGGAAGGGACTACACCTGATTCGATCTGACACGCGGCCCTCCGGGCGCGCCGCGGAACGTCAGTCGGACGTGCTCGAGGCCGCGCGGGGACGTGATCGCCCAACTCCCAGATCTCTTCTTCCCTTCGTGTTTCTTCGTGTCCTTCGTGGATCGCTTCAGCAGATCCGCATCGTCAGCCCCCCGTCGATCACGAACGTCTCCCCGGTGATGTAGTCGTTGGTCGCGACTTCGCGGATCAGCGTGGCGACCTGTTCGGGGGTGCCTTCGCGGTGAAGCGGGATGCGGTTGTCGAGGTTGTGCTTGCGCTGCTCGGGGGTCATCTTCGCGTGGAAATCGGTGCGGATGACGCCGGGCGCGACGCAGTTGACGCGGATGTTGTCGTCGGCGAACTCGTAAGCGAGCGCGCGGGTGAGCTGCGGGATCGCGCCCTTCACCGCCTGGTAGGCCACGTTACTGCGGATCCCGCGGATGCCGGCGGTCGAGCCGATCAACACGATCGAGCCGCTCTTTTTCTTGCGCATGATAGGGATCGCGGCGCGGCAGAGGTGGAAGATCGCGTGGACGTGGACGTCGAACGCGGCGCACCACTGCTCGGGGGTGATCTCCAGCAGCCCGCCGTTCACCGGGCCGCCGGCGGAGTGGACCAGCAGGTCGATCGTGCCGAGCTTGGAGATTGTTTCCTCGATGGATCGCTTGGCGTACTCAGGCTTGGCCATGTCGCCGGCGATCAACACGCACCTGCGGCCCAGCGATTCGATTTTCTGCTGGATGCCCCTTGCTTCATCGTCAATCCGGCGAGCGACGATGGCGACGTTCGACCCGCGTTCGGCGAATGCGATCGCGGCGGCCGCGCCGATGCCGCGGGTGCCGCCGGTGACGAGGGTGGCGGTTTGGGTCAGGTCCATAAGGCGTAGATTAGCCCCAGAACGCGTTACCGCCAATCGCGCGGCGGGGATCGCCCCTTGTTACGACGGGTAAAACCGCGATCAAAAACGTTGAGCAGCCCCGGCCGCCAGATGAGCAGCGCGCCGACGGCGGCGCCCCCGAGGTGGGCGGCTTGGCCGCCCGCGTTGCGGCCGCTGGTGAAGACCACCCACAGTGCGATGGCCAGCATGACGATCGCGAACGTCCGCAGCCGCAACGGGATGGGCGGGAACAAGAGCATCACCCGCGCATCCGGCGCCACCCGCGCCGACGCGATCAGGATGCCGAAGATCCCGGCCGACGCGCCCACCATCGGCGTCTGGGCGCCGCCCGGCAGCACGCCAACGCCCCACAACACCAGGTACGTCACCGCGCCCCCGATCCCGCACAGCAGGTAAAACGCGAGGTACTTCCGCGGGCCCAGGTATCCCTCGATCAGCGGGCCGAAGAAGTAGAGCGAAATCATGTTGAAGACGATGTGCTGGACGTTCGCGTGAAGGAATTGAAACGTAATGAACCGCCAGAGCTGCAGGTCGCCGATGACGGTCGCCGCGGAGAAATAGCCCCAATCCCCGAGCAGTCCGTCCGTCAACACGTTCACGACGTAGACCGCGATGTTGAGGACGATCAGCCAAGTCGTGACAGACCACATCCGCATCGCCCCGACCGCGGTCGGGGTGCTGGCTGTCGAGCGGGCGTATGGGCGGTCGGCAAATCCCATCGAGGCCAAACTGTAGGGCTCGTGCACGCCGCGGGAAACCCTGACCAACGTCGGCGGCCGAATCGGGAATTTCGGAAATCGCGGCAGCGGGCGGACCGTCCAAGGTACGGTAATTGCTGAACCTGCTGAGCAAATGCCATGAATCTGCGCAGAACCTGCTTGCGGATCATCATTCTGGTTTGCACCGGCGCCCTGCCCGTCACGGCTCATGAGACGGATCAGTTCACCGTGCCCCCGGACCGAAAATTTGCGGATCTGGGGGACTACTTTAATCGATGGGCATATCGCGCGATCGAGCAGGGGGTGAACGTAACCAATACGCAGATTCACCAGGCGATCGCGGGCCACGCGGCGCCCGGCGTGTTGGCGGAGTTGCAGTCGGCGCCGCACGTCACGATGGCCGTCCGGACGCAATGGCCGTGGTCTGTCACACAGATCGAAGACTTCGAACGGGTGCTCGCTTCGCCACAGATGCGCAGCCACTACCCGGGGCGGGTGGTCGCCTATGGGGAACGGTTCGCGGGCGTTTATCAGTGGGCGTTCCTCCCAATCGACATTCGGGCTTACGCCCACATCCTGTTCTTCAGCTCCACGATCAAAGTCTACGGCACGTATCTGGGAACCGATAAGTTGGGGCATTTCACCGACGAGGGGATCAATTACTATTTCGAGTACCGCAAGTGGAAGGACGAACAAGGCTTGAGCGAGCGGGAGGCGGTCGCACGGGCCGTGCGACTCGGGACGGACGGGCCCATGTCCGAAAGCGGCATGCTGGGGTTGGCGGCCAACGCGGACTACGCTAACGGCGACATCGCGGGCAATTTCGCCGGCTTCCTCTTTTACCGCAATTTGACCGAGCCGATGCCGATCAAGGGGCACCTCTGTCCGCCGATGCTGCGGCGGGACGGGCCGTATTGGAAGATCGCCGACGACGTGCGGCCGGACAGCGGGTTCTTCGCACGGTTCATCTCAGATCACCTGGATGAGGCGTTGAACCCTGGGTATTTCGACGACTACCTGCGGCCGGCGATGCACGAGGCCGTGCGGGCACGGCGGGCGATCCTGCTGCAACACTACTGCGACGAGCAGGGCCGGCCACGGTCACGAGAATGGTTCGACCAGAAGCTGCGCGAGTTGAGCACCTACTGGGGCATCGACTACGGCCACCGCGGGACGTACGACGAACTGGTTTCGATCGGCAATTCCTGCTTCGGCCCTGGCATCAAGACGCCGCATTCTCCATCGCCCGCCCCGGGTAAACCGGCGCGGCCGAGCCCCCCCGAATCAACCGGCGTCCAACTCGCCTCGGCCGAACCGACCCCATTCGCGGCCATCCCGATCCCCGAACGATTGAGCCTGTCGGCACTCGCGCTCGTGATGCACCGCGATCCGCCGAGGGACCCGGCGGTTGATCGGTTCGGCCGGACGGAACTCCATCTGGCCGCGGCCCAGAGCCATGGCGGGGCGGCGGTGGCCTCGCTGATCCGATCGGGCGCCTTGCCCGCGGCGCGGGACGATTTCGGGCGAACGCCGCTGCACGACGCGGTGGCCGCCGGTTCCGAAGCCGCCGTGCGCCGGTTGCTCGACGCCGGCGCCGACGCCCGGGCCGCTGACGATTACGGAACCACCCCGTTGCACCTCGCCTGCCGGAACGGGCGCGTCGGCACTGCTCGCATGCTGCTCGAACGCGGCGCGGACCCGAACGCGGCCACTTCCGCCGGCGCCACGCCCCTCCACGAGGCCGCGTCCGTGGGAGATGCGGTTCTCGTCCGCCTGCTCATCGACCATGGCGCCCGTCCCGATGCGCTCGACCGCCGGGGCCGCGCCCCGGCCGACGTGGCCCGCGCCCACGGATTCCCCGAACTGGCGGCGACGTTCGCGCCGGGAGGGGGGCGGTGAGCATGCCCGAGGTGCGTTCGACAGATTCCTCTCCCTCCCCCGGTACTCCGGGGGAGGGTCGGGGAGGGGGTTGTCCGTCGAGCGCGGGTGGATCAAACCCCCTCCCTAACCCTCCCCCGGAGTACCGGGGGAGGGGATCGAGGGCATGCCTTGCGAAGCATCAGGCACTCCCCGCGCCGCTCTGCCCCGGCTTGCGCGGCGTTCGATCGACACTCGCGTTGTTTGCCTTCGTTTGCCTGTTCGTGCTCCCGCTTTCGGGCTGCGCCACCGACCCGGTTGCCGATCCGCCTTCCCTCTCCCTCTGGCAGCGCAACGTCGAGCAATATGTCTGGGACCGCGCCAACGGAGACCCGAACGTGCTCGCAGACATGAGCTGGGACGACGTTCACAAGGGATTTGCCGTCATCGGCGACGCGCTGCCCGACCGCTCGAGCGACGAGATCGGCCTGCTGCTCGCGCACCGCGTGCTGGATGGAAAGCCGTGGTTCCTCTTCCTGTTGGGCACCGTCCGCCGGCAGAACCTGGAGGACCTCCGGCCGGTTGCGCTGAACGTCGAGGGGGGCGAGTTCCACTGGTCGGCCGGCCTGCCGAACGACAGATCGCTATCGCTCTACCGCGCCTGGTCCGAGGCCGACCGGTCGCGCGCAAATCCTCCGGACGCGAATGCGCCGCCGTTCCCACGGCCACAGGAAATCTTTGATGTGACGGTGCGGGGAGACGCGTTCATCGTTCGCCATGAGGAATCGACGGCAGAGTGGGAGCTGCGCCCCATCGCACACCGAAATGCCACCACAGAGCCCACCGAAGCCACAGATGGGGCACGGATCGACACCGATGGGAATTGCAGATTTGAGATTTCAGATCTGAAATTCATCTGTGTGCATCGATCAGAGCAGCTCGTCCAGTTCGTTCACGAGCCGATCGAAGTAAGACATCGCCGCGTTGACGGCGTCGGGCTTTTCCATGTCGACGCCGGCGTCGCGAAGCAGGTCGAGGGGGTATTTCGAGCAGCCGCCCTTGAGGAAGCCGAGGTAGTCGTTCAGCTCGCGCGGGCCGCCGTTGACGACGCGCTCGCTGAGGGCGATGGCGGCGCTCAGGCCGGTCGCGTACTTGTAGACGTAGAACGCGCGGTAGAAGTGGGGGATCCGCAGGCACTCCAGTTCCAGCTCGTCGTCGATCGTGAAGTCGGGGCCGAAGTAGAGGTCCAGCAGCTTGCGGTACTCGCGGCGAAGGGCCTCGACCGTCAGCGGCTCGCCCGATTCCACCAGCGCGTGAATGACCTTCTCGAATTCCGCGAACATCGTCTGGCGGATGATCGTCCCGCGGATCCCGTCGATCTGCCGGTTGATCAAATACGCCCGCTCGCGGCCGGTCTTCGCCTTGTCCATCAGGTGACGGGCGAGCAGTTGCTCGTTAAACGTGCTGGCCACCTCGGCGACGAAGATCGTGTAGCCCCAGTACTGGTACGGCTGATTCCGCGCGCTGTAAAAGCTGTGCATCGAGTGCCCGGCCTCGTGCGCCAGCGTGAAGACGTGGTCGAGCACGTCCGGCTGGTAGTTCATCATGATGTAAGGCGCCGCGTCGAAGCTCCCGTAGCTGAACGCGCCGCTCTGCTTGCCCTGGTTCGGGTAGCGGTCGCACCAGCGGGCGGTGGTCAGGCCGGTTTCCAGCTCCCGCCGGTATTCTTCGCCCATCGGCTCGAGCGCCTTGATGACCACCTTCACCGCCTGGTCCCACGTGTGCCGCTTTTCCAGGTCGGAGAGGATCGGGACGTAGGTGTCGTAATGGTGGATCTTCTTCAGCTCCATCGCCCGCCGGCGGAGGTCGTAGTAGCGGTAGACCGCCGGCATGTTGCGGTGAACGGAATCGATGAGGTTGTCATAGACGCTGGTCGGCACCTTGTCTTGAAAGAGCGCCGCCTCCAGCGCGCTGGGATGCTTGCGGGCCTTGGCGTAATAGACGTCGCGCTGCACTGAGCCGTTGAGCGTCGCTGCGATCGTGTTCTTGTGCGCGTCGTACTCGGCGTAGTACTGGTGGAAGGCCTCCTTGCGCACCTTGCGGGACGGGGAGTGAAGGAACGCGGAGAAGGATGAGTGCCCTAACTCGACCTTGTTCCCTTTGTCGTTCTTGATCAGCCCCCATTTCAGGTCGGCATCGTTAAGCTGGCGGAACGCCTGGTTCGACGCCTCGCTCATCTGTCCCTGCATCGCCAGCAGGTTTTCTTCCCCGGCGGTGAGCGTGTGCGGCCGGTAGCGGAGAATGCGCTCGAGGGCGAGTCGCCAGTCGGCCAGCTCGCGGGCGTCGAGGAACCGGTCCATCGTGTCCGCGGGGATCGCCATGAGCTCCGGGCGGATGAAGCTCGACGCCTCGGCCGCCTTGGTGGCCGCGTGCTGGAAGCGGCCCTTCATCCGCTGGTAATCGCTGTTGGCCTGGTCTTCGGCGGTCTTGAGGGCGGCGTAGACCCCCAGCCGTTCCCCGGCCCGGTCGAGGGCGGCGTCGAACTGCAGGCAGGCCGAGAGCATCTCGGCGCTCTCGCCGAGCTTCCCGCGGAACTTCTCGAATCCCGGGATCTGCTCCTCCCATTGCACAAACGCCTTCTCCCATTCCGCGTCACTGGCGAAGAGGCTCGACAGGTCCCACGTGTCCGACGGTTTCACCTTGCCGCGCGGCGGCAGCGCTTTGACTTTGCTCATGGTTCGAATGCTCTCGAAGTGGATTCACCGCGGAGTCGCGGAGAACGCAGAGGAAAGCGAAAACCGCGAAGGCACGAAGCCCCGAAGCGGAAGAGGCTTGCTTGTTCTTCCTCCACTTCGCGTCTTCGCGGCTTCGCGGTAAATCCGTTCCGCATGCCGGCGATCATACGCGCTTAATGTTGGCCCGGAATGCCCTTGATGATGTTCTCAACCTGGCTGTGGACGTTGCCGCGTTCGGGGGGCGGCTGGTTCGGGGTCTGGGCCGGTTGGGCCTGGGCTTGAGACTGCGAGGGGCTGGCGTCCGGGGCGTTGGTCACGGCCGGGGCGGCGGAGGCGGGAAGGGTCAATTGCTGGCCGTTCCGTTCCACGACGATCGGCTGCGAGGCCGAGAACGAGTACTGGGCCAACATGGCCTTCGCCATTTCGGCATCCCCGTTGGACGCGTCGTTCACCTTCTGAAGGCCGCCACTCGTGCTGATGGAGATGATCTTGTCTCCCTTCTTCAGTCCGTAGAACGTGTCGGCGGCCCCGCCCGGCGTCACCGCCGTCACCAGCAGCGCGTCCAGCCGGGTCCCACGTTGGACCGGCTCGCATTGGAATGAATGCTCCGCCCCAACCCCGTCCTGCCCGCGGCCGGACATCTGCTGGGCCTGTTCCTGCATCGGCTTGGCGACCTTGAGCGTTTCGGCCGTGTTCTTCGTGAACACGTAAAACATGATCCCCACGGCCACGAGCAACGCGCCGAGTCCAAAAATAGCACGCATGAAATGCCTCCGGTAAGTCCGGGGATTATAGCAGATTGGGGTGCAATAGGCATGCATGTACGCACCCTCGTTCCGCGGCGCGCCCGGAGGGCCGTGTGTGCGAGGACCGACCGCGGGCAAGAGCGCTTGCCCATGCCACCCGCCCGCGCGGGTGATGGATACAATCGACCGCAATGCTCCGTCCTCCTTCGATTCCCTCCTTGGTTGTGACCGGCACCGATACCGGTGTCGGCAAGACGCTGGTCGCCGGGGCGATCGGGCACTGGTTCCACCGGCGCGGGCACCGCGTCTCGGTCCTGAAACCGGCGGCGACGGGTTGCGTGCGGCGCCGCGAGGGCCTGGTGAGCGAGGACGCCGAGTTCCTCGCCCATTGTGCCGACGCCCGCTTCCCGCTTGACGTGATCTGCCCGCAGCGGTACGCCGAGCCGCTCGCCCCCGCCGTGGCGGCCGAGCGCGCCGGGCAGCCGCTGGATTGGGAGGCGATCCAGCGGTCGATCGACGCGATGAACGCGGCCAGCGACGTCATGATCATCGAAGGAGTCGGTGGCCTCATGGTCCCGATGGACCCGAAGCACACCTTCCGCGACGTGGCTGTCTGGCTGCGGCGGCCGACGCTCGTCGTCGCCCGCCCGGCGTTGGGAACGATCAACCACACGCTCCTGACGGTTGACGCGCTGCGGGCGATCAAAGTGCCCGTGGCCGGCGTGGTGATCAACCGCTACCCGGCCGAGAACGCGACCATCGCCGAGGAGACCAACCCGCGGGCAATCGAGCGTTGGGGCAAGGTGCCGGTCCTCTGCATCGTCCCCGAAGACAAACTCGGCAGCCTCCACCTGCCGCCGGGCATCGTCGCCGCGATCGAGACGGTGGATTGGGAGCGGGTGGCGGGAATGAGGGAGTGAAAAAAACCATTGCTGATTTCGGATTGCGGATTGCTGATTAAGAGACGGTGCATCGGGGAGGGCGAGGCTCCCGCCGAGCCGAGGCTCGTTCGACAAGCACGGCTCGGCGGGAGCCTCGCCCCACCCCTTTCGCACTCTGTTGCATTCTAACCTCCGTGGCGCTGAGATGTTCGGCGCTCTGCCCCGGAGGTCTTTGCATGGATGCGTTCATCGAGGAGGTGGTCCGGCGACTGCCCCTTGCACAAGCGGTGCTGCACCT
>DASXMX010000228.1:0-2465 GCA_036495445.1 Tepidisphaeraceae bacterium
CGTGCTCGGCCTGAACCCGCAGATCGAGCCCCGGCAGGTGATCCACCCCGAGCCGCGGTACGAGCCGCGGCCGGTCATCCATCCCGAGCCCCGCTACGAGCCCCGGCCCGTCTACCACCCGGAGCCGCGGATCGAGCCGCGAGAACTGGCGTGCGGGTGCTGCGAGGCACCGCCGCAGATCGTCGTAAAAAAGGCCGACGCCGAGCAACCGCTGGAGGCGCCGTGGAAGGCGGTGCCGTGGAAAACGCCCCTGCCGCCCGCGCCAAAGGTAAAGCTTGCCCCGCCCCACCCCGATATTGGTCATAAGGGCCTGCTGCTCGACTTTTTTGTATAAAGTAAGCAGCGAGGCGCGGTACGCTGGCTCGGTCCGGCATATCGTATCATCTCCGGCAGAGGAGAACGAAAATGCTTGCGTCGGAACAGGTGGAAGAGCTGATCTGCATTGTCGCCGCCCTCGACCGCCCGGCCCTGGTCAGCCAGCTCCACGTCTACCGCGCCTCGTTCCCGATCGACTTCACCGACCACTTCCTCTCCACCGTCCCCCTCGACCGCCTGCGGCACATCTTCGTCGCGCTATGCCTTCAGCAACAACATTTGCCGGAACAACTCCTCCCCGCCGCGGCGTGAGACTTGACATGCATCGGCTGTATAATCGCCCCGATGCGCAACGAGTTCACAGCCATCATCGAGCAGGATGAAGGATGGTACATTGCCTACTCGCCGGAAGTACCAGGCGCCAATGGTCAGGGGCGAACCAAGGACGAGGCAATTCAGAGCCTGCGTGAGGCGATCCAACTGATCCTTCAGGACCGGCGTGAAGAAGGTTTGCGCGGCGTCCCGCCGAATGCAATTCGCGAGACAGTGGTCGTCGGATGAAAAAGGGCGCACTGCTTCGCCATCTGCGTCGCCACGGCTGCGTGCTAAAGCGGGAAGGCGCAAGTCACTCGCTCTGGACGAACCCACGAACCGGCCAAACTGAAGCCGTGCCACGTCACACCGAAATCCCCAATCTACTGGCGCGAAAGATCTGCCGCGGCTTGTCAGTTCCCGAAATCGGCATCTGATGCTGCTGGGGTACCGCCGCGTCCGGCGGGCGATCGAGGCGGGCCAACCGGCCGCGGGCGGGAATACGGTGATTGCCGTCACGCTGATGGTGCTCGCAATCGCCGGGGCGCTGGTCGCGTATATGATCGCGACGTCTTGAGGGAACGGACGTGCTGAGTGTTGAGTGCTGAGTAAGCGCCCACTCAGCACTCAGTACTTCCTTCCCCGCATTTTCCCCCCTCGGCTCCCGTGCTATGATCCGCTAGACCGCCGCGGAACTGTTGACGAATCCTCGCGCGGCGGAGGAACCGATGGCAAAGCGCGACTATTACGACGTTCTCGGCGTCTCGAAGACCTCGTCGGCGGACGAGATCAAGAAGGCGCACCGCAAGCTCGCCCTCAAGCACCACCCCGACCGCAACAAGGGGAACAAGGACGCGGAGGAGCGGTTCAAGGAGATCCAGGAAGCCTACGACGTGCTCTCGGACCCGACCAAGCGGGAGAACTACGACCAGTTCGGCCACGCGGGCGTCGGCGCCGGGGCGGCGGCGGCGCAGAACGGCGGGGCCGACCCGTTCGAGGCCTTCCGCCGGGCCCAGGCCGGCCGCGGCGGCGCAGGTCGGACGACCTGGCGGCCTTCGCCGGGCGTCAGCGTCGAGGACTTCGATTTCGGCGGCGCGGGAGGCCAGGACTTCGGCGACCTGTTCGAGCAACTGTTCGGCGCCCGCGGTGGCGCGGCGGCCGGCGGGTTCGGACGAGGCGGGACCCGCGGGCGGACACGCGTCGAACCGCAGCGCGGGCAGGACGTCGAGCACCCGGTGACGCTCACGTTCGAGCAGGCGGCTCGGGGCACGACGCTCCCGCTGCAGATCACCCGCGGGCCCGGGCAGGTGGAGACGATCGAGATCAAGATCCCGCCCGGCGTGAAGGACGGCAGCCGGATCCGCATCAAGGGCCGGGGCGAACAGACCGGCGGCGAGCCGGGCGACCTGTTCATCATCGCCCACGTCCTGCCCCACCCCTACTTCCGCCGTGAGGGGCTCGACATTTACCTCGACCTCCCGATCAGCGTTTGGGAGGCGCTGCTCGGGACCAAGGTGCAGGTGCCGACGCTGGACGGGCCGGTGACGCTGACGATCCCCGCCGGCACCAGCAGCGGCGCCAAGCTCCGCATCAAGGGCCGTGGGGTCGAACGAGGGAATGAAAAAGGCGACCAGTATGCGGTCGTGAAGATCGTCGTGCCCAAGGGTCTCGATGAGGAGGATCGGAAGCTGGTCGAGAGGCTCGCGGAGAAGCACCCGATCAACGCGCGGGCGGATGTGAAGTGGTAGTTGGGAAAAGGAGACGCGGGGACACGGGGACGCGGAGATAAGGAAAGACTCGCGAATCTGCCGTTCACCTGTATTCTCTTTCTCCGCGTC
>DASXMX010000229.1:0-4674 GCA_036495445.1 Tepidisphaeraceae bacterium
CATCACGGAACGCCTGCGTTGGCCTGCACGAGCCCGGAGGTGCTGATCGGACCGATCGCGTCCGCGACCTCGCGGCTGCGGGTGGGCAGCGGCGGGGTGATGCTGCCGCACTACAGCCCGCTGAAAGTGGCGGAGAACTTCAGCACGCTGGCCGCGATGTATCCGGATCGGATCGACCTGGGGATCGGCCGGGCCGCGGGAACGGATTCGGTAACCGCCGTTGCGCTGCAGCGGGACCGCCGCACGCGGTCGCCGGACGATTTCCCCGATCAACTGGATGAGATGCTCGCCTACCTGCGGGGCCGCATGCCTGCCGATCACCCGTTCGCGCGGCTGGCGACGACGCTGCCCGGCCGGCCTCATATGCCGGAGCCGTGGCTGCTGGGCTCGTCATCGCAAAGCGCGATCTGGGCGGCCGAGCGGGGCCTGCCGTACGCGTTTGCCGATTTCATCAACCCGGCCGGGGCGGCGTTCGCCGCGCGATACCGGGAGCGCTTCGTTCCTTCCGACGCGCTCCGCGAGCCGCGTGTTGCCGTCGCGACGTGGGCGATCTGTGCGGAAACCGACGACGAAGGGCAGCGGCTCTCCGCAAGCTTCCGCATGCTCATGACCCTGATGCACCGGGGAAAACTGACCCCAGTCCCGTCCGTCGAGGAGGCGCTACAGTTCCTCGCCGCCGAGGGCGGCCCGGTGACGGCACTGCCGGCACATCGCCGGATCATCGCCGGCTCGCCCGCCACCGTTCGCGCGGGGATTGAAACCGTTACCCAGGAATACGGTGCGGAGGAAGTGCTAATCGTCAACATCCTTTACGACCACGCCGCACGAAGGCGGTCTTATGAACTGATCGCAAACGAATTCGACCTGCTCGAAACGCTTCAGCGCGGCCTCCGTCCGCAGGGGCCTCGCCCTGCCAAAGAGCCGGGCCGCGGGTCCGTGGTCTTGCCTCATGAAACGGCCTGATCCGTACCGCGCCAACTATGCCGAAAGTGAGATACACCACCGCAGATTTCGTGAGTCCCCCTGATGCAGCCGGCAGGCGTATGGTCACTCGTTTAACCGCGCGAACAGCACGCGGCCTCCTCGTAAACGTCGGCCCCATTTTGCAGAGGCGGAACGTATGAGCGACGAACTCAGAGTCGAGCAGTTTGAAGGACCAACGCACGCGGATCGGGTCACCCGCCGGACGATGGTGGCGGGAATCAGCACGGCGGCACTGGTCACGGCCATGGCCGGCGCGCAGCAATCGCAGTCGCCCGCGTCCGACACCTACTCGCAGAACACGTCGGGCGGCAAGCCGCCCACCGACCCGGGGCCCGAGAACAAGCCGATCGTCGACGAGAACCCCAGCTCCTGGTTCCCGCCCCCGACTGACTCCGGCGACGTGAACAACTTCCGCTTCCCGTTTGCGTTCGGCCACAACCGCGTCTCCCGCGGGGCCGGCTGGGCCCGGCAGGTGACGGTGCGCGACCTGATGATCTCCAAGACGCTCGCCGGCGTGAACATGCGGCTGGAGCCGGGCGCGGTCCGCGAGCTCCACTGGCACGTGCCGGCCGAGTGGGCTTTCATGCTCGATGGGACCGCCCGCATCACGGGCGTCGACGCCTACGGGCATTCGCAGGTGAGCGACGTCGGCCCCGGCGACCTCTGGTACTTCCCCGGCGGCGTGCCGCACTCGATCCAGGGGCTCGAAGACGGGTGCGAGTTCCTGCTCGTCTTTGACGACGGGAATTTCAGCGAGTTCGACACGTTCCTGATCACCGACTGGCTCGGCCACACGCCGCCCGACGTGATCGCCAAGAACCTGAGCTGGCCGATGTCGGTGGTGCAGCAGATGCATAAGAAGGAGCTTTACATCTTCAACGCGCCGCAGCCCAAGTCGTTGGAGGAGGACCAGCGCGCCGCGACCGGCCCGGGCGGCGCGCCGCCCGATCCATTCGATTTCAAGATGCGGGCGATGAAGCCGAACGTCACCCGGCAGGGGGGCGAGGTGCGCATCGTCGATTCCTCGAAGTTCAAGGTCTCCAAGACCGTCGCGGCGGCCCTGGTCACGCTCAAGCAGGGTGGGCTGCGCGAGCTCCACTGGCACCCGAACGCCGACGAGTGGCAGTACTACACCAGGGGCCAGGGCCGGATGACCGTCTTCATCGGCGGCGGGAAGGCGCGCACGATCGACTTCCACGCCGGCGACGTCGGTTATATCCAGCAGTCGCTGCCGCACTACATTGAGAACACCGGCGACGGTGAATTGGAGTTCATGGAGATCTTCAGGAGTGATCGGTACGAGGACATCTCGCTCGCTGGGTGGATCAGCCACCTCCCGCCGGAACTGGTGGCGGCCCACCTGAAGATCGACGAGAGCCTCATCGCCAAGGTCCCGAAGGAGGAGATGGTGATCGTACCGGTGTAGAGCGGCAGTCACGGACGCTGTGCTCGGTTGCTGGTGGCGGCGGACAATCCGGGCCGCCGCCACCCCTTGTCCCTTCCGGCGAGCGTCACTCCTCCGCGGCGGCGTCAGGCGATGTCGCGGTTCGGCACAATCGAGCGTGAACGATTTTGGCCAGCCTGCCCGGGCTCATCCCGGGGAACGCCACAGCCTCGACGAATGGGCCGACGAGCTGCCCGATCTGCTGCGGAGCTGGATGCCTACGGAACTGGACGCCGCGATCCGACGCGAGTGACTCCGAGATCCTTCGCTGCGCTCAGGATGACAAATCGGGCTCGCCCTCCCATAGGATCGAGCAGCGGGTCACAACGGCGGGTTCGGCATCGATTGATCGCGCGCGATAGTCTCCAACGCCCATCGCATCTCTCGGAACTCGACGCGACCGTTGGCAAAGAGCATGAGCAGCCCGCCCTTCATCCCGGCCGGGTTTTCGTAAGCGAGCAAGGCGTCCGGCGAAGATGAGTACCGCTTGTGCGCGCCGACGTACACGTAATCCGAATGTGCTGCGACCCACGCGGGCAGTTGATTGCGGGTCAGCGTGGGTGGCGTGACGGGATTCGGTTCACGCGGGTTGACAAACGTCGCGGCGGTCAGGTTCGAATACGTCACGAGCGTGGCCAGGTCCGGCGGAAAGCCGCCGCCGTTGTGGCTGTAGAGTTGTACGTATTGATCCAGCCCTTGTCCGATCCGCGCGAGGTTTGCGGCGCTGGCCAGCACCTGCGGATCGGCCACACCGCCCGACCCGGGCACGCCGGGGGGCGGGGCATGGGTCGGATCGCCAATCGGCACGCCCAAGGCCTGCGACAACTGCGCACGCGTGAGGGTTGCGACATGCCCGTCCCCGTAAAGAACGTCGATGTCGCCCACGACCCGGTCCGGATTCTCGTAACCCATGATCGAATTCGGCAGAACCGTGTTGGACCGTTGCCCCTTGCCCAAATAGATGTAGTCATTGAGTGTGCGCACCCACGCAAGCCCTTCCAACCGGGACATCTCGCCCCGGGGCGGGGCCGTCGCCGAACGCGGATCTTCGAGGTGTACCAGCCGGTCAACGAAGCCGCCGGCTGCGAGGGCATTCAGGTCATCAGGGAACTTCGAGCCATTGCGGGTTTGCGCGTTGGAGTAAGACCAGAGCTCCATTCCCAACACCCGCAGGTTGTTCTGGTCCTGTTGCCGCTTGACGGCGTCCGATGCGCTGTTGATCGAGTAAGGCAGCGCGGCAGCCGGCACGTCGGTGGGAATGAGCACGACCGACGAAACGATCGCGTCGCCCACGTCTCCGTGGAAAGTCAGAACGAGCGGGCCATTTGCTACGTGAATCGTAAACGCCTTCACATCCGCCTGGTTCGCCCCGGCGTCCTGCACGATGTCGAAGTGGTCGAGCAGGGTTTGCCCGTCCGCCGACACGTCGAAGACGCGCTGGCCCGGCTGGGTGAACGTCGGCTCCGTGAAGTCGAGGAGCAACTCGTAGTTGCCCGGCGCCACAGCCCGGCTGAAGGTAAAGCTCGACCCCGTGCGATAGTTGTCGAACAGCGGCGCGTCGGGCGTGTTCGAAAGCGTAACCGGCGCCTGCGCCGTTGTTCCGTCCGACCACCCCAGCGAATCGAAGTGCCGGCTCAATGAATCCGTGTAAGTCAGACCGCCCGCGTTCGCGTAGACCGGCGCCGGGTCGGTCGGCGTTCGCGCCGCGATCACTTCCACCGCGCTGACGACCGCCTTGCCGATGTACCCGCGGAAATTGAGGTCGATGCCTCCGTACAGGCTGGTGACCTGGAACGTCTTAACCGCCGCCGCGTCCGGCCCGACGTCCGCGGCAATGTCGTAATGCGTGAGCACGCGCTGGCCATTCGCCCAGACGTCGAATTCCCGCATCCCCGGGCCGGTGGAGACCGGGTCGGCGAAATAGAGGCTGACGGTGTAAACCCCGGCCGCCACGTCCTGGGAGAAGTCGATTAACTTGCCCTCCCGCCACGTGCGAAACAGCGTGGGGTCGGCCGTGCCCGTCGGGGTGAACGTCGCGGAACTGCCCGTGTTCCCGCCGTGAAACCCGCTGTCCGCGGCAAACAGTTCGCCCGTCGCGTCGACGTATTGCGGGCCACCGGCGTTCACGCGCACAGGCGCCGGCACTGGGCTGCTGTCGATCACGTTGAACGTGAGGGCCAGCGGGTTGCCGCGGTTGCCCGTCCCGTCCCGGCCCGAATAGGGTGTGACGATCAGCTCGTGCGTGC
>DASXMX010000230.1:0-7608 GCA_036495445.1 Tepidisphaeraceae bacterium
CTGCGGTGGAGATCCAGTCCGCTATAAAGCGGACCTTACGGCTGGGTGGCGGGCGGGCGGGGAACGACGGTGAGCCAGATCGTGTCGCAGGCGGGGACCAGCGAATCGGGGGCGAGGGCGAATGTCGCGACCCGCGGCCGCGGGTCATCGGGATCCGCTGCAACCGCGAGGACGCGCAGCGGCACGTTCGCCGGAGCCGCGCCCGGGGCCGCGGCGAGCGTGAGCGTCAGCTCTCCCGCGATCGTCGCGCCGGACGTCGTCGCGGTGACCCCTGCGGGAAGTCCCGTCAGGACGGCTTCGACCGGCGCCGCGAACCCGCCCTCGCGCGCGATCGTCACCTTGAGCGGGGCCGACTTGCCGGCCTCCAGCTTCAACGCGTCCGCGGCCCGCGTGGCCCGATAATCGGGCGTCACGGGCCGCATCTCGATCCGATAGACGGATTCGTCGCCGCCCTCGTGATACAGGTCCGACACGGCAAGCGTGTACGTCCCGTCCGCGGGAGCAGTCCATTCGATGGCGGCGGCGTCGCCGGCCTCGGCGCCTTCGCCTCGGGCTATCGCGGCGCCGTGAGCGTCTTCGAGAACGAGCGCGGGGCGGACGGGCAAATCGGACAAGAACGGAGCCGGGGCGAAGTGGTATTGGCGTCCCTTTAAGGCCATGAAGCGGTAGCGGTGCGTCTCCCCGGCGTGCGCGAGCCGCCCGTTGAGTGTGACGGGCGGTTTCACGTCGCGGGGCTTGCCCGGTTCGTATTCGTCGGCATCAAACGAACGCTCCGGGCAATCGCCCAGCGCGATCGGCAACGAGTTGTCGATATCTGGCACCGTGAGGAGCTTGAATGGCAGGTGGGCGGGAAGGCCGATAGCGTCGAATTCGACGCTCGTCCGCGTGCCCGATTCGCCGAGGTTCCATCCGCCGATTTGAAGCGCAGCCTTCTGACCACGTTTTAGCCCGGCGGGAAAGGCGTAGCGGGCGTACGGGCCGGTCGTCAGCAGCAGGCGGTAGACGGCCGCCTTCGACCCGGCAAACCGCACGTTCGTCGACGGCGGGTAGTCGAAGCCGACGACCTGCACGACGTAACGCCCCGGTCGAACCGCGCGGCAGGCAATCAGCGGGTCGAGGCCGAAGGTGTCGTGATTGAATGCGACCTCGTTGCCATCGGGGTCGAGCAGGTGAAGTGCGGGATCGATCGGCGCGCCGAGCCGCCGGCATTGCAGTTCGCCGACGATCCACCGGCCCGCCTCGACCTGCACGGAGAACGAATCGACGTCGCCGGGCTTTTCCAGCCGCCCGTTGACGATCGCCGGGAGGGCGTCGATCGGCTGCGCCTTGCGCGCGTCGTCGTTCGGCTCCCTCTCCAGGACCTCCGCGTGACGGCCCACGACGAATACGTGCGGCGAGGACGTGCCGTCGGCGTTGTAGACGCGGATCAGGTGCGGGCCGACGGGCGCGTCCTTCGCGATCGCGGCCTTGAACGTGCCGTTCGCGGCGCCCGCTTCGAACGTGATGCCGGGCGCATCGGCCCAGACCTTTGCCGGCCAGGGGCTGATTTTGGCGGCGGCCGTCGCGCCGACTTCCACGTCGAATGTCGTACCCTGCCGGCCGCCCGAGGGAAAGGCGTAATCAATCTCCGGCGCAGCGCCACGAGCGAGCGAGATCCCGACGACGAGACAGGTGAGGAGGAAGGCGATCCGCCGGATAAGTGCCGGCCCTGGAATGCCCTCTCCCGGTACTCCGGGGAGGGTCGGGTGGGGGTTGGCCGCGCGGCTCTGCTCTCTCGAAGAAGGACGCTAGCGCGGTAATCCCTCACCCCAACCCTCTCCCGGCGTACCGGGAGAGGGAGAAGTGGAGAACATCGACTGCACCGGCCGACACCCCGGCTCACGCGAACAACTCCTTGATCGGGCGCCCGCCGTTCACGAGTTGCACCGGGCGGCCCGCGGTGTTTTGCAGCATCTGGGTCGGGTCGATCCCGAGCTTGGTGTACAACGATGCGGCGAAGTCCTCGGGCGAATGGACGCTCTCGCTGGCGTAGTATCCCTTGGCGTCGGTCGCGCCGACGACCTGCCCGCCGGGGATGCCGGCACCGGCCGCGAGGATCGACATCGCGTGCGGCCAGTGGTCGCGGCCGGCGTCCTTGTTCACCTTGGGCGTGCGGCCGAATTCGCCGAGGCACAGGACCAGTGTGTTTTCGAGCAGCCCGCGCTGCGCGAGATCCGTCATGAGCCCCGCGATGCCCTGGTCAAGCTTCGCGGCGTTCGGCCCGCGGAAGCTCTCGAAAATCTTCGTGTGGTGATCCCATCCGCCGAAGTAGCAGGTGACGAACGACACGCCGACTTCCACCAAGCGGCGGCACAGGAGCAGCCGCTGGCCGAAATCGGTCCGGCCGTACAGGTCGCGGGTCGCGTCCGGCTCGGTCAAGATGTCGAACGCGGCCTGGGCCTTGGGCGAGGTGACGAGGTCAACGCCCTGGCGATAGAAATCGTCGAACCCCACCGCCGGGTCGTCGGCCGCGGCGTCGATGAATCGGCGCATCCGATCCAGCTCCGCCCGCAGATGCCGGCGGCTTTCGGAGCGTCCCTCGCTGATTCCCCGCGGCAACACGACATCGCGGACTTTGAAGTCCTTCCGGTTCGGGTCGCCACTGATGATGAACGGCGCGTGCCGCGCCCCCAGGAAGTTTGGCCCGCCGGAGCGGGACATCTGCGGCAGCGACATGTATGCCGGCAGCCCGTTCCGCACGCCCCGCGTGTACGACACCACCGACCCGTACGACGGGTGGAACGTGACGAACGCGCCGCACCCGACGGGGACCGGCGTCGGCGAGCCGGTCATCATGTAATGGTTCCCGCCGCCGTGGTTCGGGTCCTTGTGGCAGACGGAGCGGATCACCGTGAACTTGTCCGAGGCGCCGGCGAGCTTCGGCAGCGATTCACAGAAGTGGACGCCGGGCGTTTTGGTTCGGATCGGCTTAAGTTCGCCGCGGATCTCGGCCGGCGCGTCCGGCTTCGGGTCGAACGTCTCGTAGTGGCTCGGGCCGCCGTCCAGCCAGATGAGGATGCAGTTGATGTTGCCGGCGGCGCCGGCCTTCGGCTTCGCGGCCCCGCCCCAGTCGGCGGCCAGCGCGCGGTGGCGCAGCAGGTCGACGAACCCCAGCCCGGCCAGCGAGCCGAGGCCGAGCTTCAGAAAGTCGCGGCGGGCGACGCCCTCACAATTGCAGTGGATCTTTGACACGGCCCGGTCCTCCGGCTCGACTCAATGGTTGAACACGAACTCCGCCGAGTTAATCAGCGCCCACAACACGTCCTCGGCCGCGGTCTGTCGCGTCGCGCCGGGCGATTTGAACGCGGCGCACGCGGCGGCCAACTCTTCCTGGTTCGGCAATCGCGAGTAGGCGGTCAGGTACAGCTCCGTCACGATCTGCTCGGGCGAGCGGTCCGATTTCACCAATGCCGCGACGCGCCCCGCCGGGTCGGCGATCTTCGCCTCCAGCCGTTCGGAGTTCATCAGGTGCAGCGCCTGAACGACGCTCGTCCCCCGGTCGCGCTCGCAGGGGCAGTCGGCGCTGGAATTGGGCCGCCCGAACGCGTCGAGGAAGTTGCTCGGCAGTTTGTTGTTCCACGTCTGCATCGCCCGCGACCCGGGCGGCAGGCCGTCGAACGAATCCGGCACACCGGTGCAATCGGAGACGGCGTCCAGCAGCACCTCGGCCGGCAGGCGGCGGCGGTAAGACCGCGAGAAGTTCCGCGTGTCCGCCAGGTTGGAATCGCTTGGCGTCGAACTCAATTGATACACGCGCGACCGCATGATCGTGCGGATCAGTTGCTTCAGGTCATAGCCGTGATCGACGAAGTCCTTCGCCAGTTCATCGAGGAGCCGTTCGTTCGAGGGCGGGTTGGACGCGCGGAAGTCGTCGACCGGATGGACGATGCCGCGGCCCATCAGCTCGCCCCAGACGCGGTTCACGATCTCGCGCGCGAAGAACGGGTTCTCGGGCCGCGTGAGCCAGTCGGCGAACTCGGCCCGCGGGTCCTGGCTCGGGTCGATCGCGAACTCCGGCCCGTCCGGGGCCTTGGGGGCGAGCGCTTCGCCCGTCAACGGGTGTCGCACCGGGTCGCTTGGGCCGAAGCGAATGAACTCCGCTTCGCCGGAGATCGGCGCCGAGATCCCCTGCCCGGCCCGGCGGAGCTGGCCGAAACAGGCGGCCAGTTGGTAAAAGTCCGACTGGCTCCACTTCTCGTTGGGATGGTGGTGGCACTTGGCGCACTCCATCCGCACGCCGAGAAACACCTGGCTGACCAGCGTGGTGATCTCGGCCGGCTCGCGCCGGTTGCGGAAGACCGCGACCGGCCCGTATCGATGCGTGCTCCCCTGGGCGGTGAGGACCTCGCGGACGAACTGGTCGTACGGCTTGTTCTGGCGGAAGCTGTCGCGGAGCCACCGGTCGAGCAGGTAGACCGGCTTCACGCCGACGCGCAGCGTGTTGGGCCGCAGCAGGTCGCCCCACTTGGTCGCCCAGTAATCCGCGTAGGCGGGGTTCTGCAGCAGCCGGTCGATTAATTCATTTCGCTTCTGCGGGTTGGCGTCGGCAAGAAACGCCCGCACCTCATCCGGCTTGGGCAGCACGCCGATCGCATCGAGCGAGGCCCGGCGGATGAACTCCGAATCGGTGCAGCCATCGGACGGCACCACGCCCATCCGTCGCAGGCGGGCGTAGACGGCGCGGTCGATGAAGTTGTTGACCGGCAGCGCCGCGTAGGCCGACTCGGGCACGTGCGAGTCGGCGGGCACGGTGACCCGCGAGATCGCGACCTGCCCCATGTACCGCGCGACGATCACGCTTTCGCCGGTCGTCTGTCCGACGGCAACGAGTCCGTCTTCATTGACGCGGGCGATGTCCTTCTCGGTCGAGAGAAAATCGGCCAGGGCCGTGACATCGCGGACCGAGCCGTCGGCATAGCGGGCGGTCACCAGCAGCGGTTGGGTGGCGTTCCGCGGATATCGCCGGTCCGACGGGTAAACATTCACCGACAGCAGCGCCGAATCGGTCGGCTGATCGTACGGCATCCCTTGCTCGATCCACGTCTTGATCAATCGATAGGCGGGCGCGTCGCGCTGGATCCGCTGTCCGCCGCCGTGCTGGATGGCGGCGGTCGGCTTCTTGAGCAGCAGGCTTTCCTCAGGCGCCGCAGGAAACACGCGACGGCCCCGGTCCCCTTTCACGATCGCACGATAGTCCGATTTCGGATCAAACGCGAAAACCGACAACTTAAACCCGTTCTGCCCCTCCGGCTTGGCGTGGCACGCCCCGGCGTTGCACCCGGCCCGGCTCAGCACCGGCAGGATGTCGTTGACAAAACTGATCCCCGAGCCCCGCGCGGGCGTCACCGTCACATGAATTCGAACCGTCATTCCTTGCACGGTCGCAGAGATGGTCGCACTTCCCGGAGTGATGCCGTGGACTCGACCATCGGGATCAATCGTCGTGACCGCGGGATTGTCCGACGTGAACGCCGCCCGACGGGTCGCGTCGACCTCCAGCCCGCCCTCGAGTGCGGCGGTGACGAGAATCCGGTGCGTCGTGCCCGCTGCCAGCGAAATCTCCGACGCGGATGCCATGACGGCCGGCGGCGCGGGCATCGCCGCAAAACCAATGCACGGCGTCAGCACGGCGAGCATCAGCAGCGCCAGAGCAAGCGTGGTGGATCGCCGACGCAACGACATGACTCCATTCCATATTCCCGAGTCAAAGCGTTGTTGGCGGGTTATCGTCGGGTCGGTTAGTCAATATCGGAGGATGCGCGCAACCGACCCGGCCCGCCGGTGTGGCTCGTACCGTCCCGTTTTGGTGTGGCACGGACAAGTACTCTTGTCCGTGGCGATCCCGCGGGCAACGCCACGGACATGAGTACACGTCCGTGCCACCCGGACGGAAGACCGCTAACGGGCGGGTGGAACAAGCTTGCCTTCCAATTTCCCGCCTTCGTTCCACACGTAGACGGCGCCGTCGTGGCACCCGCCGTAGACGTGCTTCCCGTCAGCGCTGACGGTGAGGCAGTAGAGGACGTCGGCGGCCGCGGGCCAGGCGGTGCCGAGGTCGGCGCTGGTTGCCGGCCCATCGTGGACAATGCCGTCCTCGCCCGCGGCGAACAGGCGGTCGCCGGCCCACCCGATCGCGGTGAGGGCGACCGTGTTCGGGCCGACGGTCACCTTCTGCGCGCGCGTCTTGGGGTCCCAGATCTTGATCTCCCTGTCGGCTGCCGCGGAGGCCAGCGCCGACCCGTCGGCCTTGAACTCCAGCGAGAGGATGTGGCCCGAGTGCCCCTCGAGCCGCCCCACTTCATGGAAGCTCGGGACCTCCCACAGCTTGACGACCTTGTCCGCCCCGCCGGAGGCGACCAAGGCGCCATCGGGGCTCGCCGCGAGGGTGAAGATCGAATCGGCATGTGCCGCGGAAAGCACAGTTCGCGGCTCAGGAACGGTTTCAGCACGACGGCCGAGGGTGCAAGCACCCCCGGCTTTCCCAACGGGCTCCCCGAAAGCCGGGGGTGCCTGCACCCTCGGTTCCGGGGCCAAGTAGTCCGACAAATGATAAACGCAGATCCGCCCCGGCGCGGCCGCCTCGCCGTCCGCGGCGAGGAGCGTTTGATCCGGCAGGAACAGCATCGCCGTGACGCGGCCCGTCAGGCCCGCGAGTTCGAGCGGCAGCTGGTCGGATTGCAGGTCCCACACCAGCGCCCGCCGGTAGCCCCCCGCCGCTAGCCAATGTCCGTTGGGACTCCATGCAATCGACTGCACGGCGTCGCGGAGCCCCTCGAGCACGCGATGCATCGGATGCTCCGGCCCGCTCAGGTCGTACACGTAAACCTTGCTGCCACACCCCGCCGCAAGTCGTCGCCCGTCGGGCGACAGGGCAATCGCCAGCACCGGCTGATAGCTCGCCGGCAGCGGCGACAACTTCACGGGCTGCGTCGACGGCGCCGCATCGGCCAACACTCGCTCATCCCACGGCGCGCCCCGCCCGATCCACTCGACCAACGCCGCGATCCGCTCCGGCGGCAACTGCTTCTTCGGCGGCATGTGCGGGTCCGCATCCGCATCCAGCGCCCGGGCCAGCAAGCTCTTCCCTGGCTCCTTCAAGTCGATCGCCGGCCCGTCATCGCCGCCGCGCAGAATCGCGTCCCGCGACGTGAGGACCAGCCCGCCCTTTTTCTTCTCGGGATTGTGGCAGCCGAAGCAGTCCGCCTTCAACGTGAGCAGCGCCGGCGCCAATGCATCGCCGCGCGCGGGCGCCTGCTGCTCCGCAACGGCGACGCGCGGCAGGATCAGAGCGAGCGAGAGGAGAACCCAAATGAGCCGTAGCGACATGCGAGGCATTGAATTCGTGATCTGAGGCGGCACCATCAGAACCCAGCGACTGACCTATCGGCCTCCTTCGATACCCCGTTCCTCGCCCCCGTGTTGCGAGATGCCGCCGGCAGATCTCGCCTAAACGGTCACCCCGTTCGGTGTTTGGAAGCGCGGGCGAACGGGAAGCGATGGAAAGGGATCGCCCGCCGGACGAGCGGTCGGCGTAGCCGCTGGGCGGTTTCGCGCCGGGCGCGCCGTCGG
>DASXMX010000231.1:0-16632 GCA_036495445.1 Tepidisphaeraceae bacterium
CATCGGGTTTGACCACGCGCACGCGGTCGTCGCGCGACATCGCGAAAAGACGATCGAGCAGGTGGTGGGCAAATTCAAAGGCCGCGCGACCCAGGCGATGCGCGCGTCGGGCTGTCACCCGCTGGCGCGCTTCGTCGCGCCGGAGGAAGCGCCGCCCAGCCCGTGGGCGGAAGGGTCGTGGTCGGTTTACGTCAACGACGTCGGACAGCTTCGCGCGGCGATCGATTACGTGAACCGTCATCCGATCAAAGAGGGCCTTCCGTTGCAGAACTGGTCGTTCGTGCGAGCGATTCCCGGAGTCTGATTGCGCCCGTGTGTAGCCGGCAGGCATGCCTGCCGGCTAAACCTTGCGCCAAGCGTGCTGGGGGCGAGCCTCGCATTGGGAAGCGTCGTCCGTCGCGCACCCCTCAACAGACCGCCCATTCGCGACTACAATCCCGCCCCTATGTCCGAAACTACGCCCACACCCAAATCCTGGCAGGCCCGCATCGGCGAGGCGACCGATGCATTGGCCCAGTCGTTCGTCGAATCGATCAGCTACGACCGGAGGCTGTACAAGCACGACATCGCCGGGTCGATCGCACACGCGACGATGCTGGCGAAGGTCGGGCTGATCACCGACGCCGAGCGGGACGCGATCGTCGATGGGCTCAAGTCGATCGAGCGCGACATCGAGTCCGGCAACTTCCACTTCGACGAAAGCCTCGAAGACATCCACATGGTCGTCGAAGCCGAACTGATCAACCGTGTCGGCGAGCCGGGAAGGAAGCTGCATACGGGGAGGAGCCGGAATGATCAGGTGGCGCTTGACCTGGGTGTTTGGTTGCAGACGGCCGCAGTTGAACTCCGCCGAGACCTTCGGCTCCTGATATCCAACTTCATTATCCTCGCTGAAGCGTCGGCCGGCGTGGTGATGCCATCGTACACGCACCTCCAACGGGCGCAGCCCATTTCTGCCGGAGCGGAATGCTTGGCATGGCTTACCATGTTCTATCGCGACTTGGTTCGAGTGGAAGCGATCGCGGAAGTTTGGGTCGATAGCCCGTTGGGGAGTGGGGCCATTGCAGGTACCTCTTTGCCGATCGACACAGAAATGACGGCGTCGCTGCTTGAAGGTCGAGACGACCAACCGCTCCCGTACTTTGCCAGTGGGCCACTCAGCAGCATCGAGTCGACCGCGTCGAGGGATCGCGCGTGCGACTTCATGTTTGTTTGTGCCATGATCGCCCAGCACCTCTCCCGCTGGGCCGAGCAGTGGATCATTTACATGACCACGGAGTTCGGCTTCATCAAGATCGCGGACCGGTTCACGACCAGCAGCTCGATGATGCCGCAGAAGCGGAACCCGGACATGTTGGAGCTGATCCGCGGGCGGTGCGGGAACGTCTACGGCGACCTGTTTGCGCTGATGACGATCCTCAAGGGCCTGCCGATCGGCTACAACCGCGACCTGCAGGAGGACAAGCGGATCGTCTTCCGCGCCTACGACACCGTGAGCAGTTGCCTGACGATGGCCGCCGCGATCGTGAACTCGGCCAGCTACGACAAGGAGCGGATCGAGCCGACGCTCGACCGCGGGTTCCTCGACGCGACGTCGCTCGCCGAATACTTCGTGACGAAGGGCATCCCGTTCCGCACGGCCCACCACATCGTGGGCACTTTGGTCGCACAATGCGAGAAACAGGGGAAACACGCCCTGTCGCAGCTCTCGGTCGCTGAGATCAACGACGTCCTCAAAGCCCATGGCGCCACGGTGAGCGTGACGGATGAGGTGTACAGCGCGCTGGGCGCTCAGAACGTCGTGAAGCGCTACCGCAGCGCCGGTGCGGCGGGCGGGCAGCCGTTCCTTGATCAACTCGAAGCGTGGAAGAAGCGACTGGGGATGGAATAGCGAGCGACAGCTTTCCTCGGGTGGCATGGGCATGTACACATGCCCGTGGTCTCTTCGATCGCAAGACACGGGCATGAGTACATGCCCATGCCACCCAAGAAGAGGAGAACCCGTTCCCCGCGAATCACTTCAGCGCATCGGATCGCGCCGGCCGCGTTGTCGGTTCGGAGATGATGGCGAACATCTGTTGGCCGATGGCATCGTTGGCGTCGGCGGCGGTGCGGTATTTGCCGGCGCGGATGTCGGCGGCGCCGGCTGAGAGCACCTTCTGCACGCGGGGGATCACCCGGCTCTTGGTGTCTTTGTCCGACATCGAGGCGAGGTCGACCTTCCACTGGCCGTCGGCGTTGCGCCGGAGCTTCATCGGGTCCACTTCGTAGCGATGGAGGACGGTGGCGGTGTCGCCGGTGATGTGTTCGTCGGCGGTTTCGATCTGCTGGGACAGGTTGGCCATCGAGTCGCAACTGACGATCGTCTTGCCCGCTTCGCCGAACCGGGCCACGCCGGCGTCCCGAAGCTGGCGGGCGGCGCTGACCATGTTCGCAATCAGGTGAAGGATGCGAACGTCCTCCGCCGACCCGGTCGAGGCGGCCTCGGCCCCGGCGACGTCGCCCGCCTCAATCGCCCGGGCGAACGCCAACGCCGCCTTTTTCGGGGTCGACAGGTCGGGCGATGCGGTGCTTGCCCCTTTGGCAAATGCGAGGCACATTACAAGCAACGCGGCCAACACGGTGGGAGTCAGGCGGAACATGCAACTCCTTCAAGCGTTTGCGCCAAGGCGGGTGCGACGATCCGGTCGGCCCACGACCGGTAAAATCGGCTGAACCGTAGCGGGGCCGGCGGGGGCGGGCAAGCCGCCGACCGATAATTTGGTTTCCGGAGAACCCCGCACCACGAGGGGCGTAAAAAAACTCTCTAACTCGCCCGTTTTGGTTTAAGATATCCGGGGTCCGATTGGTAAGATCCGCGATTCGCGGCAGAATAAGGGTGGGCCGGGTCGCGGGTTGAAGTCTCAAGCGGAGAAGGCCCGGGCGTCGATCCTGAACGGTAGCGGTTTCTTGCAGTATCGCGGGGACAGGCCGGGCGTTTCGGCCGCCCAGGTCAGCAGATCCGTCTCTTGGGTCCGCTTTCGACTTGAATTGCGTGTATCTTATTTGTGGCGGCGAGCTTCGCCCCCGAGGGCAACGACTGATGCAATATCCTTTCACGCTCCGATCCGCGTATGCCAAGGCCCTGTTGGCCGGGCTGAGCCTGGCCGGGCTGTCGATGGCGGCCTCGGCCGCTGACGACTCGACCGCGTCACTGAACAACACGTTTCAGGGGCACACCGCCCCGATCGAGCGCCGGGCGCAGAACTTCGACGTGCCGGGCGTGATCGACAAGATCCTGGTGAAGGAAGGCGAAGCCGTGAAGGCCGGGCAGCTCATCGCCCAGCAGAACACGTCCGTCGATGAGGCGCAGTTGAAGGCGGCCCAGTTGATTGCCAACTCCACGCTCGAGGTGGAGGCCGAAGAGGCGCAGCTTAAGGCCGACGCAATCGACTTCGAACGCAAGAAACAGCTCTTCGCCCAGCACTCGATCAGCCCGAGCGAGTACGACGACGCCGAGGTGAAGGTCACCATTGACGCGCTCAAGGTGAAGCACGCGAAGGAAAATCGGGAAAAGGCGACGTACGATGTGGCCGCGACCGAGGCGAAGATCCATCAGAAGCAGATGTTCGCCCGGACGGATGGCGTCATTTCCGAAATCGCCACGCACGAGGGTGAACTGGCCGACACGCAGCACCCGGCGATCACAGTCGTCAAGAACGACGTGGTCTACGTCGAGGTGGACCTGCCGGCCGACGTGGTCAGCCGGCTGAAGGCGTCGGGCATGAAGACGCCGCTCAAGGTCCGCTACGTCGACGAGGGCGAGAAGGGCGCCTGGCACGATGCGACGGTCCACTTCATCAAGCCCGAGGCGGACCCGCAGAGCAACTTCGAGCACGTGCAGCTCGAGATGCCCAACCCCGAGATGCGCAGTGCGGGCTTGCAGGTGACGGTGAAGCTGCCGGATAATCTGATGGCGCCCAGCCAGGCCGCCTCGGCAAGGGTGAGCGCCAGCCGGTAACGAGCGCAAATCGTGGGGCAGGCGTGGAAGCTTGCATGCCATGTGCGGAACAAGGCACTGGCGGGCAAGCAAGCAAGCAAATCTGTCGGCGAACGTGAACACCAGAGAATCGGAGGTCCAAGGCCGTGGCTTCAGGAATTGTTGAATCATCGGACCAGGGATCGGAACAGGAACAAGAAGGGCAGCAGAGGCACCAAGGGATCGCCCGGGCGCCGATGGTGCAAAAACTGTTGGACGCACCCAACCTGCCGGCGTTCCTGAACGAGCTGATCACGACCCAGGCGACCACCGTCGCCGGCACGGAAGCCGCGGGTTTCATCATCGATCGCAACGGCGAGGGGTTCGGCTTCCGGCCGATCGCCCACGTCCGCCCGGACGCCAGCACGCCCGAGGTCCGTGAGGCCGCCCTCAAGGCCTTCATGGAGCTCATCAAGCCGTGCGTCACCGGCGGCAAGGACGGGGCGATCGAGCTGTCGAACCCCAGCGAGGTCTACCAGCCCGAGACCCAGTATTGCCTGGTAACGATCCTCCGCGCCGAGGGGCAGGCGGTGGCGGTTTCGGCCGTCATCACCCGCTGCATGAACCTCGACCGGGCCAAGCAGCGGCTGCAATCGATGCAGCTCGTGGCCGGGTACTTCGAGCTGTTCGCGCTGCGGCACTCCTCGGAACAGACCCGCTCAATCGCCGAAAGCCACCAGCACGTGCTGCAACTGGCGACCGCCGCCGCCACCGCCGAGGGCTTCGACCAGGCCGCAACCAACCTCTGTAACGAACTGGCCAACCGTTCCGGCGCCAGCCGCGTTTCGCTCGGCTGGCTCAAGGGCGAGCGGATCAAGGTCAAGGCCCTCTCCCACACCGAAGAGTTCGACAAGAAGCAGGAACTGATCGTTACGATTCAGCGGGTGATGGAGGAGTGCGCCGACCAGGAGGAGATCGTCTCCTACGATCCGGCCGGCAAGAGCTCGGAGAACGTGACCCGCGAGGCCGCCGCGTTGTCCCGCTCGCAGGGCGGGAACATCGTCCTGTCGCTGCCGCTGCGGAACCGCGCCGAAGTGTGCGGCGTGATCACGATCGAGTTCCTCCCCAATACGCAAATCAGCCCGCAGGTGGCCAACGGCCTGGCTGTGGCCGTCGAGATCCTCGCGCCGCAGCTTTACGACCGGTATCAGAACGACCGTTACCTGGTCACCAAGGCGGGCCTCAGCCTCCGCGAGCAGGTCGAGCACATCACCGGCCCGCGGTACATGTTGGCCAAGGTGATCACCGCCGCGTCGATCATCGTGCTGCTGTTCGTGTTCCTCTACCGGCCGATGTACCACGTGAGCGCGCCGTTCCAATTCGGTTCACCCGAGAAGCAGATCATCTCGGCGCCGTACGAGGGTGCGATCCAGAGCGTCGGCAAAACAGCCGACGGACAGCCGCTTCGCCCGGGTGACAGGGTTCACAAGGGTGACGTCCTCGTGGTGCTCGATACCAACGAGCTGCGCCAGAAGCAAATCGAGGCCCTGAACCGTGCCGAAGAGGCTCAGGCGGAAAGGGATAAGGCCAGCGGCACGCCGGGCAAGAGGGCCGACGCGAATATCGCCGAGGCCCGCCGCCAAGCGGCCCAGGCGGAGGCCGATTTGTATGAGTTGCAGATCAAGAGCGCCCGGGTGGTCGCGCCCAAGGACGGCACGATCCTCAAGGGCGAGCTGGGCCAGAAGATCGGACAGAAGGTGCAGTTGGGCGACGAGCTCTTCGAGCTCGCCCCCAATAACAAGCTCCGGCCCGAGCTGAACGTCAACGAGCGCGACATCCAGGACGTGAAGCTCGACGCCGGCGGCAAGTTCGCGACCGACGCGCTGCCGATGGACCGGTTCCCGCTGAAGGTGACGCGGATCCTCCCGTCGCCTGAGGCGAAGGAAGGGTCGAACACGTTCACGGTCTATGCCGACGTCCCGGCCGACGTGCTCGCCGCCCACCCCGACTGGAAGCCCGGCATGGCTGGCGAAGCCCGCGTCGACGTGGGCAACCGGTCCCTCGCCTGGATCTGGACGCACCGCCTGATCGACTTCCTCCGCGTGAAGCTGTGGATGTAGAGGAGGGTTCAGGGTTCGCACGTTCAGGGTTCAGGTGCGCAAGGAAACGTTCCTTTCCAATCTGAACCCTGAACCCTAATTCCCGAACCCTGACCTCTCGATTCTGAACCCTCTGTTCCTGAGCATCATGACTCTCCAGCTCCGACCCACATTTTCCGAATCCTGGTACCGCGTGGCGAACCTGCGGGCGAAGCTGCGGCCGGGGGCGCAGATCTCGCGGCAGTTTTACCGCAGGGAACGGTGGTACGTCGTCCGTGACCCGGCCGGCAACCAGTTCCACCGGCTCAGCGACCCGGCCTACCGGTTCGTCGCGCTGCTCGACGGGACCCGCACCGTCGCCGAGGCCTGGGACCTGTGCGGCGGCGTGCTCGAGGACGACGCGCCGACCCAGCCGGAAGTCATCCAGATCCTCTCGCACCTGTACTCGGCCAACCTGATCGACGCCGACGTCACCCCCGATGCCACCGTCCTGCTCCGCCGGCACAAGCAGCTCAACAAGCGGAAGATGCAAAACCGCTTGATGAACATGCTGTTCCCGCGCATCCCCCTGTGGGACCCGGACCGGTTCCTCAAGACCTGGACGCCGCTGAACCGGTTCCTGTTCAGCAAGCTGGGCGCGCTGGTCTGGCTCGCGGTGGTGATCACGGCCGTCGTCTGCATCGCGCCTTACTGGAACGAGCCGGGCCACAGCCTCAAGGTCGCCGCCCAGCACTCGATCGACATCCGCAACAACCCGGTCAACCTGATCCTCCTCTACGGCGTGTTCGTGCTCGTGAAGTTCGTCCACGAGCTGGGCCACGCGTTCGCCTGCCGTCGGTTCGGCGGCGAGTGTCACGAGATGGGGATCATGTTCCTGGTTTTCATCCCGACCCCCTACGTCGACGCGTCGACCGCCTGGTCCTTCCCCAACAAATGGCACCGGATTTTCGTCGGCGCCGCGGGCATGATCGTCGAGCTGTTCGTCGCATCGCTCGCGGCGTTCATCTGGATGATGACGGGCGACCCCACGAGCGTCGTCGCGCAGCTCGCGTTCAACGCGATGCTGATCGCGTCGGTCACGACGGTCGTCTTCAACGCCAACCCGCTGCTGCGTTACGACGGGTACTACATCCTGTCCGACTTCCTGGAGATCCCCAACCTCCGGCAGAAGAGCAGCGAATACGCGCTGGGGCTGATCAAACGGCACATTTTCCGAGTGAAGCTGCAGCACCCGCTGCCGCCGCCGCTGCAGCGGTTCTGGCTCTTCACCTACGCGGTCCTCTCGTCGATCTACCGCGCGTTCGTCGGGCTGGTGATCCTGTTGATCGTCGCCTATGAGATCCCGGTGATCGGCCCCCTGATGGCGATCAGCGGCATCCTGACCTGGTTCCTCGTCCCCACGTTCAAGCTGTTCAAGTACCTGGCGACCGACCCCGAACTGCACCGCAAGCGGCCGCGGGCGATCGTGTTCTCGGCAACGGTGGCGGCGGCGCTGGTCGTGCTGATCGGGATCATCCGGTTCCCGGTCAACATCGACGCCGAAGGCGTCCTGTCGGTGGACAGGGCTGACGACCGGCCGATCTACGCCGAGCAGCCCGGGTTCGTCCGCCAGATCGGCACCCGCGCCGACAGCCGCCCGCTCCACGACGGCGACTTCGTCCACAAGGGCGACGTCCTGCTCGTGCTCGACAACGACCCGCTCACCACGCAGGCGAAAGTGAACGTAGCCCAGCAGCGGCAGATCCAGGCGGAACTGATGCAGGCCCTTGCCACCAGCCCGGTCATCGCCCAGGGCAAGGCGCTGGAATTGCAGAAGACCCGAGAGCAGGGCGCGCTGCTTAACGAGCAGGTCGAAAAGCTCACGATCCGCGCGCCGATCGACGGTGAGCTGGTCGCCGCGGACCTGGACAGCCTGGTCGGCAAGTTCGTTGGCAAGGACAACAAAGAGGTCGTCCGCGTCGAGGACACGCACAGGCAGTTCGTGGAGGCGGTGCTGCCGCAGGAGGATTATCAGCTCCTTCAGCAGCAGCAGGACCGCCTGCCGACGCACACCGAGGTGCGGATGGTCGGCGACGTCAACGGCGTCATCAAGGCGCAGTCGGTGGTGCTGACCGAGGTCGCCCTGACCAACGCCCCCAGCCCGGCGCTCAGCGCAATGGGCGGCGGCGAGGGGCAGCTCGACCCGAGCCAGCGCAACGCGCCCACGTACGTCGTGCCGCAGTTCCAGGCCCACGTCGTGCTCGACGAGCCCGGCGGCGCCTACGTCAACGGGCAACGCGCCTACGTCCGCTTCAAGCTCGCCAAGCGCCCGCTCTTCTGGCAATGGAGCCGCCGCTTCTGGCAGCTCATCGAAGCCAAGGGCGCCAGCGCGAAGTGGATCTAATGTGAGAGTGGATCGTTGCAGGTTGTTTGTTATGGGGTGATTGTTGTGCGTTGACGTTTGGGACGTCGCGAGAGGCCTCGCACAACCCACGACATTCAACCCGCAACCCGCAACAAACAACACTCAACCAACAACACCCAACGGCCTTTGCAACAATGTCTCAGATCGCCGCCAAGGAACTCTGGTCCGTGTTTGACGCCCGGCGGGTGAAAGCGCCGGAGCTGAAGGGCCTGGACGCGCTGGCGAACGGCGTGTACGGGTGGTTCAAGAACCGCCAGCCGGTGCTCAAGACGTTTCAGGCGCAGGCCGAGCGGATTGAGCAACTGGAGGGCGAGGTCCAGCGGCTGGGTTCGACCGCGTTCCGGGAGGCCGTCGCCGAGGTGCGCGACCTGGCCCGCCTCGACCGGCTCAAGGGCCCGGCGCTGGAGCGCGGGATGGCGCTGACCCGCGAGGCGGCGGTCCGCTCGCTGGGGCTGCGGCCGTTCCCAGTCCAGCTCATGGGCGCGCTGGCGATGATCGACGGGGCGATCGCCGAGATGGCCACCGGCGAGGGTAAGACCCTCACCGCCGCCCTGGCCGGCTCGGTCCTCGCGTGGTCGGGCAAGCCGGTCCACGTCATTACGGTCAACGACTACCTTGTCACCCGCGACGCCGAGGAGATGGGGCCGGTCTACCAGATGCTCGGCCACACGGTGGGCCATGTCGTCCACGAGACGACACCGGTCGAGCGGTTTGATCATTACCGCCGCGGCGTCATCTACTGCACGAGCAAGGAACTCGTCGCCGATTTCCTCCGCGACCAGATCCGGCTGGGCAACCTGCGGACCAGCGCGCAGACGTCGGTCGGCATGATGCTCGGCGGCGCCGCCGCCGGCCGCCTCCTGCTCCCCGGGCTGTTCAAGTCGATCGTCGACGAGGCCGACAGCCTGCTGATCGACGAAGCGGTCACGCCGCTGATCATCTCCAACTCGCCCGACGAGGAAGCCAACGCCACCCACTACCACGCCGCCGACGCGCTGGCGCTGCAACTGGAATACAACCGCGACTTCACGATCGACCGCACCGTCCGAACCGTCGACCTGACCACCCGCGGCCACGACCGGCTCGAAGAGCTGTGCATTGGCGACAACTTCTGGAAAGGCCGCCGGCGGCGTGAGGAGCTCGTGACGCAGGCGCTAGTCGGCCGCCACTGCTTCATCCGCGACGAGCAATACCTCGTCGATCATGAGCAGAAGGTGCAGATCATCGACGAGTCGACGGGCCGCATCATGGCCGACCGCTCGTGGCGGCACGGGCTGCACCAGGCGATCGAGGTGAAGGAGGGCGTGCCGGTTACCGCCGACAAGGAGAACCTCGCCCGCCTCAGCTTCCAGCGGTTCTTCCGCCAGTACCCGCACATGTGCGGCATGACCGGCACCGCCTGGGAAGCGGCGCCGGAACTGTGGCAGATCTACCAGCGGGCCGTCGTCCGCATCCCGACCAACCGGCCCTGCATCCGCGTGCAGCTTCCGGTCCGCATGTTCGACACGATGGACCAGAAGTGGGAGGCCGTGGTCGAGCGGGTGGAGGAACTGCACAAGAAGGGCTTGCCGATCCTGATCGGCACCCGGAGCGTGCTGGCCAGCGAAGAGGTGAGCCGCCGCCTGACGGCGCGCGGGCTCGTGCACCGCGTGCTCAACGCGACGCAGACCGCCCAGGAGGCGTCGATCGTCGCCGAGGCCGGGCAGACCGGGCACATCACGGTCGCGACCAACATGGCCGGCCGCGGCACCGACATCAAGCTGTCCAAGGGGGTCGCCGAACTGGGCGGCCTGCATGTGATCTCGACCGAGCCGCACGGCTCGTATCGCGTCGACCGCCAGCTCTTCGGCCGCGCCGCCCGTCAGGGCGATCCCGGATGCGCCCAGATGTTCGCCAGCGCCGAGGACGACCTGTTCATGCGCCACGCCGGCCCGATCCGCAAGATGTGGCGCTCGATCGGCGCCGCCCGCCTGATCAAGATCGCCCAGGGCCGCGCCGAACACCTCGCCCGCTTCAACCGCAAGCAGGTCCTCAAGAGCGACGACTGGATGGATCAGAGCCTGCCATTCTGATGACGCACGGACTGAGGAGTGGGGGCTTTCGCTCAGTCCTCAGCACTCAGTCCTGCATTAGGCCGCGCGGGCGTGGGCCCACTGCCGCCGCTGGTTCCAGCGGCAGATCGCGAGGCGTTCCTCGACCTCGCGCAGGCTGCAGAGCAGGTTTTGCCTCAGTTCGTCGGAGACGATGTCCGCCTCCAGCATGTCTTGAAGTCGCGCCCGGCGGTTTTCCAGTACATCCAACTCGCCGCGCAGGGGAGTGATGTCCATCGTGCCTTCTCCGTGTCGATGACGTGCGCGTGTGCGTGTGTGTCGATCGCTCGTACCGGCCGATCCATCCAATGTATCGGTCCGCCGCGCAACGCGCTTAACACCCCTCCGCAAATCGACTTCGGACCGATCGGACATCTGCCAAAAGGGGGAGAACTAAGGTGCATGACGCGCTTTCCGGGTGGCACGGACATGTACTCATGTCCGTGGCGTCGCCCGAAGAAGCCCATGGACAAGAGTACTTGTCCATGCCACCCGGCGAGTTGCTGATCTCGTCTTCCGAGGAGGGTTGGCCAGCGCCACAGCACTTCTATCGGCCCGCGACGCGGACCCGCCATGGCCTGTTCACTCCTGTCGCAGCGGGTCAGGTGTTGAGCTCGAGTCCTCGAAGGTAGTCGTGCGCCGAACGGAAAACCCGCACGCGAGGCAACAAGGCGTCGTAGTCCCCTTGCGCCAGGGCGTTCAATGCCCGTAAGGTTGAATGCTGCTCCAGCCACGGCAGCGCATAGGATGCAACAAGCTCAACAATTGTTGAGAGTCGGTCGGCGGTATTCGCGGATGGGTCCTCAAAGTTCGATGCCTGCTGCAATCGTTCGGGATCAGGCACGAGGCTGTCGAGATCGATCTGCACGGGACAACGATAGTGCGGCGGCGTCAGCTCAGAACCCAATGCCCGGATGTAGACGCCAAGATGGAACGTGTATCGGTTGGCACCCCAACGATTCTTCTCGACGTGGAAGACCAGAATTGTATCGGTACACGTTTTGTGCCATGTGAGTGCACGCCGTCGGAAGCCGTGTTCCCGGAGGAGTGGCGACAAGGCGGTCGAAAGTTGTTTCTTTGAATCATGCATTTGGAACCGGTCAGGATACCCGGCATCCCGCTGCGGCGATCGCGGAAAGGGCATCGGCCGCGACGTGGACGACGAGCGTGTCGCCCGCGGCCAGCGGCCGCTCGCTCGATAGGTCGCGCAGCGGGGCGCCGCCGCCCGCGGAAAGGAGGGCGAGCACGCGGACATTGAACTCGCGCTCGACGGCGCCGCATGGTTTGCCCACGAGCGTGCTTCCCGCCTCGACGGCGACTTCCGCCGCCACGTACGTGTCGCCGCCGATCATCAGGCTCGAAAGCACCTTCGCGTGCAGCGCCATCGCGGCCACCACCGGCGCGGCAAGAGATGACGAACTGAACGCCGCATCGACGGTGAGCGCCCCGGCGATTTTCGAGGCCAGTTGCTGGTCGAATAGCCGCATGACGATCCGCACCTTGGGGTTCATCCGGCGGGAGTCGATTGCGACTTCGAGGTTCGACACGTCGTCATTGCTGCAGATGATGACGGTGGTCGCGTGCTCGATGCCGGCGTCGATCAGCGCCTGGTCCTCCTTCATGTCGCGGATGAGGACCGGCACGTCCATCGCCTTGGCCTGGGCGACGAACGGGTTGGCCTTGGATCGCTCGAGCACGACGACCGGCGTGCCGCCGGCCACGAGCTGCTCGAGCACGCGGAACCCCAGGTGGCCCAGTCCGCAGAGGACGACGTGGTCGCGATAGGTCGAAGCCATGACGAGCATCCACTCCCTCTCCCCGCGGCGGCGGGAGATCATCAGCAAGGACAGCCGCACGACCCCCTGGCCCACGAGGATGAACCCGAGCACCGGGTAGACCGCATAGAGCACCATGAGATGGGCAGGGATCGGCGGGCTGTACGTCGGCTGCGCGAACAGCGCCATCCACGCCGCGTAAGCCGAGACGCCCATCGATGGTCGCCGGCCGCCCAGGCTCGGTTGCGGAGTGATCGCGTGCAGGACGGTGCCGATCACGACCGCGGTCGCGAGGATCGCCAGCGTCCCCTTGAACTCGGCGAGGATCGCCCGGACGTAAAGCAAGGCGACCGCGCGGTGCCGGCGCGGTCGACGGGGCGGAACGCCAGCATGGTTCCGTGCGAGGTCGTTGCCGGCACGAGCGGGCTTCGGCTTCAGAAGGCAACTCCCACCCCGAGGATGAACCGCAAATCGTTGGGCCCGTGGCCGGGCGCGGGCTTGGAGTCGTAGCTGTAGTCGATCGAGAACTGCGTGTAGATCTTGCCGGTGATGTCGGTGCGGATGCCCAGGTCGGCGTTCAGGAGGTAGTTGTCGATCCGGTCCAGGCCGGGTAGGTATTCCAGGTCGTGGAAGACGCTGACCTTGTCGTTGAGCTTCGATCGGACGTGATACGCCAGTCGTGCGGCGGCGTTGCCGGTCTCGCCATCATGGGCGTATTGCCGGTAGAGGTAGCCGATGCCGGCCTCGGTGGCAAAGCTGAAGACCGGCTCGTCGAACCACCGGTAGCCCACGCCGACCGTCGGCGCCAGCCGCAGGTCCAGGCCGGCGATCGTGTCGTGCTCGGCCTCGACCTGCGCATACCCGTAGAACCGCGGGGCGAAGTCGTACTCGTATTTCACGCGGCCGAGCAGGTCATCGAGCGTTTCGTGTTTCCCATCGCCGGGGACGCGCTGGCGGCTGAAGAGATACTGGCCGAAGAAGGTGAACTGGTCGTGGTCGGTCTTGTGGTCCACCAGAGCGGTGGCGTTAAAGCTGTCAACGTCGGTGTTCCCGCGGGCCAGCAACCCGCCGATCAGCACGTTGCCCGACCATTCGGCCGGCGGCGGGCTGATCGCCCGCAATTGACCGTACGGCACCACGCCGATCGCGCCGCCGCCCGGCGCCAGCGTGATCTGCCTGTTCTCGGCCGACGCGATTCGCCCGTGAACCTTCGTCCCGTCCTTGAGTACCATGTCGGCCGGTTCATCCGTGGAAAACGTCTTCACGTCTTTCAGGTCGACGGTCACCTTCCCCGCCGCCTTTGTGTCGATCGTGAGTTTCGAGCCGTCGACCGTGATCTTCCCGGTTAGGCGGTCACCGTTGTTCAACACCACCTCGTCCGCTTGAGCCGACGAAACGACTGCGGCTACTGCCAAGACAAGGCCCATCCACTGCGAGCACCGATATCGCATGCGTGCAATGGTATCGGAATCACGCAGGGCTGCCCACAACGCCGCCGCTTGCGCCACCCGATTCAGCGGCGGGCTCCAGGTCGGCGGTGCAATGGGCGCATTTGCGCGCTTGGGCCGGGATGACCGAGAGGCAGTAGGGGCATTCCTTCGTCGTCGGCTCGCCGGTAGCCGCGGGACGGCTCGCGCGCTTCATGACCGTTTGGGATAACTTGACGACCGTGATGAAGACGGCAAACGCGACAATTAAAAAGTTCAGGAGCTGGTTGAGCAGGTGACCGATCGGGAACCGCCAGATATGCCATTCCTGGTAGGGCAGATGGGGCGTGACGACGCTGATGATCGGCATGATGATGTCGGAGACGACCGCATCGATGACCGTCTTGAACGCCGCGCCGATGACGACCGCGACGGCCAGGTCGATCATGTTGCCTTTGAATGCAAACCCCTTGAACTCGTCCCAAAACGACACGACCGGCTTCCAACTGACTGCCATGTCAATCTCCTTCCAAATGGCGGTTGGTGCTCACTTCTTTTTTACCAGAATCAGCATCACGTCGCCGCCATTTTGGGAGTCGTTGGAATTGAATTGGGGGCGGACGGGCCGAACCCGGTCGGCGATGCGCGGCAGCCCCGAGGCCAGGAGGGCCGCCCGAACCGCGTCCTCGCGCGCCTGGGCGATTTGCAGCGCGGCCCGCCGGGCCCGGCGCCCGGACAGCCGATCCGCGCCGGGGCGGAGCAGTTCGTAAAGCCGGTCCAGACCGTCCTCGATGCCGGCCAGTTCCTGTTCGACCGCGCGCAGCCGCTCCAGGTCGGGCGACGCCGAACCGCCTCCCGCTGCAACGAGGGTTACCAGCCCGCGTCCCTGCAACTGCGCCCGGAGCGACAGCAATTCGCTCCGCCGGGCGCGGAGCCGCCCGGCCAGGCGCAGCACCTCGTCCGGCGGCGGGTTGGCCCGCGCCGACGCCAGGGTGACGTCGGCCGCGGTCAACTGCTGGCGGATCGTCACTTCCAACTTGTCGTCCCGGCGAAGTTTTTCGATCGCCGCCGCGATCCGCGCCCGCTCCGCATCGGGCAGGGCCGCGTCGCCCGGGGCGAAGGGGATGACGATCGGCGGTTCCGCGCCGGGCTTGTGGGAGGCCAGCCCGACCGCCCCGAAGACGCCGGCCACGTCGGTGATCGTCTCCACCGCGGCCGACGCGGCCTTCGCCGGCGCGGCCGCGACGGCCGTCGCGATGACCGACCCGGCCGCGCCGATGGCGGCGGCGGTCACCTCGCCCTTGGTCAGCTTTCCCTGCTTGATCTTCACGTCCAGCGGCATTGCGATGCTTCCCTCCGGGTCGCGCAGCGCCGCCAGCACCACGTCCAGCGGCGCGGGCATGTGCATGCTGCGCACGATCGGCCCGTTGGGCACCTCGGTCACGCTCAGGTCGGTGAAGACCGGCCGGACGCGGGCGTCCATCGTCCCGTCGCCGGGGAACCGAAGGTCTGCCGTGTAATCGAACGTCCCCTCCTTCAGCGTCACCCCGTACGGCGCCGCCTCCCCCTTGAATTCGCCCAGTTCCAGGCCGCTGATCGACGACTTCACCCACCCTTTCGGATAGGGAAATAGCGCGACGTCCCCGGCGGCATCCAACTGGGCGAACAGGTCACGCTGTTCGAGTTGCGGCCTCGCATCAACCTTCTGCCCCGCGTTGATCGCACGGACGTCGGCCATCGCGCCGGTGAATGCGCTGGTAGCCTTGTGCCTGGGTAGCGAAACCTTGCCCCCGTTGACCAGCACGTTGAACCGCACCGGCGCCGGTTCGTCCATCGCCCGGCTGGTCAGCCCGCGCACCTCGGCTTCGAGCCCGTTGAGCGTGATCGTTGACGGCGGGGTGACCGCACGATCTTCGATCCGGGCATCGATTCCGCTGATTGTGAGCTTCGCGATCCGCACTTCGCCCGCGGATTCCTGGCGGGCCGGCGCGGTGGTCGGCGCCGCGGCAGTTGCGACCGCGGCGGGGGCCGTCGCCGGCGACGCCTGGGCGGCGGAATTCGACGACGCTTCCGCGGGCAACTTATACATCAGGCCCAGCGCGTGGATCCCTGCCTGGTCGCGGTACGCCACCAGCATGGGCGTCGACATCTCCATCGACCGCACCTGGACGAGCTTCGTCTCGGGCACCACGTGGACGGCGTCGGACCGCACCTCCTCCAATCCCGCCAGGACCGTCCCGCTGTCGGTATCCTTGAAGTGCGTCCCCGTGACGCTAAACGTCACATCAAACGGCCGCGTGAGGTCAACCTTGGCGGGCGTGGTGCGATAGAGCTTCGCCTCCGCTTCGAGTCGCGTGTGCAGGTTCCCGTGAGTGAGTCCCGAGCCGTCGATTTGCGGCTTGAGTTCCGGGACCAGCGCGGTCAGCCCGTCGCCACGGATGCCGTCGGCGGTCACATCGAGTTGCAGTCCCGCTTGCGGGGCGAAGGGCGTCGCGTCCAGGTCGGCGAGGAACTTGCTGATCAGCGGATCCGCCCGTCCATCGACGTGAATCCGCACCGGTGGGTTAGACGCCGGCTCGGGCCCGAGCAACCGGATCGGCGCGCGGTTGCTGAGGCGCACGTCGGCCAGCGTCAACGGCGCGGCGGCGGGGCGGGTCAGGTCGACTAAATCCACCCGCCGGACGCCGATGTCCAGCCGGTCGAGCGAAAACAGCGGTTCGGCCCGATGGTGCTCGGCCACGAGTGATGCCGCGGACTGCGGCGCCGCCGCAAGGGGTGGCGCGGCGGCCGGCGCCGATGCAGGGGCGGCCGGTGGCGCGAGCGCCGCCGGCCGCGCGGACGGCGCGGCCCCGAGCGACAAGCCCAGCAACCGAGTCGTC
>DASXMX010000232.1:0-8307 GCA_036495445.1 Tepidisphaeraceae bacterium
GCTTGGAGCACCGCGCCGATCGCCGACGATGTGGGGTTCTCCGACAGGCGGGCGAAGTGGTCCACGAGGTAGAGGAACTTCTCCATCTGCTCGACCGTCGGCGCGGTTGGGTTGGCGGTGGCGGGCTGCTCGGCTTCCTTCAACTGGGCCGGGGCAGCGGCACAGAAACACAGCAGGGCAACGGAGGCGACGACGACGACAGACGAACGCTTCATGCGTGCTCCGAAAGGTCAGTCAGGCCGGGGATCGACGGTAGCGACGGGAACTCGAACTGGAGCTTCGGCGGCAGGTGGATTTCCTTGACCAGCGGCAGATAAGGCCGGGGCTGCGCGTCGGCGGGCGTCAGCAGCGGCCGCAGCAGCAGGGCCGCACGTACCGCCGCCGCGGCGATCGTGCCGGCGCCCACCGTCCCGAAGATCACGATGCGCCGCCACCGCATCCGCGGCAGAGGAAATGGCGGCCAGAGCAGTTCGCGCGACAGGTCCCCGGGATAGTGGACGGCCTCGTACTCCCGCCGGGTGGCTGCAAGCTGTTCGCGAAGAATGCTCATTACGACGTCCTCGTCTCGCCTCTATACCAACCGTTCCAGCTTTCGTCGAAGGGCACGCAGCGCCTGGTGGACGGTCGCCTTCACCGTGCCGGGGGCGCATCCCATGGTCTCGGCCGTCTGCTCGACCGACATTTCCTCGAAGAACCGCAAGACGACCGCCTCGCGCTGCCGATCGGGCAGGGCAGCGAGGGTCGACCGCAGCGCTTGAATGGCCTCGGCCCGGGCCAGCGAATCCGCCGGAGGAGGGGCGAGGTCCGCCGACTCGGCCATCTCCAATCCATCCGCAATCGACCGATGCGCGTGCGCCACGCGCCGCATCTCCCGCACCACATTGAGGCAGATGCCAAGCGACCAGGTGCGGAGTTGACTGTCGCCCCGGAATCCCGGCAATTGCCGCAGGAAACGGATCGCGGTCTCCTGCGTCGCGTCATGCGCGAGATCCGGGTCGCCAAGCAGGCTCAGGCTCATGCGAAACCACGAGTCCTGCAACGCGCGTAAGAGCACGCCCAGGGCGTTGCGGTCTCCTCCTTGTGCGGCCTGAAGCGTCTGCTCGTCCACGGCGACGCCATCCCTTTCCATAAGTGGTGCAACTCGCCCGGCGGTTTAGGAGCGCACGCAGGGCGCCCTCAAGAAGAAGACGCCGGCCGTGCCCGATACTTTCTACCAAGTGCGGCCGATTGGCAAAAATCTGAACCTGTCTGGGTGTCGCGCCTAGTATTTTGTCGCCGCAACAACACGAAAGCGGGTGTCGATATGTCGATCGATTCGTCGCCAAGCACGCCGGAGACGCGGGATGCGGACGGCAAGTTGCCAACGGTTAGGGGCAATGGGGCTCCCGGCGACCACGCCGTGGCCGCGCCACCGCCGGCCGCGCAGCGAGGCCCGGTCGCAAACCCCGGCCGTCGCACCACGCGACGCCGATGGGTCATTTGGCTCTGCGTCCTGATGGCTCTGATCGTCGCCGCGATCCTCACCTTCCCCTGGATTCATCAGGCGTTGGTAACAGTGTCAACCGACGATGCCTACGTGAACGGCCATGTGACATCCGTTGCGGCACGAGTCCCCGGACAGGTGGCACGCGTGCTGGTCGATGACAATAACCGCGTCCACAAGGGCGACCTGCTGGTCGAGCTCGACAAGGAGCCGTACCAGATCGCGGTCGACCAGAAGAAAGCCGCGGTCGCCACGGCCAAGGCCGACGTGGCGGCGGCGATCGCCCAGGTCCGTTCACTCGAAGGCCAGACGCGCAGCGCGCGATATAAGCTCCAGCACGCGATCGACAACGTGGACAACCAGATCGAACTGCTAAAGACGAACGTCGCGTCGCTCGATTCCGCCCGGGCAATCCGGAAGCGCGCGCAGTCGGACGTGGATCGCGCCAAGGCGATCCTCAAGACTGGCGCGATCGCGCCGGAAGAATTCGACCGGCGGCAGCAAGTGCTGGCGGTCGCCGAGGCGGAGGTGAAGGAGGCCTTGCAAGGCGTCTTCCAGACGCGCGTCTCGCTCGGGCTGCCTGCCCAACCCGAGGGGGGCGGCGACGACCTCTCCCAGGTGCCGCCCGATCTCGATCAAACCGAGCCCTCCGTCCGCCAGGCGCAGTACGAAGTCCTGCAGAACGCCGCGCAGCTCGGAGTCGAGTTCATGTTCGACCGCACGCCCAAGGAGATGATCGCCGAGTTCCTCAGGCGCGATCCCCAGGGGAACATCGATCGCATCTACGCCGAGTTGCTGACCACCGCCCCGGCCGTCAAGCAGGCGCAGGCGAAGCTCGCCCAGACGGAGCGCGACCTGGCCCAGGCGGAACTGGACCTCCGCTACTGCGACGTGGTCTCGGAGATCGACGGCGTCGTCACCCGCCGAAACGTCAACCCGGGGAACAACGTCGTCGCGGGGCAGGCGCTGATGGCGGTCCGCTCGCTGCGCGAGATCTGGGTCGACGCGAACTTCAAGGAGACGCAGCTTGCCAACCTTCGGATCGGCCAGCGCGTCGACCTGGACGTCGACACGTACGGAAGCCGGCACGTCTTCGCCGGCCATATCTCCGGCTTCACGTTTGGGACCGGCTCGACGCTCGCGCTGCTGCCGGCGCAGAACGCGACGGGGAACTTCGTGAAGGTCGTGCAGCGGCTGCCGGTGCGCATCGAGCTGGACGACTACGATCCGGACAAGGTGCCGCTGTTCGTCGGGTTGTCGGTCACGCCCCACGTCTACGTGAAGGAGCCGCCCAGCGGCCCGAACGCGGGCAAGGTGCTGCAGCCCAATGAAATCCTGCCGGTCCCGATTTCGGCCGCCTCCCAACCGAGCACGCAGCCATGACCGCCGCTGCTGTTCCTATTGCACTTGAGGCGCGCGGCCGGCGGGCCGTGAACCCGTGGCTCGTCGCGGCGGCGGTCGTCGTGCCGACGTTCATGGAGGTCCTCGACACGACGATCGCCAACGTCGCGCTGCGCTACATCGCCGGCGGGCTGAGCGCTGCGGCGACGGACAGCGAGTGGGTCATCACCAGCTACCTGGCCGCCAACGCGATCATCCTGCCAATCTCCGGCTGGCTGGCCGCACGCTTGGGGCGACGCAACTACTTCCTCATCTCCATCGCGCTGTTCACGGTCAGCTCGGCCCTGTGCGGAATGGCGGTCAGCCTCGAACAGTTGATCGCCTTCCGCATCCTGCAGGGCCTTGCCGGCGGCGGGCTGCAGCCGTCGAGCCAGGCGATCCTGCTCGACGCGTTCCCGCAGGAGAAGCAGGGGGCCGCGCAGACGCTCTTCAGCATCGCCGCCCTCCTCGCGCCGGTCGTCGGGCCGACGCTGGGCGGGTGGATCACCGACAACTACTCGTGGCGCTGGATCTTCTACATCAACATCCCCACCGGCCTGCTCGCGCTGGTGGCCTGCTATATGCTGGTCGTCGATCCCGACTACCTGCGACAGGAGCGGGCCAAGCTGCGATCCCAGCCGCTGCACTTCGACACGCTCGGCCTGATCCTGTTGGCCACCACGATGACCTGCTGGGAAGTGATCCTGAGCAAGGGGCAGGAATGGGACTGGTTCGGCGACCCGTTCTGGCGCGTGCAGACGCTCGCGGCCATCTTCGCGCTGGCACTGAGCGGGCTGATCGTGCGCGAGCTTCGAATCGCGAATCCGATCGTCAACTTCCGCGTGCTGGGCGAGCGAAGCTATCGCGCCTGCTGCGTCATCATCTTCTGCGCGTTCGCGGTGCTCTACGCGAACACGACCACGTTGCCCGCCATGCTCCAGACGCTGTTCGGCTACGACGCGACGACCTCGGGCCTGGTGTTGTCGCCGGCCGGGCTGTTTGCGGTCGTCGTGCTGGCGATCGTCGGCTTCCTGCTGGGCCGGGGGCTCGATGCACGCTGGCCCATGATGGCGGGCCTGGGGGTCCTGGCGATCGGCAACTACTGGCTCTCGCAAATGAACCTCGACATCAGCCCGTGGCAGGTCGTCTGGCCGCGGGTGGTGATCATTGCGGGGCTGTCGATGATCTTCGTCCCGCTAAACGTTGCCGCGTTCCTGCACATCCCGCCGCGATTGCGCGGCGCGGCGGTGGGGCTGCTGGCATTGCTGCGCAACGAGGGCGGCAGCGTCGGCACGTCGGTCGCGCAGACCGTGCTCGAACGCCGCTCGCAATTCCACACGCTGCGGATCAACGAGGGCCTCGACCCGTTCAACCCCACCGTGACCGGCTATCTCGAGCAGGCCCGCGCCTTCTTCTTCCAACAGACCGGCGACTCTGCCGCCGCCTCGCAGATGTCCGCCCAGGCGTTGGCCGATTTGCGCGACCAGCAGGCGCTGCTCCTCTCCTACTTCGATATCTTCTGGATTTGCGCCGTCATCGCGTTCGTGCTGATGTTCTTCGTCCTGCTGATGAGACGCTCCGTCGCCGAGAAGGGGGCGCACATCGGGGGGGAATGAACCCGGGCCGACACGGCCCGGCTCCGAAGGCTCTCACCTTTCGCTCGATTCGCGGTGAATTTGCGGATCCCCTTTAAAGCGCTGCTCGTTAGCGGGCTGCCCGTCGTACGCGTCGCATGAGGCCGAGGGTGGTGAGGCCAAGCAGCATCGCCAGTCCGGCCCAGCCGGCCGGCGGCACGGGAACGGAAGCGGCCGGAGTACTCCCCCCGGACCCGCCAGAGGCGAACGTGATGGTGCCGGCGATGCCGAAGTCGGTCCCGTTGGTGCCGACCAGCGGCAGGAGCGTGCCGTTGCGCCCGCCCGTGGTGTTATTGATGAACGCCGACAGCGTGTTCGCGCCGCCCACGTTGAAGCCGCTCGTGATCGTCCCGCTGGTATTGTTGGTAAAGGTGAAGGGCGACCCGGGCCCGCCGGTGGTCAGGGCCATGGTGCCGCTCCCGGCTCCGTCGGAGGCGACGTTGGCGATCTGCTTGCCGTTCAGGAAGAGCACCGCCCGGTCGTCGGCGGACAAACCGGAATACATCAGCGTGGGATTGGTCGCGTCGGCCGGCAGGGTGAACGCGTGGCTGACGGCCCAGGTGCCATCGAACCGGCTGTTATTGAACCCCATGACCGGCGTGCCCGCCAGCGTGCCATCGCTCGTCAGCGAGATTAGCGACGTTCCGCTGATGACGTCCGGCGTCGTGTTGTCCGCATCCCCGCCGCTCACCGTCCAATTGCTCGGCGTCGCGGTCGAGACGTCCAGCGTCGTCGCCGCGCGAACCCCTGGAATTGCCGAAAACAGGACGCACACCCCAACCCGCACGTAACGCGTTTCCATGGCCTGCACTCCCCGGACGTGTCGATCGAGGGTTCGCAACCGTGCGAAGCCGTCCCATTCGACGTAACTTCTTTTTGCTACAAACCCTGTTCCATGACACACGGTAAGGGTCCGTGGCGGATGAGCCCGGTGGATACCCCGACGCATTGGACGTCCCCACCCCCGCCGGCCGGACGATCTGGCAGGACTTTGCCGAAGCGATCTGCTTCAGATTTGCGACGCGATGAGCGCGTTCACGCGCTTTGCAAACGCGGTCGGATCCTGGATCCGCGAGCCCTCTGCGATCACGGCTTCGTCGTAAAGCAGCCGCCCGTAGGCCTCGACGCGCGGGTCGGCCGGATCGCGGTCGGCCAACTCGCGCAGCTTCTGCACCGCCGGGTCATCGGGATTTAGCTCGAGGATCCGCTTGCTGGCCGGCACGTCTTCGCCCCGGCCCATCCGATGCAGGAGCCGCTCGAGGTTCGCGCCCATCGCCCCCTCGTCGGCGACGAGGCATGCGGCGCTCTCCCGCAGGCGGGTGCTCAGCCGCACGTCCTTCACTTCGGCGATCCTCTGCTTGAGCGCTTCCAGCAGCTTGGCGAATTGCGCGTGGCGCTCTTTGTTCTTCTCCGCCTGCTCCTTGTCGGCCTCGGTGTCGCCCCGGTCCGCCGCGCGCAGCGGCTTCTCCTTGTACGTGTGCAGCGACGCGACCAGGTATTCGTCCACCGGGTCCGTCAGCAGCAGCACCTCTTGCCCGCGCGCCTTGAACGCCTCGATGTACGGCGAGTTCTCGACCATCGACCGGCTCTCGCCGGTCAGGAAGTAGATCTCCTTCTGGTCCGCCGTCATCCGGCTCACGTAGTCCGCCAGCGACGTGTACTTGCCCGGCTCGGTCTTGGTCGATTCGAACAGCAGCAAATCCGCCAGCCGATCGCGGTTCGACCAATCCTGCGCGACGCCTTCCTTCAGGTTCTGCCCGAACGCGCCGTAGAACTTGAGGTACGACTCAAATTCATTGGATTTCATATCCTCGAGTGTTTTGAGGACGCGGTTGACCAGGTTCGAGCGGATCTTGGCCAGCAGCGGGTTGTGCTGGAGCGTTTCGCGGGAGACGTTCAGCGGCAGGTCCGCCGAGTCGACCACGCCCTTGACGAACCGCAGGTAGGGGGGCGCCAGCTCCTGGCTCTCGTGCTGGATCAGCACCCGCCGCACGTACAAGTCGATCCCCGATTTCCGTTCCGGCCCTGCCAGAAAATCGAACCCGCGGTGGCTCGGGACGAATAGCAGCGCCCGGAACTCCATCGTCCCCTCGGCCGCCACGTGGATCGTCTTGAGCGGATCCTCCGTGTCGCGTGTGAGCTGCTTGTAGAACGCCTTGTATTCCTCTTCCTTCACCTCGTGCTTGGGCCGCAGCCAGATCGCCTGGCGGGAGTTGACGGCCTCCTCCTTCGTCTCGCGCTTGCCGTCCTTCTCCTCCTCGGTGACCAGGACGATCGGGTGGTCGATGAAATCGGAATACCGCTTGACGATCTCGCGCAGCCGCCAGCCTTTAAGAAACTCCTTCGCGTCCTCCCGCAGGTGGAGGATCACGTCGGTCCCGCGGGTCGGCTTCTCGTGCGCTTCGACGGTGAATTCCCCCTGCCCGCCCGACTCCCACTTCACCGCCTCGTCCGCGGCGTCCGGGCCCGCGGGGCGCGAAAGGACCATCACCCGATCCGCCACCATGAACGACGCATAAAACCCGACGCCAAACTGCCCGATCAGCTCCGGCCGCTGCTGCGCGTTGGCGGCCTGAAGGTTCTTCAGGAACTCGCGCGTGCCGGAGCGCGCGATCGTGCCAAGGTTGGCAACGATCGCCTCGCGCGACATGCCGATGCCGTTGTCGGAAACGGTGAGCGTGCCGGCCTGCTCGTCGGGGATGATGCGGATCTTGAAGTCCGCGTCGCCGTTCAGGAGCTGCGGGTCCTTCAGCCCCTCGAACCGCAGCTTGTCGATCGCATCCGCCGCGTTGCTGATCAACTCGCGGAGGAAGATCTCCGTCTTCGTGTACAGCGAGTGAATGATCAGATCGAGCAACTGCTTCAGCTCGGTCTTAAACTCCATCTTCTCCGGCCCGTGCGTCGCGATGGTGCTCATGGTTCAGCAAACTCCGGTGAAAATCGTTGTCATCCCAAGTGATCGATGCGGACGCGTAACGCTTCGGGCGCCCGCTCTCATTTCCCCTCCCCCGGTACTCCGGGGGAGGGTTAGGGACGGGGTTGGACGAGGTACGCACCCGATCGCGCAACGCAACCATTTCAAACGGCGTGCCTCCAAGGCGTAGAGATATAAATGTCTCATGCCGCTTTGTTTGTGGGACTTGACGGACACACATATAACCTGCCACATCGGCAGTCCGCATGCCTGCCCGTGACACGGGTTTTCAGTGCGTGCTAGCGGCGCGATCTGGCAACGGACGCCACCCTATTCTCCGACAAGCGCCGGCCAAATCGTCGACAGTGTCGCCCGATTGACTTCCTTCGCCCTAGCTGGATCCACCGCCGGCAGCTTCGGATGATCCCAATTCCCCGCGAACCGCTGAAACCACCTTGCATACGACGGCTCCGACCACGCCCCACACAGATCGCCCGCGATCACCTTCGCCCGCGTCCGCAACAGCTTCAGCGCCCACGCAATGTCCTCTGCGGTATAAAGCCCGTTCTCCCAGTTCGTGATCGCCTCGTGCTCGACCAGGCAGTCCATATCCACGGTCACATAAACGTCCTGCCCCGCAAGCGAAGCCGCGAACTGCTCAAACCGTTCCCGCCAGTTCTCCCGAGTCATGCAGTTGAACCTTCGCCGCACACTTGGCTTCTGCCGTTCGGCCCACGCGTGTACCTCGAGCGTTCCGGCCCGCAGAGCTCTTCGGTTCGCAAAGAGCCGCGACGGAAACGCCAGCTCGAAGTTCCCACACCCCCAGACGGACACGCGCCGGACGTTCGGCATCTCCAGCGCCCGGTTCACCCACCCGCCGCACGCCCAGTGGGGCG
>DASXMX010000233.1:0-14430 GCA_036495445.1 Tepidisphaeraceae bacterium
CCGTCGAAAAGCGGGTCTACGTCACGCCCGCACACGACAATGCGCGCGACGTGAGGTCCGCGGTTGTCGAAGCGTCCCAAAACGTACCGGTCACGCCGCCCGCGGCCGCCGTCCTGGACGGCGGCGATTACCTGGCGGTCCGCGGCCGTGTGCTGGCGTTCGGCGTGCGGGTCCTGCCGCCCCCGCCGCCCGCCCCGGCGCAGGCCGCTGTGCAGCGGGCGACCGAAGCCACGCCCGCACGGGGAGAGACCGAGCGCACGCTCTTAGACTGGTTCAACCCCCTTCCCCGTGAGAACCGATCATGAACGCACGAATCTCATTCCTGCTCCTGATCGCGATGCTCTCGTGCCTCGTCCGCGCGGACCCGATGCCGCAGCGGGAAGACGTGCGAATCACGATCCATCCCGCGGCGCCCGGCGAACCCGCCCTGCGGAATGCGCTGCTGCCGGAGGCGGCGGACCAACAGCCCGGCAACGCCGCGACGGTTTACCTGATGGCGTTCGAGGATGCCGGGCGCGTTACGGCGGACCCGTCGTTCGACTTCTTGCAAGGCGCGACGGCCGCCGAGCTGGACGAAGCCAAGGCGGAGGCGCTCCTCAACGCGCACCGCACGATGTTGGAGCCGCTCGCCGTCGCGGCACACCGATCGGGTTGCGACTGGGCGCCGCCGACGCGGGAGCGGGGGTTGCGGGCCGTCCTCCCGTATCTCAACGCGGCCCGGGCCGCGGGCGACCTGCTCTCGATCAAAGCGAAGCTGGCGATCAAGCGGCGGAACTATCCCGAGGCGATCGACGCGCTGCGGGACGGGTTCGCGCTGGCCGACCACCTCGAGCGTGAGCCGCTGCTCATCCAGGCATTGGTGGCCGTCAGCATTCGGACGCAACTCCTGGCGGACGTGCGGGAACTGGTTCAGCAGCCTGGCGCGCCCAATCTCTACTGGCCGCTGGTGAACCTCCCGCCGGCCGGGCGCGACCGGATCCGGATCGTGCAGACGGAGAAAGCGTCGCTTTTCCTCACCTACCCGTCGTTACGACACGTCGAGCAACTCTCGGCGGCCGAGAGCCGCCGGGTGTTCGACGAACTGCAATCCCTCGTCGCCGGCAGCCGTGCCGATCGATGGGCCGAACTGTTGCTGGGGATGGTGCGGAACTACCCGAAGGCGAAGGAATTCCTGGTTGCCGAAGGCCGGTCGCGCGATGACGTCGAAGCGATGCCGGCGGACACCGCGGTCCTCGCCTATTACGTCGGTCAGTACGTCGAGCAGTTCGACGGCATCAACAAGCGTGCCGGCTTGCCGCTGTGGCAGGCGTCCGCGCAAATCGCCCAGCCAACAGCCGCGCCGGACGGGCCGCGAACGCCAGACCGCCTTCACAGCTACGGCTCCGCGCAACGGGAGGACCCGCGCACGTACAATCCGCTGCTGGCGATCCTGCCCGGGTATCGCGGGGCGTTTGCCCACTTCGCCGGCGTCGAGCGGGACCGGGCGATGTTGCAGGTGGTGGAAGGGATCCGCGCCTACGCCGCGGCCCACAACGGCGCGATGCCGCCGTCGCTCGACGCGCTCTCGCCTGACACGCCGGCGCCCGTTGATCCGATGTTGAACCGTCCGTTCGAATACCACGCGGAGGGACAGACGACGACACTCACCGCCCCCGCCCCGGCGGGCGAGCCGCCGCAGTCTGCAAAGACGTACCACATCACTCTTGCACACTGACTGAAACATTCATTGGAGCCCATCATGCGGATTCACCCATCCATCGTCTGCCTGCTCGCGTTCTCCTGCCTCGCCCCGCTTGCGGCCGCGGCGGATAGTCCCGCCGCCGAGATCGCGCCGTTCGTGAACGAGCAAACCCTGGCCGCCGGCCGGATCGACCTCACCCGGCTCGATTTCGATGCACTGGAGCAATGGACAAACGATGCCCTCGCCCAGTCGAACCTGACCGAGACCGACCGGAAGACAATCTCCCCCAAGCTGCACGATGCACTCGTCAGGGCGAAGCAGTGGACGGAACAGTTCAAGCAGGCCGGCGGGCGGACGATCTGGGTCGTCTTCACGCTCGAGACGTTCCCGCGATCTGCGCCGGTCTTCTTCGTCGTCCCGCTCGGCCCCCACAGTGACGCCGACGCGCTAAAGAAGTTGTTCGAGGGCAATGGTGCCAGCGGGGACCAGAGGGGAGCCGAGCCGCTCGCCCGAATCCACGACGCGCTGGTTGGCACGCCGGATCCGGCGGGGCTGGACGTAATCAAGACATTGGAGACCAAGCCGCGGCCGGACCTGGCCAAGGCATTGGCCGAAACGGGCGATGCCCCGCTGGAGATCGCGTTGATTCCGACGGCGGATGCTCGGAAGGTGGTCGAGTCGATGGCCCCGGCGCTGCCGGACGGGCAGTCGATCACGGTATTGACGCGCGGCATCGTGTGGGCCGCAACCGGCCTGCGGTTCCCGCCCGACGCGTCGGCCCATTCGGTCGTTCAATCGGAGAGCCATGATGCGGCCGAGGCGTATCAAGACCTTCTCAAGCGAATCGTGCGCACCGTGCGGGAACGCCGCCCGACGGGCGTCGCCGATCCGTATTCCGCGAAACTGCTCGGCCCGGCCATCGCGGCCGCGATGGTGACGGCCGACCGCAGCCGCGTCGAAGACGACCGCGTCGTTGTCGACTTGAACGGGAAAGATCTGACCGCCGTGGCGGCGGGACTGGGAATGGTCCTCCACGGCGCACGTGAGCAGGCCGCCCGCGCGGTGTCGATGAACCACCAGCGGCAACTGCTGCTCGGGTGCATCATGTATGCCGACCGAAACCACGGCGAGTTCCCCGACTCGCTGGACCAAGCGGCCAAGGAGGCGGCCGCCAACGCCACGGAGTTGCTCGCCAACCCGCTCCGTCCCGATCAGACGCCCGGGTACACGTACGTGAAGCCGGCCGCGGGCGTCAAATCGCCCTCCGATCGGCTGGTGATGTACGAGACCTTCGACCAGTTCGGCGACGGCGTCAGCGTCGGCTTCGCCGACGGGCACGTCGAGTGGGTCGGCAAGGAGGCAACCTTCCAGCAGATGCTGAAGGCGGCCAAGGAAGCCAAACCCGCGACCCAAGCGGAAGGCGCGCCGCGGGAGCGGAAGTGATTCCCGCCATAAGCTGAACCTTGTCATCGTGAGCGCAGCGAAGGACCTCGCGGGCGAGACCGTCCGCCGCCTCAGAGGTCCTTCGCTGGCGTTCAGGATGACAAGCTCGGTCGAACGCTTTGCCCGTTTATCGGTTGCATTTGCTTGGCGCCGCCCGAGTCGCCTTTTTTCCAAATTCAGCCCTGCGCCCCCGCAATATGCCGTTTGGCAATCGCCGGCGGGTCGGGGAAACCCCGGCCCGCCGCCGCGCGCTCCAGCGTTGACAGCCCCCGCCACCCTCCATTACTGTCCCTCGCTCCGTTACGGATTCGCATTTGTCACGCACGGAAGTCAGGATGCAAACCAAGCCAGTCGTCTCACGGGCCAAGGCGTACTTGAAGGTCCGGCAGAAAAACGTCCGCGACGCGCTCAAGGAGCTGAAGCTCGACGGTCTGCTGCTGACCCATCCGCCGGACCTCGCCTACCTCACCAACTTCACCGGCGACGATTCGGTCGGCCTGATCACCGAGAAGGACTTCTTCCTCGTCACCGACTTCCGCTACCAGGAACAGGCCGAGCAGGAAGCCGGGTGGCTCAAGACCTCGATCCGCGACGGGAAGATGTCGGACGCGGTCGCAAAGGCGATCGCCGAAACCAAACTGCAGCGCATCGGGTTCGAGGCGAACTTCACCACCTTTGGCCAGGCCAGCGCAGTGGACCACGCCCTTGGGCAGATGAAGGACATCAAGCCCGTGGAGCTCGTCCCGCTCCAGGATGTGATGGTGAACATCCGTAAGGTGAAGGATGACAACGAGATCGATCTGGTCCGCAAGTCGGTCGGCGTGGCCGAGGAGGCGTTCGAGGCGATCCGTTCGGAAATCAAGGTCGGGCAGTCGGAGAACTATCTCGCGGGCCTGCTCGTGTTCGAGCTGCGTGCCCGCGGCGCGAGCAACAGCAGCTTCCCGGTGATCGTGGCGGCCGGTGCCAACAGCTCGCTGCCCCACTACCGCCCAGGCGAAGTGCTCGTGCAGCGCGACCAACCGCTGCTGATCGACTGGGGCGCGCTCTATAAGGGATATTGCAGCGACCTGACCCGCACGATGCTGGTGGGCCGCGTCAGCAGCCGGATCAAGCAGATTTACAAAGTCGTCCACGAGGCGCAGGAGGCGGCGATCAAGTTTCTCCGCCCCGGCGTCACGACGCTGCAGGCCGACCGCGTGGCCCGCGACGTGATCGAGAAGGCGGGCTTCGGCAAGGAGTTCGGCCACGGGCTGGGCCACGGCATCGGCCGCGAGATCCACGAGATGCCCAGCATGCGCAAGACCGGCGGCGAGGAGGAGCTCCGCCCCGGGATGATCGTCACCGTCGAACCCGGCATCTACCTGCCGGGCGAGGGCGGCGTTCGGATCGAAGACGACGTGCTCATCACCCACTCCGGGTGCGAGGTCCTCTCGACCCTCGACCGGAGCTTCGAGGGTTGCCACATTGAGTGAGAAACGAAACCCCAAGAAGGGGAATAAAGGCAAAGCCGCAGCCGCAGGGAAGGCCGCCTCGCCCGCCAACAGCCCCATCGACGTCGGCCTGCTGGCGCAGATCGTCGAGCTGATGTCGGCCAACGACCTGAACACGGTCGACGTGCGGAACGGGGACCGGCGCGTGATCCTCAAGCGCGGGGCCGTCACCGGCCCCGTGCAGGTCATCCAAGCGCCGGTCGCCCCCGTCCCCGCAGTCAATCCTGGCGCGGTCGCCGCCGCTTCAGCGGTGGCTCCAACCGCCCCCGCCGCGCCGGCGACCGAGGACGAGTCCACGTTCCTGCGCGTCAAGAGCCCGATGGTCGGCACGTTCTACGCGGCCCCCAAGCCCGGGGAAAAGCCATTCGTCTCGGTCGGCTCCGTCGTCGCCGAGGACACCGACGTCTGCATCGTCGAGGCGATGAAGACGTTCAACAACATCAAGGCCGAGTGCCGCGGCACCATCGCCCGCGTCCTCGCCCAGGACGGCCAACCGGTCGAGTTCGGGACGACGCTGTTCCTGGTTAAGCCTTCGTAGGAAGAGTTGCTAGTTGTTAGTTGCTGGTTGTTAGTTGCGCGTCCGAACGCCACCGGCAACTAGCAACCAGCAACTAACAACCTGCAACTATGTTTTCAAAGATTCTCATCGCAAACCGGGGCGAGATCGCGCTGCGGATCATCCGGGCCTGCCGGGAGCTGGGCATCCAGACGGCGGTGGTGCATTCCGTGGCCGACGCCGGCGCGGGCTACCTGAAGCTGGCCGACGAGGCGATCTGCATCGGCAACGGGCCGCCCAAGGAAAGCTACCTCAAGATCGACCGGATCATCGCGGCGGCCGAGATCGCGGACGTGCAGGCGATCCACCCGGGGTACGGGTTCCTCTCCGAGAACGCGCACTTCGCAGAGGTATGCCGGAGCTGCAAGATCGAGTTCATCGGCCCCACCGCCGAGGCGATGGCCGCCGTCGGGGACAAGGTCCAGTGCAAGCGGCTGGCGCGCAAGGCGAAGGTGCCGACGGTCCCGGGCAGCGAAGGGGAAGTCGAGGACGAGGTCGAGGCGCTGGAGGTCGCGCAGGAGATCGGGTACCCGGTGATCATCAAGGCCGCCGCGGGCGGCGGCGGGCGCGGGATGCGCGTGGCCCACAACGACGTCTCCCTGCAGGCCGGCCTGCGCCAGGCCCAGGCTGAGGCGGAGAACGCGTTCAAGAACTCGGCCGTCTACATCGAGAAGTACGTCGAGTTCGGCCGGCACGTCGAGGTGCAGGTGCTCGCCGACCACCACGGCAACGCGCTGCACCTGTGGGAGCGCGACTGCTCGATGCAGCGCCGCCACCAGAAGCTGGTCGAGGAGTCGCCCAGCCCCCTGCTCAGGCCCAAGACCCGCGAGGCACTCTGCGCCGCCGCTGTGCGACTGCTAAAGGCGGCGGGCTACACCAACGCCGGCACCGTCGAGTTCCTCGTCGACAAGGACCAGAACTTCTACCTCTTGGAGGTCAACGCCCGCATTCAGGTCGAGCACCCGGTAACCGAGCAAGTGACCGGCATCGACCTGATCAAGCAGCAGATCCGCATCGCCGCCGGCGAGCGGCTGCCGTTCAAGCAGGACGAGGTCCCCCAGAACGGCCACGCGATCGAGTGCCGAATCAACGCCGAGGACCCCTCCCGCAACTTCGCCCCCAGCCCCGGCGTGATCGAGGAGCTGCGCCTGCCCGGCGGCCCGGGCGTCCGCCTCGACACCCACGTCTACGCCGGCTACCGCATCCCGCCCAACTACGACTCGATGATCGCCAAGCTGATCGTCCACCGCCCCACCCGCGCCGAGGCGATCGCCACCATGCGCCGCGCCCTGGGCGAGTTCCACGTCGCCCCGATCAAGACCACGATCCCCCTGCTCCTGCAGATCATGGACAACCAGAACTTCCAGAACGGGGACGTGGACACGGGGTTTATCGAGCGCGTGATGCTGAGCAAATAAATTCGCCGCGCCAGAAGATGCGAACCCCCGGTCCGCCGGACTGGCCACTTGAGTGGCTGGTGCCCTGTAAGTCTTCTGGTGGCATGGGCATGTACTCATGCCCGTGGCTTCCCGCCAATCCGTGGTCTTCTGGCGTCGCGACGCCACGGACAAGAGTACTTGTCCGTGCCACCCGGAAAGCGCGTCGCAACGTTTCAGATCATTCTCGAACACGCACGGGCATGAGTACATGCCCATGCCACCCGACGCGCGCTCGACCGCGCCAAAGGGCCAGATGCGATGAGCCTGGCAGCCTGCTGCTCGCGCGTGTCGCGTTCGCTTGATCGCCCGCCCCCTTCCACTATTATTCCGCGCCTGTTTCGATCGGTCTTATTCGCGAAGGCGGAATCATGAGCAACGGGAAAGGCAACGCGGTGATCGGCCAGTCCGGCGGGCCGACGTCGGTCATCAATCAGTCCCTCGTCGGCGTCGTTCAGGAGATGAAAAAGGCGGGCCTAGTCGACCAGCTCCTGGGCGCCAAGCACGGCGTCCGCGGCATCGTCAACGACGACTTCATCCCCCTGCTGGGCGCGCCCGACGAGCTGCTCGAGCGGATCGCCCAGACGCCCGCCGCGGCGCTGGGCTCCACGCGCGACAAGCCGGACGCGGCTTACTGCGAGCGGATCTTCAAGTCGTTCGCCAAGCACAACGTCCGCTACTTCTACTACATCGGCGGGAACGACTCGGCCGACACCGCCCGCATCATCGGCGAGCTGGCCGCCAAGGAAGGCCATGAACTGAAGGTCTTCCACATTCCCAAGACGATCGACAACGACCTGCGCGTCCACGACCACACGCCGGGCTACGGCTCGGCCGCCAGGTTCGTGGCGGCGGCGATCATGGGCGACAACTACGACAACCGCTCGCTGCCCGGCATCAAGGTGGACGTGATCATGGGCCGCAACGCCGGCTTCCTCACCGCTGCGTCGGTCCTGGCCCGCCAGCACGACGCCGACGGCCCGCACCTGATCTACGTGCCCGAGGTGCCGCTGACGGAGGAGAAGTTCCTGGCCGACGTCGACAAGGCCTACTCGAAGCACGGCCGCTGCCTGATCGCCGTCAGCGAAGGCGTCAACCAGCCCGGCGGAAAGACCTGGGCCGAGGCGATGAGCTCCCATCTCGACAAGGACGCCCACGGCAACATCCAGCTCTCCGGCACCGGCGCGTTGGGCGATTACATGGGTTCGCTGATCACCAGGAAGCTCCAAGCCCCCGGCGGCAAGAAGCTCCGCGTCCGGGCCGACACGTTCGGCTACCTCCAGCGCTCCTTCCCCGGCTTCGTCAGCGAAACCGATGCGAGCGAGGCCCGCCTCGTAGGCCAGATGGCGGTCCAATACAGCGCCCAGGGCGAAAAGGGCGGCAGCGTCGCCATGCGGCGCGCCCCCGGCGGGGAGTACAAGATCGAGACGTTCCTCACCCCCCTCAGCACCGTCGCCCGCGAGACCAAGCACCTGGATCCCTCGTACATCGCCGACGGCAACAACATCACCGACGCGTTCAAGCAATACGTCCGACCCCTCGTCGGCAAGCTGCCGGTGGTGGGGACGTTTGATGAATTGAAGTAGGGATCGAGGCGTAATCGACTGAAAGTGATCGCCGCTTGCCGGCTTCGCGAACGAAGGAACGCCCTCCGTCGGGATCCTCCCGGAGAACGTCCCTTCGTCCGCGAAGCCGCAAGCGGCGGTTGCATTTGGATCCGAAACCGGGCGACGATCAGACGCGCGCGTCAACGTCCCTCAGCCCCCCATCCGCTTGCCCGCACCCAATCCACGAAGCGTCGCAGAATGGACGTCTCGTCCATTTGAGGCAGCAAATCGAGGTACTGCTGAAGCTGCGCCGGCTCGAGAAAAGGAAAGGCGCGGCTCATCTTGCGCGGCACATAAGCGCCTTTCACTAGATGCAGGCACTGCACCCGTCGCCCGTCGTAACGCCAGATCTCGGGGACACCCAGCCCGGCATAGATCGGCTGTCTCGGAACCGATCGGCTCGTCACGTCGATCTCGACGACGAGTTCTGGTGGCGGGTCACGGCGCAGATCCAATCGCTTCCGGCCCCTCACCTTCGCCTCGTCGCGAAAGTAGTAACACTCGTCCGGCTCAAGCCCCTTCGACTTGCTTTTCTTCCGGAACGTGGTCGAGCCGAGGCTCGCCATCGGCATGTTCAATTCGAACGCGAGCATCCGGATCATGCCGCCGATGATCTCCTTCGGACGCTCGTGCTCGGGCAACGGCGACATCATCTCCATTCTCCCCTGGTCGTACGTCACCCGGATCGGGCGGTCTCCGATGTCACGGAGCAGCTTCTCGTAGAGCTCCCAACTCGCGTCCTCCATCACGAAATGCTGGAGCTCGGCGAGCGACTCTGCGCGAGGTTGAGCAAGCGTCCGAGTCATGGTTGGTGATTCTACCCCTGCAATGACCCCTTCGTGCTCGGCACGTCGTCGTTGCGCGGGTCGTGAGTTACTGCCTGACGGAGCGCCCGCGCCGTCGCCTTGAAAATCGCCTCGGCGATGTGGTGGTTGTTGGAGCCGTAGGGGACGGCAATGTGGAGGTTGATGCGGGCGTTGGTGCAGAGGGCCTTGAAGAATTCCTCGACCAACTCGACGGGAAACGCGCCCATCGATTCGCCGGGGAACTTGGCGTTGTAGACGAAGGCCGGGCGGCCAGAGAGATCGATCGCGACCTGGGCGAGGCTCTCGTCCATCGGGACGATGGCCCACCCGTAACGGTTGATCCCGCGCTTGTCGCCGACGGCCCGCTCGATCGCCTGGCCGATCACGATGCCGACGTCCTCGACGGTGTGGTGCGCGTCCACCTGAAGGTCCCCTTCCGCATCGACCGTCAGGTCAATGAGGCTGTGGCGGCCGAGCAGGTCGAGCATGTGGTCGAAGAACCCGACGCCGGTGTGGATCGACGTCTTGCCGGCCCCGTCGAGGTTGAGCACGGCGTGGATCTTCGTTTCCTTCGTCTGGCGGTGAATGTCGGCCGTTCGGTTTGCCATCGGATTTCTCGAGCAGGACGTCAGAAAAAACGATTAACCACAGAGACACAGAGAACACAGAGAAAGACACGGACGAACACGAGTTCGATCGATCTCATTCGCTTTGGCTTTTCTCTTCCTCTCTGTGGCCTCCGTGTCTCTGTGGTTAATCACTTGGAACCAACCTACCGATCATCGGCTCAAACCGCCGCCTTCGCCTGAGCGGCCCGATGGGGCACGGTTTCGGTCGGCGGCTTTTCCTTGAGCTCGAGCGCCTTGATCCCGCCGAGCAGGGCGTTGTTTTCCTGGCTGGTGCCGATGGTGACGCGGATCTTATCGGTCAGGCCGGGCAGGTCGAAGAAGCGCACCAGGATGCCCTGCTCCTTCAGGCCCAGGTACGCCTGGCGGCCTTTGCCATTGGGCACCGAGGCGAGGATGAAGTTCGCCTGACTGGGGAGCACGGTCCAGCCGAGCTGGGTGAGCTCGGACGAGACGCGCTGCCGCTCGGCCCGGATGTGGTCCCAGCCGCGCTTGGCATGGTCCGTGTCGCCGACCGCAGCGGTGGCGGCGAGGGTCGAGATCGCGTCGCAATTGTAGCTGTCCTTCACCTTCAGCATCTGCGCGATGACGTGCGGCTGGGCCACCGCGAAGCCGAACCGCAGCCCGGCCAGCGAATACGCCTTGCTCAGCGTCCGGGAGATGATCACGTTCGGATGCTCGCGCACGAGCGCCAGGCAGTTGTCGTCCGCAAAGTCCGCGTACGCCTCATCCACCAGCAGCGCGCCGGGGAACCGCCTGGCCAGCTCCGCCACCTTCATCGGCGAGACGAACGTGCCGCTGGGGGCGTTGGGGTTGGCCAGGTAGATCGCGTGCGCCTCGGTGGCCACCAACGCGTCGATCGGCAGCGACCAATCCTTCTCCCACGGCACCGGGGCGCTCGACGCCTGCTCGAGCTGCGCGAGGATCGGGTACAGCGAATAGGTCGGGTCCGGATGCGCCAGCGTCCCGCCCAGCGGGACGAACGTGCGCGTGGCGATCGTGAGGATGTCGTCGGACCCGTTCCCGCAGAGGATCATGTCGGGCGAGACGCCCAGGAGTTTCCCGGCGGCGGCGCGGAACGCGTCGGCCGTCGGGTTCGGGTATCGCCGCAGCACCTCCGACTCGATCTCCCGGATCGCCTTCATCACCCGCTCGCTCGGCGGGAACGGGTTCTCGTTCGTGTTCAACTTGACGACGCGCTCGCCGAGGGACGGTTGTTCGCCGGGCGCATATCCCTGCATGGCGCGCACGTTCGCGCGGACGAATGACGGAGCCATGGAGGACATTATAAGGCGAGATCGCAGTAATGCGACGTGAACTTACTTTCTTCCTTCACCGCTTGCGGCTTCGCACTCGTCGAGCGGAGTGAAAGCGCAAATTGAACGAACGATTAATCCGCCGCCCGGACGCGCACACTCGCCGCGTGACCGTCGAGGCCTTCGGCTTCCGCCAGCGCAATGATCGCCGGCGCATCGTTCGCGAGCCCTTCGGCGGTGTATCGCTCGACGCTGCTGCGCTTGAGGAATTCGTACACGCTGATCCCGCTGGAAAACCGCGCCGTCGTATTCGTCGGCAGGCAGTGGCTCGGCCCCGCCACGTAGTCGCCCGCCGCGACGGGGCTGTGCGGGCCGACGAACACCGCCCCGCCGTGCCGGATCCGCGAGAGGATCGCGTCGTCCTGCTTCGTCTGGAGGTTCACGTGCTCGGCGGCGAACCGGTTCGCCCACTCGACAAGTTCGTCCATCGACGGGTCGATCAGGATCGCACTGTCGTTCGCCAGGGCTCTGTCGATCGCCGCGGTGCGGCTGAGCGATTCCTTCTGCCGATCGATTTCCGCCTGAACGTTCGCGGCCAGGGCATCGGACGTGGTGAGGAGGAAACAGCTCCCCGGATCGTGCTCGGCCTGCGCGATCAGGTCCGCCGCGATCGCGCGCGGGTCGCCCGAATCATCCGCGATGACGAGGATCTCGCTGGGCCCGAGGAACCCGTCGATCCCCACGCCCCCGGCCAGCGCCCGCTTGGCGAGCTGCACGTACCGGTTGCCGGGGCCGACGATCTTGTCGACGGCGGGGATCGTCGCCGTGCCGAACGCCATCGCCGCGATGGCAGCCGCGCCGCCGGCGCGGAATACGTCGGTGAGTCCAAGCTCATGGCACGCGGCCAAGACCAAATCGCTCCGCCCGAACTTGCTCGGCGGCGAGCAGACGACGATCCGCGACACGCCGGCCACCTGCGCCGGCACCGCGAGCATGATCAGCGTCGACGGATACGACGCCTTCCCACCGGGGAAATAAAGCCCCGCGCTGTCCAGCGGCGTGAACCGCAGCCCCAGTTCGACGCCATCGCGATGGAACTTCGGCCCCTCCTTCGGCATCACCTTCGACTGATACTCGCGCACCTGCGCGATGGACCGGCGCACCGCCGCCATTTGCTCCGCCGGCACGCGCGACGCGGCCGCGCGCATCTCGTCCGGCATCACGCGGATTTGGGCGGCGGTGAAGCCGGGGTCGTCGAACCGGCGGCTGATCTCGACGATCGCCTCGTCCCCCCGCCGGGCCACGTCCGCCAGGATCTGCCGCACCGCCTCGTCGTCCTTCGACGTGCCCAGGATCAGGTCGCGCGGGTCGAGCCGGAGCTTGCGCAGCAAGCCTTCCGCCCGCTCGCGATCGGTCGCGTTGGTGAGATGGAGGATCGGGATCATGGGTTGCACTCGGAAGAGATTAACCACAGAGGACACAGAGGACACAGAGAAAGCACAGAGGAAGATGAAATCACCGGAGAAGCGCCATCCAATCTCGCGACCCCGTCGAGTTCAGAATTCCAGCACAAACTCGAAATACCTCTCTCTGCATTCTCTCTGTGCTCTCTGTGTTCTCTGCGGTTAAATCTTCGCCTTCTCACTTCGGCTGAATGAAATCGTAAATCTGCACCCGCTGCCAGTGCTGCTTGTTGCGGCGGATGAACTCGAGGTGGCTCGGGTCTTCCTGGTAGGCGTCGTGGCCGGCCTTGTCGTCGAATACTACCGTAAGCCCGACGTCATACGAGTTGTCCACGACTTCCCGCGGCGTTTGGGCCGGGGGGCCGGCCCAGATCTGGCGGACGGTCGAACACTTGCCCAAGTACCGCAGGCAGTCGTTCACGAGCTGCTTGCGGTCGGCGTCGCTGACGCCGGGGTTCATCCAGAAGAACACGGTATGCACAAACATATGAGCCGCTCCTGATTCAGACCGCAACCGATTCGGCGGGCTCTCTGTCGATGGATACCGCGCAGCGTTTCTCCCTCTCCCGGTACGCCGGGAGAGGGGTGGGGTGAGGGTTTTCCGCGCGACGTTCTCGGTCGAATTTGCTTCGACACGCGAGAACGGTCAGAGCCGGACCGTGTCGGTCCGGGCTGGACCGAAGGTCCAGTTCTGACGTTGCCATGTCAGGACGCGCCGCTCGTTGAAACACCTCGGAACCTTCGGTTCCGACCGGGGCGGCACGCCCCGGCTCTGATGGTTCCGCCCTTCCGATATATGCCCCGCGCACGGCGCTTGAGCGCCGGGGCGGATTGCTTACTGTACGCCGCCGATGGTCCAGGTCCTTCACCTGACGAGCACGACGGCCGACCTGAGCGCGGCGCACACGGCCGCGGCGATCCGCCGGGCCGCGGGCGACGACGAGGCCGGCAGCGGCGTCCACGTCACGACCCGCACGACCGGCCGCGGGGGCGTCTACCGCCACGCGGCCCACGCGGCGCTGTCGCTGCGGTTCGGGCGGGGGATCCTGTTCGACGCCGTCCACGCGTTCGACGTCCCGTCGCTGCTGGCGGCGTGCGCCGGCCCGTCGCCGGTCGTCTTCAGCCCGTCGGGGCCCCCCGCCATTACACCGGCCTGGCTGGCGGCCGCGATGGTGTACCGGAATGGCACCGTGATTGCCAACACCGCCGCCCTGCGGCGGCGATTGATCGCCCAGGGCGTGCCCGCGCCGCGCTGCGACGTCCTGCCGCCGCCGGTCGACCTGAGCCATCTTACGGAACAGCGCGACGAGTCGCTTCGCGCCGATCTCGGCATCGCCCCCGACGACCGGGTTGTCCTTGCCCCCGGCGAGTCGATTCACTCGGCGGGTCACCTGCTCGCCCTGCACGCCATCTCGATCCTCCACGTGCTCGACCGGAGATGCCGGCTGCTCGTCTGGGGCCGCGGGCCGAGCCTGCCGCACCTGCGGCACTTAGCCAAAAATCTGCGGCAATCGAACGTGCTGGTCGTGGCCGAGGAGCGAGTGGGCCGCCGCATCGCCTTCGAACAACTGCTCGCCGCGGCGGATTTTGCCCTGGTGACGGCTCCGGGCGTCACGTCGTCGACGCCGATCGCGATGTGCATGGCCGCCGGGCTGCCGATCGTGGCCGGCGCGGCGCCCGCGACCAGCGAGTTGCTCGCGGACGGCCGCACCGCGTCCGTCGCGCCGACGCTCGCGCCCCGCCTGATCGCGCAACGACTGCTGCGAATGATCGAGGATCCGGCGGGCGCATCGGCATTGGGCCGCGGCGCACGAACTGAAGCCGCGCGGCGGTTCGACGCGCGCGCATCCGCCGATCGGTTCCTGGCGCTGTACCGCCAGATCGCGGGCGTGGCCCCCAAGGGACATTGGATCGCATCGTTCCCCAACCCCGAGTCGCTCCAAACACAGCCTATCTCTCGCGTGGGATGAAGCTTTCGCCGGGTGGCATGGGCATGTACTCATGCCCGTGCTCTTGATGCAGAAGACACGGGCATGAGTACATGCCCATGCCACCCGGCAAGAATC
>DASXMX010000234.1:0-3410 GCA_036495445.1 Tepidisphaeraceae bacterium
ACCCCGGGCTTCGCAGGCGGCCTAAGCTCCATGTCTTTCGGAAGGGCGCGCGGCGACGCGGCCCATGGTCGTCGATTCATGGCGGGAGGCGCAAAACCGAAGGAGCTTCCAATGGCCCGCTGCAAGCTCTGCCAGGCGGAAATCGTCGACGCGGGCGGCGGGCGGCACAGGGAGTGGTGCGACTCGATCCGCCGCCTTCTCCAGCTCGGCCCAGTTCAGCCGGAAGAGTACCACCAGGCGTGTTTTATCGAGGCCGCGTTCAGCGGACGGCCGGGTCCACCGGATCCAACGGTTGTCAAACCTATCGAGAGGAACAGGCCATGCTCACCATTACCGACAGCGATTTGCGAGAGGACGTGATCCACGAACTGGAATGGGACCCGAGGGTTAACGCGGCGCACGTGGGCGTTGCGCTGAAGGACGGCATTGTGACGCTCAGCGGCTATGTCCCGTCGTACGCAGAAAAATGGGCCGCCGAGGCCGCCGCCAAGCGCGTCTACGGCGTTCGTGCGGTCGTGAACGAACTCGAGGTGAAGCTGCCCGGCAGCAGCAAACGCACGGACGAGGACGTTGCCGAGGCGATCGTGGCCGCGCTCAAATCAAACGTCTCTGTCCCGGAGGACCGGGTCAAGGTAACCGTCAGCAAGGGGTGGGTAACGCTCGAGGGGCAGGTGGACTGGCAGTATCAGAAGGAAGCCGCCGAGCACGTCGTACGGAACATCACGGGCGTTACGGGCGTGACCAACCTGATCGATGTCAAGCCCCACGTCAACCCCGAGGAGATCCAGAAGCGGATCGAGGAGGCCCTCAAGCGCAGCGCGGAGTTGGACGCGCGGCGCATCACCGTGGAAGCGGAAGGCGGCAACGTGACGCTGCGCGGGAAGGTCCGCTCGTGGGCCGAACGCGAAGAGGCTGCGCGCGAGGCATGGGCCGCCCCGGGCGTGTGGCACGTCGAGAACCTGATCACGGTCGAGCCGTGATGATGCTTTTGCTTGTTTGCGAGGTACCCAGATGAACGCAACCCTCTTGGAAGTCCCGCCGGAGCGCTGGCAGTCTTATTTCACGTTCCTTGACAAGGAGTTTCAGGGGTGGGGGGCCTCGGTCGAGACACTCGCCGGTGAACTGGGCGACCAGCCGGTCGCCCACATGGTGCCGTTCCAGGGCATCAGCTTCGAATACAAGGGCGGATCGGCGGCCGGCGACGTGCTCGTCGAAGTCGGCGACATCGGCACGCCGTACGAAGTCCACCGCATAAACCGGCCGCGGGTCGTCCGGGCCACGGACATGCAGCCCGGGATCGAAACCGACGTCCAGATCGAATCACAGGACGGGACGACGACGTTGATCCGGTTGCGGCGGCTGCCGGCGCTGCCGCCCAAGCAGCCGGGTTAAGACGTCGGCACCCGTCCTTGCGCCGCGTCAGGTGCACCGTGGAAACCGATGCGCGTGCGACGAACGAGAACGGTTCGCGGGCCGGCCCAAGGCCGCCGGGATCCCCGCGGCAGCGGCGGGCGTCCGGCCGGCGCGCCGTGCCTCACACCCAGATCCATTCCGTCGTGCGCCGCACGCTCGAGAATCTGCAGGACGTGATCGCCACCTGCTTGATCGTCCTGTTGTTCGCTCTGGCGGTGCAGGCGATCTGGCGGGTCACCCGCATGGCGTTCAGCCAGCGGACCACGTTCGTCGAGGCAGCCGCCACCGGCCAATTGCTGGCCGGCGTGATGTACGTGCTGATCCTGGTCGAGCTGTATCGCCTGTTGATCTTCTACCTCCGCGAGCACCGGGTCGCGGTTTCGCTGGCCGTCGAGGTCGCGCTGGTCAGCACGCTGCGGGAGGTGATGATCACAGGCGCGCCGGAGTTCGACAATGGGCGACTGTTCGGCCTCAGTTTGCTCCTGATTGTACTGGGCGCCCTGCTGATCGCCGAACGCTGGATGCGGCGGTGGCCGAGCGGTGCGCCAGACGTGGAGAATTCCCCATGACGACGCAAACCGTCGCAAATACGGATCGGGAACTGCAACGGCAAGTCCTCAGGGAACTGGAGTGGGAGCCCAGGGTCGACGCGACGCGCATCGCCGTCGCCGTGTTGAACGGCGTCGTCACGCTCAGCGGGCGGGCGCCAAACTACCTGCAACGGCTGGCGGCCGAGAAGGCCGCCAAACGGGTTTACGGCGTCCGGGCCGTCGTCAACGAGATCGAAGTCGATCGTGGCGACGAGGATCGGCGGAGCGACGAGGACATCGCCCGGGACGCCGTCCACGCACTGAAGTGGAACATCTTCGTCCCCGCCAAGGACATCAAGGTGGCCGTCGAGCACGGGCGGGTGACGCTGACCGGCGAGGTGCGGTGGAACTTTCAGCGGGAGGCCGCCGAGGATGCGGTCGCCGCGATCGACGGCGTGGAAGGCGTAACGAACCGAATCGTCGTCAAGCCCAAGGTGTCGGCCCGCGAGCTTCGGGCCAGAATCGAAGAGGCGGTTGGCCGGAGTGCGGGGTTGGCCGCCCGGCGGATCAACGTGCACGTCCAGCGGAGCAAGGTGATCCTCACCGGCCGCGTCAGCTCATGGGCGGAACGAGATTTGGCCGAGCGCACCGCGTGGGCCGCACCGGGCGTCGAAGCCGTGGACAATCAGCTCGAGGTCGGGCCGTAGGTCCGCGCAGCGTGCGGCGCTCGTTCCAGCCGGGAACTCACGAGGGCGGTGATTCGGCAGGCACTTTGCGAGCCTGACCTCAACTGGCATGTTGAGTGACGACTGGCACAAGAATGCGATCGTCTAACCGGAGATCAGCGCCTCAGCTTCGCGGCGGAGGATATGAGCAATCCAGGAGTCATCGTTGTCCGCCTTGGCCGTGCTCCAGTCGAAGGAGAGGACTGCCGCCGCGAGAGTCTTGCGGGCCTCCTCGCTTTGGCCGTTCCGGCACTGCGCCATCGCCATCACGAGGCGTGGGCAGGGTCCCATGACAGAGGCGGCTTGGCCGTTCATCAACTTGATGGCACCGGCAAACCGACCCTGCCGATACCGCGCCAAGCCTTCGGTGAACTGGAAATACGGGTAGGCACCCCCGTAACCAGCGGCTCCGCCGGCTGAGGCGCGTTCGCAGAGCGCGACTGCAGGCCGTAATTCACCTTCGGGCAAAGGAAGCAACAGGCAGGCGCGTCCCACCCGTTCGGCCACGCCGCGATTGACAACCGCGCCAAATTGCGCCAGCAGGTCGCGACGGGCGCGGCGATACTCGTCTTGGTCACCCAGGAACAGGCACAGCTCGGCGTAGCCGAACCACTCGTCGTGCGCGGGCGGATGAGCCGCCAGTTCCTCCTGCCATGCGGCGCGCGCCTCGGTGCCGCGCCCAAGTCTCAGCAGCACCGTTCGCATCGCCTCGTTCCAGTGGGCGCGTTGGTCCGGGACCAGT
>DASXMX010000235.1:0-11815 GCA_036495445.1 Tepidisphaeraceae bacterium
CTTGACGTCGCCGCGAATGACCCAATCGTCGCCCACGCGCTCGCCTGCGCTGACCGGACGCACGGTCACCTTCTTGTCCGCCCCGACGATCGCGACGAGGTACCTGCCCTGTACCTGCGCGACCGCACGCTGCGGGACCACCAGCGCGTCCTTGTCCGTCCGCATGAGCGCGCGGATGCGGGCGAACATGCCGGGCACGAGGAAACCGTCTGGATTGGGGAACTCGCCAATGATCTGCACCGAGCCGGTCCTGACGTCCACCTGGTTGTCGCCGAACCGAGCCTTGCCCTTGATCGGGTAGACATAGCCGTTTGCCAGCGTGAGTTGCAATTCCGGTCCCTCGTCGCCCCGACGCAGGGACTTGTTCTCGGCCAACAGGCGCTGCTGGAGCTGGGCCACGAGCTGCTGTGAAATCGTGAAATACGCGCGCATGGGGTTGATTTGCAGCACCGTGGTGAGCTGGCCGGTGTTGGGACCGATGAGGTCTCCCACCTGCGCCTTGGAAATCCCCGCGACGCCATCGACGGGCGAGCGGATGGTCGTGAAGCCGAGGTTCAGTTGCGCCTCCTGTACCTTGGCGTTGGCCATGGCGATCTGACCGTCGGCGACCTTGTCGGCCTGGATGGCGTCGTCCAGTTCCTGCTTGCTGACCGCATCCTTTTCCGCCAGTGGGGTGTAGCGCTTCACGTCCAGGACCGTCTTGCCTTTCTGCGCGTCGGCCACTGCAAGCTGAGCCCGGGCGATTTCCAATGCCGCCTCGAACGGGCCGCGATCGATCTGGAACAGGACCTGGTCCTTCTTTACGGGGCTCCCTTCCGTGTATTCGCGACGGATCAGGTAGCCGCTCGCCTGAGCGGATATGGTGGCGTTCACCTCGCCGGCGAGCGTGCCGACCCACTCCTGATAGATGGGCACGTCCCGCTGCCCGACGGAGACGACGACGACTTCGGGCGGGGCGGCCTTCTGCTCCGACGCCTCCTCCTTTTGGCACCCGCCCGAGCCGCAGAGCAGGCCGGCAATCAGAAGCAACCCGACGCCGACGGCGGGAGTCGAGCCCGGCCTCTTAAGTGGGTGCTCCATCCTGTTCTCCTGAAAGTCTTGATCTGCCCGACTGCGCTCGCATCCCCGAGCGCCCGTGGGCGCGGGGGCGATGGCGTCCCTCGCCGGTCGTGAAACAATCCCCGTGCCCGCTCACAACTGCTCCGGCAACGTGAGGATCGGCCATAAGTCGTGATGTGAAGGGCGGGCGAGGGCTTCGCGTCCCAGCCGATCTCCAATCACTTGGGCAGCCTCCAACTAATTGGGCGCGCCCCCGACATTGCGAAGGAACGGGGCTTCGCGTGACGTGCCGGGCGGGCAAGGCCTCATTACGCCGGACCCGAGCGGCGGCAACACACACTGGAGGAACTCCGAAATGTTGGAACGCGCACGCGGGCTCGCACGCTTGGGAATGGAGATCATCGATGGCCGGGCTATAGCGGGCCTGCCATAAGGATTGGGCGGCCCGGGAGTTCCGCCGGACGATCGCGCTGTCATGCCTGTCGATCGCCTCATGGGCACGGCGATTGTTTGGGGAGAGCCGCGGCGATGTTGTCGCCGGGCAGCGAGGTGGTATGAGCGACGATCGACCTGTCACTGCAGCAGCAAACGCGCCCATCGCATGGCTTACCGAATGGTGGGAGTACTGTGCCGACGCCGCCCAACGCACCATCCTCTTCTGGGACGTGATGCGGCAACGGGGCAACACCTATCTGAAACATCAGGAGAGCGGCAAACCCCCCGTGCTCGCGTTTGAGCATGAGATGATTATCGATGGGCGGAAGCTGGAGCGGCCCTGTAACTACGCGCTGCTGCGGATCAAGCCGAATCACGGCCAGATGATCGATCCGAAGAAGCGGCCGTACGTGGTCGTGGACCCGCGCGCCGGCCACGGGCCGGGGATCGGCGGGTTCAAAGCCGACTCGCAAGTGGGCGTGGCGCTTCGCGCCGGGCATCCGGTCTACTTCGTCAGCTTCTTTCCCGAACCGGTCCCCGGCCAGCGGTTGCGCGATGTGGCGGCGGCTGAGGCACTGTTCATCGAGGAAGTCGCCCGCCGACATCCCAAGGCGCAGGGAAAGCCTTGCATCATCGGCAACTGCCAAGCCGGTTGGGCGGTCGCCGCGCTGGCCGCCACGCGGCCCGGCATCATGGGGCCGGTCATTCTGAACGGCGCGCCGCTCTCCTATTGGAGCGGCTCAGGGACCCAAAACCCGATGCGCTATTCCGGCGGGCTGATGGGCGGCAAGTGGGTCCAATCGATGGCCTGCGACCTGGGCGGCGGGCTTTTTGACGGCGCTCACCTCGTCGCAAACTTCGAGAACCTCGACCCGGCCAACAAGCTCTGGAAGAAGTACTACAACCTTTACTCCAAGATCGACACCGAAGGCCCGCGGTTCCTCGGGTTCGAGCAGTGGTGGGGCGGCTACTTCCTCATGAACCGCGAGGAAATCGATGCCATCGTTTCCGAGTTGTTCGTCGGCAACAAACTGGCCCGGCGGCAGATCGTAAACGAGGAGGGGGTCGCGCTCGACCTGCGCAACATCAAGTCGCCGATCGTGGTCTTCGCTTCCTACGGCGACAACATCACGCCGCCCCAGCAGGCGCTCAACTGGATCGAAGACGTGTACGGAGACGAGCGGGGGATCATCGATTCGAACCAGACGATCGTTTACCTGCTGCACGATGACATCGGGCACCTGGGGATCTTCGTCTCAGGCAAAGTGGCGGCGAAGGAGCATAAGGAACTGGTGGGGACGCTGGAGATGATCGATGCCCTCCCGCCGGGCCTCTACGAAATGATCATCGAAGGGAAGCGCCCCGACGATCCGAACGGCGACTGGGAGCCGGGCAGATTCACCGTCCGGTTCGAGACGCGAACGATGAACGACATCCGTTCGCTCGATGACGACGCACGGAAGGACGAGAGTTACTTCCAGACCGTCGACGGAATCTCAAGGATCAACGACCGCCTCTACCAGACCTATTTCAGCCCGTGGCTGAGGGCATCGACGACGCCGATAACGGCGGAAACCCTTCGGCGGCTTCACCCGCTGCGGCTGCAGCACGCAATGCTTTCCGATCGCAACCCGATGCTCGCCTCCGTGGGCCATCTGGCGGATGTCGTCCGCCGTCATCGGATCCCGGCTTCGAAAGGCAACCGCTTCCTTTCCTGGGAGCGCGCGACCTCCGACGGCATCGTCGCCTCGCTGGATTCGTACCGGGCCATCCGCGACACGATGTACGAATGGGCGTTCAAGGTGATGTACGGCCCGGCGGGGTTCGGCGCGCTGATCCCGCCGCAAGAATTGCCGGCGGCGGCGCCCGTTCCACCGACACAGGTTCGAGCGCTTCCCGACGAGGCGTTTGAACGCGGCGGCATGCTCGCGGCGGTGTTGCGCATCGTTGCGGGCGCGGTCCTGAATCGCGGCGTGTTCGATCGCCGATCGGCCCTGATCTTTGCGTCGATTCGCGAGCACAGCCGCTTCAAGGACGATTCGCCCGCCGAGGTGAAGGACCTGTTCAAGACGCAATCACAGCTCTTCCGGCAGGATCCGGAACGGGCGCTGAGCACGTTGGCCGTCCTGTTGCCGACCCGCCAGGACCGGCTCCTGGCGCTCGAGGCCGTCCGGCGGGTCCTCATGATCGCGCCGCACGACATGCACCTCCGCGGGCCGATGGCCGAGCGGCTCTTCGAAATCCTGCAGGTGGACTTCGGCGCGCGGCCTGTTCCGGACGAGGTCCGCCGGGCCATCGAGCTGGCTGAAGCACATGTGACGGGGGCAGAAACGGACGCTTCGCGCGCCGGGGCGCGGTGACGTCCGATCCTCAGGAGTAACGGGCATGACCACACTTCAGGAAAACGTGACGTCAACCGAGCGCAAAACAGACGCGTACGAGACGCTCCTGCACCGATGCGGCGGGCTTGAGCCGATCGCCACAGCAGTGGCGTACCCGTGTGAGCGGACCGCATTGGCGGGAGTTGTCGAGGCGGCCGAGGCGGGGTTGCTCGCGCCGATCCTCGTAGGCCCGGCGCAGAAGATCCGCGCTGTGGCCGAGGCGGAAGGCCTGAACATCGATCCGTATCCGATCGAAGAGGCGCCCGACGGCCCCAAGTCGGCGGCGCGGGCCGTCGCACTCGTGCGAGAGGGCCGGGCTGAGGCGGTGATGAAGGGGAGCCTTCACACGGACGAGCTGATGGGAGCCGTCGTCTCCTCCTCCGCCGGCCTGCGGACCGGCCGCCGGGTCAGCCACGCGTTCGTGATGTCGGTGCCGACGTATCACAAACCCCTGATCGTCACCGACGCCGCAATCAACATCGCGCCGACGCTGGACGAGAAGCGGGACATCTGCCAGAACGCGATCGATCTGGCCCGCAGCCTCGGGCGTGAAAGGCCGAAAGTGGCGATCCTCTCCGCGGTCGAGACGGTGACGACGCGCATTCCGTCCACGATCGACGCGGCTGCGCTTTGCAAGATGGCCGAGCGGGGGCAGATCACCGGCGGGGTGCTGGATGGGCCGCTGGCGATGGACAACGCTATCAGCGCCGAGGCGGCCAAAACCAAGGGGATCGCGTCGCCCGTCTGCGGCGACGCCGACATCCTGCTCGCCCCGGACCTGGAGGCGGGCAACATCCTGGCCAAGCAGTTGACGTTCCTGGCCCGGGCCGATGCGGCCGGGCTGGTGCTGGGCGCGCGCGTGCCCGTCATCCTCACCAGCCGGGCCGACAACGTGCGGGTACGCATGGCGTCGTGCGGGGTCGCGCTTCTGGTTGCCCACGCCCGCCGTGCCGGGCAAGTCGAGGTCCAGGCATGAGGCTCGAGGGAAAATCCGCGATCATCACCGGGGCCGCCAGCGGCATCGGCCGGGACATCGCGATGCTGTTCGCCCGCGAAGGGGCGAACGTCGGCATCGCCGACCTGCGGCAGGACGCCGCCGACGCGACGGCCCGCGAGATCATGACTTCTTCGAGCGGATCCGCGATCGGCCTCGCGATGGACGTCACCAGCGAGCAGCAGGTCAACGATGGCATCGAGGCGTTTGTCGCGGAATTCGGCGGAGTGGACGTGTTGGTCAGCAACGCGGGCATCCAGATCGTCCATCCGATCGAGGAGTTCAGCCTCGCCGAATGGAAGAAGATGCTCGCGATCCATCTTGACGGCGCGTTCCTCACCACCAAGGCGTGCCTCCCGCACATGTACCGCTCGGGCCGCGGCGGCAGCATCATCTACATGGGGTCGGTCCATTCGAAGGAAGCGTCGCCGCTCAAGGCGGCCTACGTGACCGCCAAGCACGGGCTGATCGGCCTGGCCAAAGTGGTCGCCAAGGAAGGAGCCCGGCATGGCGTTCGCGCCAACGTGATCTGCCCCGGGTTCGTCCGCACGCCATTGGTGGACAAGCAGATTCCCGAGCAGGCCAAGGCGCTGGGCATCTCCGAGGAAGAGGTCGTGAAGAACGTGATGCTAAAGGAGACCGTCGACGGTCAGTTCACGACCGTGGAAGACGTCGCCGAGGTGGCGCTCTTTTTCGCGGCGTTTGAGTCCAACGCGCTGACCGGGCAGTCCCTTGTGGTCACCCATGGCTGGTTTATGCAGTAGCCGCCGGGTGGAGGTTGTGCGATGAAAATGATCCCGCTCCAGGAGGCCGTCGCGACGATCCCCGATGGGGCGAGCCTAATGGTGGGCGGGTTCATGGCGGTGGGCACGCCTGAGCCGCTGATGGACGAGATCGTCCGCCAGCGGAAGCAGGACCTGACGGTGATCGGCAACGACACTGCCTCGCCCGGCGTCGGGATCGGCAAGCTGATCCGGGCGGGACTCGTGCACAAGGCGATCGTGAGCCACATCGGCCTTAATTCCGAAACGCAACGTCAGATGATCGATGGCAAGATCGACGTCGAGCTTGTGCCGCAGGGGACGCTGATCGAGCGAATCCGGGCCGGCGGGGCGGGGCTCGGAGGCGTCCTCACGCCGACCGGGCTGGGCACCGTGGTCGAAGAGGGCAAGTGCCGCATGACGGTGGACGGTCATGATTACCTGCTCGAGACCGCCCTGCGGGCCGATTACGCGTTGGTCTGCGCGTTCCTGTGCGACTATCTCGGGAACCTGCAATACGCGTTGACGGCGCGCAATTTCAATCCGGTGATCGCGACCGCCGCCGACACGGTGATCGTGTGCGCGGAACACATCGTGCCGGTCGGCGTCATCGCGCCGGACCACGTGGCGACGCCGGCCCCGCTCGTGGACTTTGTCATCGCGAAGGGATGAACCCATGGATGCGCCGACCCTCATCGCCCGGCGGATCGCCCGCGAGCTTCGCGGGGGGATGCTTGTGAACCTGGGGATCGGCATCCCGACGGCCGTGGCCAACTTCGTGCCCGCAGGGATGCACGTCTTCTTCCAGTCGGAGAACGGGCTGATCGGCACTGGCGCGGTCCCGGAGCCGGCACGGGCGCTGCCCTTCTTGACCGACGCGGCCGGCCGCCCGGTCACCGCGCTGCCGGGCGCGTGCGCGTTCGACAGCGCGATGTCGTTCACGCTGATCCGGGGCGGGCACCTGGACATGACCGTTCTGGGCGGGCTCGAGGTGGACCAGGCGGGCCGGCTGGCCAACTGGATGGTGCCCGGCAAGTTGATCCCTGGCATGGGCGGCGCCATGGACCTGGCAACCGGCGCCAAGCGGGTCGTCGTCGGCATGCAACACACGGCCAAGGGCCGTTCGAAGGTCGTCAAGCGACTGTCATTGCCAATCACCACCAGTCGCCCGATCGACCTGCTCGTGACCGAGCTGGCCGTCATCGCATTCCCCAACGCGCGCGCGACGCTATGGGAAACAGCCCCCGGCGTCACCATCGAGCAGGTGCTCGCGGCCACCGACGCGGAACTGGTTGTTCCCGAGCAGGTGCCGCAGATGTCCGTCTGATTCAAACGAACGGAGGATCCACCATGTCCGACCCCGTCCCACAGCCGCTGCTCGGCCAGAGGGCGTTGATCCTGGGGATCGCGAACGAATACTCGATCGCCTACGGCTGCGCCCGCGCGTTCCGCCGGCTGGGCGCGCAGGTGGCGATCACCTACCTGAACGAGAAAGCGAAGCCGTACGTCGAACCGCTCGCCCGGCAACTGGAGGCGCCGGTCTTCGAGCCGCTGGACGTGCAGCAACCGGGCGCGCTGGAGGCCGTCATCGAGCGGTGCCGCCAGACGTGGGGACGACTAGACATCGCGATGCACTCGATCGCGTTCGCGCCGAAGGTCGACCTCCAAGGCGGACTGCTCGATTGCTCGGCCGAAGGGTTTGGGGTGGCGATGAACGTCTCCTGCCACTCGTTCGTGAAGATGGCCCATCTCGCGGCCCCGTTGATGACGGAGGGCGGAACGCTCTTCGCGATGACTTATCACGGGTCGAACAAGGTCATCCCCACGTACTCGGTCATGGGGCCGGTGAAAGCCGCACTGGAGGCGTGCGTTCGGTATCTCGCGTTCGAGCTGGGCCCGAAGGGCATCCGCGTGCACGCGATCTCGCCGGGGCCGATCAAGACGCGGGCCGCCGGTGGGCTCAAGGATTTCGATCTGCTGCTAAATGAGGCCGAGCGCCGGGCGCCGGTGGGCGAACTGGTCGACATCGACGACGTCGGCATGGCCACCGCTTACCTGGCCACGACCTTCGCCCGCCGCATCACCGGCAGCACGCTCTACGTCGATGCGGGGCTGAACATCATGGCGTAGGAGATCCTGTTATGAGCGATGCAATCGTTGTCCTCAACGCCGGCTCGTCGAGCTTGAAGTTCTGCATCTACGGGGTGGCCGGTGGGGAACTGACGCGGGTCGCAGGTGGCCAGATCGAAGGACTGGGCACCGCGCCTCGGTTCAAGGCCAAGGACGACCAGGGCCGGGTTCTGGCCGATGCTCCACTGAGTGGATCGGCCAAGGAGATCGGGCACAGCCAGGGCTTCGCGCATCTGGCCCAATGGGCGCGCGAACACTACGCGGGCGAGTATGAGCCGGTCGCCATTGGGCACCGGATGGTGCACGGCGGGTTGAAGTTCACCGAGCCGACATTGATCACGCCCGATGTCATCGACGAACTCGAGCAGTTGGTCCCGCTCGTGCCGCTGCATCAGCCGCACAATTTGGCCGGAGTGAGGGCGGTCACGCAGTTGCGGCCGGACCTCCCGCAGGTCGCCTGCTTCGACACCGCCTTCCATCGCGGCCGGCCGAGCGTCAGCGAACGGTTTGGCCTGCCGGACGAGATGTTCCAACAGGGCGTACGGCGGTGGGGCTTCCACGGGCTGTCGTACGAATCGATCTCCTCGCAGCTTCGGCAAATCGCGCCGGCGCTGCGGCAAGGCCGGGTGATCGTTGCCCACCTGGGCAGCGGGGCCAGCCTGTGCGCGATGCGCGGGGGCAGAAGCGTTGAAACGACCATGGGCTTTTCGGCTTTGGATGGGCTGCCGATGGGGACGCGGTGTGGGAGCCTCGATCCGGGCGTGATCCTTTTCCTGCTCCAGCGAGGCATGACCGCGTCCCAGATTGAGACGCTGCTGTACAAGAAGTCCGGGCTCCTGGGCATTTCCGGCGTCAGCAACGACGTCCGCGATCTGCTGGCGAGCGACAACCCCCTGGCGAAGGAGGCGATCGGCTACTTCGTCTACCGGATTGTCCGCGACATCGGATCGCTGACCGCGGCGCTGGGCGGCCTGGACGGGCTGGTCTTTACCGCCGGAGTCGGCGAGAACTCGCCGCTGATCCGCCAGCGGGTCTGCGCCGGACTCGAATGGCTGTCGATCGCCATCGACGCCGAGGCGAACCGGAAGGGACGCGGTTGCATTTCGCCGCCGGGCGCGTCGCCGGCGGTGTGGGTCATTCCAACGGATGAGGAAGGCGTGATTGCGGCACACACGCTCGCGGTTGCCCGGTCGTCGATGCAAATACCGAAGGTCGTCGCGGCGGCCGGCTCGCTGGCCGCAGAGGGGTAAACTAGGGGCGCGTATGAGCCCGGCGACGGGCAGGGAGATCCCATGGCGGGCACCCGAACGCGACACGTTTCCGGCGGGAACGGACACACCCATGCCGGACGCGCCGATGAGAAGGCCGACGCGTCCGCGCACCGGGCCGTAGGCCGACTTGCGAGCAAGGACGTTGACGCTCCCGAACCGGGCGAGGGCCGTCCGGCCAAGCGGATGAAGGGCAAGGAGTACGAGAAGGCCTTGAAGAAGCTGCAGGGCGAACTGGTGAAGGTCCAGCTCTGGGCGAGGAAAACGGGGGCGAAAATCATCGTCGTCTTCGAGGGGCGCGACGCCGCGGGAAAGGGGGGCGTGATCAAGGCGATCACCGAGCGGACCAGCCCCCGCAGTTTCCGTATCGCCGCGCTGCCGGCGCCGTCCGAGCGGGAAAAGAGCCAGATGTATGTCCAACGGTACTTCGCCCATTTCCCGGCCGGGGGCGAGATCGTGTTGTTCGACCGCTCCTGGTACAACCGGGCCGGCGTCGAGGCCGTGATGGGGTTTTGCCCGCCGAAGGAAGTCGAGCGGTTCCTCGAACTGTGCCCGCCGATGGAACGGGCGATCATCGATTCCGGGGTACAGCTCATCAAGTATTGGTTCGAGGTTAGCCACAAGGAGCAGGTCCGCCGGTTCAAAGACCGCATCGGCGACCCGCGCAAGATCTGGAAGCTCAGCCCGATGGACTTGGAATCGGGCCGGCGTTGGTACGACTACTCGCGCGCACGCGACGCCATGTTCAAGGCAACCGACACGAACCGTTCGCCCTGGTACGTGGTCCCGTCCGACGACAAGCGGCGGGCAAGGCTGAGTTGCATCGCGCACCTCCTGAGCCTCATCCCGTACGAGGACGTGCCGATGGAGAAGGTCGTGCTGCCCAAGCGCAAGAAGGCGAAGGGCTACAAGGAGCCCGTCTACCCGTGGCGCACCATCCCGCAATACACGTGACGCGTGCGTGCGCCGGCGCGGCGCGGAGTTGCCCATGCCATGGCTTGCCCGGTATCGCGTTCGGCATTTCCTCGAAAACTCGGTGTGCGTGTTCCCGATCATGGCCATCTTTGCCGCGATGGGGCTCGCCAGAGCCCTGCACCGGCTCGACGCGCTCATGGCGGCGCATGTGGCCATGGATCCCGACGCGGCACGAACCGTCCTGGCGACGCTCGCCGCGTCGATCTTCACCTGCGTCGCCTTCATCTCCTCCTCGTTGCTGCTGGTCGTGCAGTTGGCCAGCGCGCAACTTACCCCGCGAATCATCGGCTCGCTGTTCCGCGACCGCCCGACGAAGTTCGCGATGACCCTGTTCGTCTTCACGTTCACGCTCTCGATCGCGGCGCTGGTGCGAGTCGGCGACACGGTCCCGCAGCTGACGGTCATGATCGCGACCTACGCCTGCGTCGCGAGCCTCGCGACGCTTCTGTTCCTGATCGACCACATCGGCCGGGTGCTCCGGCCCAGCGGTGCGATGCGCGTCGTCGCGCGGTCCGGGCGGAACGTGATCCAAGCCGTATATAAGCGGTCGCTCACGGACGCGGACGAGACCTCTGCGGGCGCCTCGGATCTTCCGCGCGGTGAGCCGTCACTCACGTTCGCCAACCTGCACGACGGCGTCATCCTGGCGGTGGACATCGACGGGCTGGTCGCCCGGGCGAGCCGCGCCGATGCCCTCGTGCAGATCGTGCCCCAAGTGGGCGACTTTGTGGCAGCGGGGGAACCGCTGTTTCGGGTGTTCGGCGGGCGGGCGCCGATCCCGCCCCATGCGCTGCGCACCTCGATCGCACTCGGCCCCGAACGCACGCTCGAGCAGGACCCGACGCTGGCGTTCCGCATTCTCGTCGACGTCGCGTCCAAAGCCCTTTCCCCGGCAATCAACGACCCGACCACCGCCGTGCTGGCGATCGACCAGATCCACCACCTGCTCCGCACGGTTGCCGCGCGACGGTTGAACGACGGCGCGGTCCGCGACCGGAACGGGGCCCTTCGGCTCGTCTACCCGCGGCCCGCCTGGGAAGACTACGTGAACCTCGCGGTCACGGAGATCCGCCAGTTCGGCTGCACGAGCATCCAGGTCGCCCGGCGATTGAACGCGATGCTCACCGACCTCCTGCAAAAGCTCCCGGAACACCGCGCGCCGGCGCTCCGGCGGCAACGGGACCTTTTGTACGGCACCTGTGAGCGGTCCTTCCCGGAACCCGAGGACCGCGCATTGGCCGAGGTGGGCGACTTCCAAGGCGTCGGCGGTTCGGTCCGCCCGCGAGAGTCCATTTTGCAGGAGACCATCCATGACAACTTCCAATCGCATTAACGCGTTGCTCGGAGCCGAGGGAAAGGGCGGCGGGCCGGAAGTGGAACGCCTGGGCGAGGCCCGCGACGCCGGCGTCGCATGGCGGAAGTGGGGGCCGTACCTCAGCGAGCGGCAGTGGGGCACCGTCCGCGAGGACTACAGCGAGGGCGGCAATGCCTGGGATTACTTCAGCCACGACCAGGCCCGCTCGCGCGCCTACCGTTGGGGTGAGGACGGCCTGGCCGGCATCTCCGACGACAAGCAACACCTGTGCTTTGCCCTCGCCCTCTGGAACGGAAAGGACCCGATCCTCAAGGAGCGGCTCTTCGGCCTGACCAACGCCGAGGGCAACCATGGCGAGGATGTCAAGGAGTATTACTTCTACCTCGATTCGACGCCGACCCACTCGTACATGAAGTACCTCTATAAGTACCCGCACGCGGCTTTCCCGTATTCGGACATCGTCGACACCAGCAAGCGACGGGGCCGGAACCAGCTCG
>DASXMX010000236.1:0-28093 GCA_036495445.1 Tepidisphaeraceae bacterium
TGGGTGCCCTTGCCGATGAACGTCAGGGGCGATTAAACGAGCCACGAAGGCTCCGTTGGCTAACGCCTGCGGAGCCTTTTTTTGTCGGGGGTTTCCCCGGAAAAGGTCCACCCACTCCTTTTCCACCCCCCGACAATTGAACTACTTCTCTCAACCGTCCGGCCTCCCCTCCGGACGCCTCCCCAAAGTTGAGAGCCTCGAGCCGCGGATCCCCCCCCGTCCGCGGCTCTTTTTTTGCGCCAACAAATATGAGTCTGAATGACCACGTTCGTCCTCTGGGAGAGGCGGCCCGTCCTCGGGCCGGGAACGCGCATGCGTCCATTCCAATCTCTCATAACGCGCAACATGAAACGAGCCCGGCGTACATCACGCCAGGCTCGCTCATCGAAGTCATCGAAATCGTCGGGTAATTCCCGTTACTTGTTCAACCCGGACCCGGGAACGCTCGATCCGGCGGTCGCCTTCCACCGGGCTTCAAGTTGATCCAGCAAGAAGTCCCGCCCGCCGGAGCGGGCCCGGGCCTGCTTGAGGTAATCCGCGGCCTTGGCCGGGTCGCCCGTATTGTAGGCGAGATAGGCCAGCAGGAAGACCGGGTCCTCCGACTTCGGGTCCGAAGCCGCCAGGTCCGACAGTTCCTTGTTCATGAACTGCAGACGATTGGGGTTCATCCAATTCTTCAGGTCGTATTGGCCCATCAGCAGGGCCGGATCGATCTCGAAGACGGTGTGCAGGTCGGTGCTCGCCCGGTGGTAGAAGCCGGCGCCCAGTTCGGCATTGGCGCGACCCAGCGCGATCAGCGTGTCGTGCGGCGCGACCTGCTCGGCCGCATCGTACTTCTCGATCGCCGACTGGAACCGGTCCTGTCGCATAAGGTCCTCGGCGGACGCGAGCAGGTCGTGCAATCCCTTCGCGCTCACGCCGTCGGCCAGGCTCTTGATCTTGACCTGCTGCCCCGTTGCATTTGCGCCGGTGCCCGCACCCGGAAGTGGGGTCGACGAGATATAGCCTCCCGCCCCGCTGCCCTCGGTGCCGAAGCCGCCCGTTGCGGGTTTCGTCGTAGCGCCGCGCCCGGGGCCTTCCGCGGCCGCCTTGGCTCGGAACTGACCCAACTGGTTCAAGTATTGCGCGCTGGCCCGCAATTCCCGCATCTGCGGCGTCATGTATTGGTCGAGCCGTTGCTGTAGCACATTGCCGCCCGCCCCGGGCTGTCGCGGCTGCACCAGCGTGATCCGCTGCTGTTGCGCCTGCGGCGACGTGCCGTTGATCCGGTCCGCCGAGGTCATGCCCTGAGCCCCTTGCTGCTGTTGCGGCCCGCTGAGGTTCGAAGCGTTCGGCTGGTCGGCCGTCCGGTTGATATTCGATGACGACAGGGTCCCGGTCTGCTGCTGCGGCTGCAGTGGGCCGGCGTTGTTGTTCTGATTCGACCCGCCGGTGGGATTCCCATTGGCGGCGTCAATCGCTTGCTGATCCATCGGCGTGGATTGCAACTCGCTGCGCAGCCGCTCGAGATCCGACTGCTGCATGCGGAACTTGTCCGTCCCGCCCGGCACCAGCGACGGCGGCGCAAACAGCGGCATGTCCGTCGCGTTTTCCGATCCCGGCTGCCCGGGCAATCCCTGCAGCCCAAACAGCGGCGAACTGGCGCCGAGAATCGCCTCACCGGTCGCGGGCTGGGAAATGTCGTTCGTCGCAGGATCGATCAGACTTTTGTGCACGCCCAAGACGGCGTTCGGTCCACCGGGCGACTCGCGGAGGAGTTGGGTGCCCGTGGTGATTTCGGATTGGAGGCTATAGGCACCGACAGGAGCATTGCCCGAGCCGACGAACCCATAGGAACTGGAAACCCCGATTCGTTCCGTCCCCGTCGGCGGCGCCACGGCCCGGCCCGAACCATAGAACGGGGTCGGCGAATATTGCGGCGACCAGGCCTGATACGCCGTCGGGGCGGCGGTCGTCCCCCGGATGAACTGGTCCCCCAGCGTTTCGCCGGTCGGGCCTGTGAACTCGCGCGGGTCGCGACTGTGCGGCCCCTGGAACCACTGGCCGCCGGTCACGTTCCCGTAGACCACCTGGTTCGAGTTGATCCCGTTGTTGTAGACCCACCCGCCGGAGTTATATCCGCCGCTGCCGATGCGGTTGCTCGAGTCGTTGGCGTGCCCGTCCTGCCCGGCCCGGAGCTGGGCCATCGCCGGCACACAGACCAACGACGCCGCCACCGCCGCGGCCAACACCCAGCGCCTGTTTCGGGATCGGTTCATGTTCGGCCTCTCCTTGGGGGACAACCCGCCCCCTGCCATGCCATATGTTAGCACACCGGGAGGCGGAATACCCAGTTCATTTATATCGACGCGCCGCACCCCGAAAGAGTTGCAATTTCTGGTCTCGAAAACGCGATGCGTGCCGACGGAGGATCGCCCCGAGCTATGAGGGAGGGCGAGGCTCCCGCCGAGCCGAGGCTCGCTCGAAAGGCCCGGCTCGGCAGGAGCCTCGCCCTCCCGATCAGATCCCGGACGATCTCGAACAGGCCTTTACCCTTCACGCCCCAACTCTTCCGGGATCTGCCGCAGGTTCCCGTCCCGTTCGACGCAGGCGATCGTCGTCGTCGCCTCGGCCAACAGGGTCGCGCCCCGCTTCAATTCATATGCGTGATCGATCCGCACATGCGTCTGCTTCACCACCCGTGTGGTGAGGGACAACTCCTCGTCATACCGGGCCGGGGCCTTGAACCGGCACTCCACCCGGACGACGACGAACAACACCCCATTCCGCTCCAGGTCGGCGTAGCTATGCCCCAGCGAGCGCAATAACTCCACCCGCCCCATCTCAAAATACTGCAGGTACCGGCTGTGGTGGAGAAACCCCATCGCGTCCACCTCGGGATACCGCACCCGGATCGTAATCGTGTGCTCGACAGCCATGCCCCTATCCTGTCCGCCCCATCCCAAAACGCAATGCCGATCCGCAACCCCGATCCATTCCGTCAGCCAGGGATGGCCAGGCCCCTTTCCCCGTTCGCGCCAATCGACCCCATCCATAGGATAATCGCAGAGGGTAGAGACGATTACACCGCACCCCATCCCGCCCCACCCTGCCGCGCGCCTCGCCTGGCTCCTGCCGGCCCCGCTGCTCCTGGCCGCCGGGTGTACCGTCGAGCGGCCGATCCGCTACGACCTGCAAACCAACTACAGCGTCCACGACCCGCAGTTCGCCCGCGTCATGGGCAATCTCCTCGGCCCCGAGCTCATCCCCGGCAACTCCATCCACACGCTCCTGAATGGAGACGAAATCTTCCCCGCCATGCTCGACGCGATCCGTGCCGCCAAGCGGACGATCACCTTCGAAACCTACATCTACTGGAAGGGCTCGGTCGGCGACCAGTTCACCACCGCCTTCTGCGAGCGGGCCAAGTCCGGCGTCAAGGTCCATGTCCTGATCGACGCCGTCGGCAGCGACAAGATCGACCAGGCCTACATCAAGCGCATGAAAGCCGCCGGCGTCGAGGTCCACGAGTACCACGCCTTCCACATCTACGACCCCGCCTCCTGGGGCCACCTGGACCACCGCACCCATCGCAAGATCATGGTCGTCGACGGCCGCATCGGCTTCACCGGCGGCGTCGGCATCGCCGACGAGTGGCAGGGCAATGGCGCGCGGCCGGGCGAATGGCGCGACAACCATTATCGCGTCCAGGGCCCGGTCGTCGCGCAGCTCCAGGCCGCGTTCCTCGACAACTGGATGCAGTCCACCGGCAAGGTGCTCAACCGCAACGCCTACTTCCCCCACCTCGATTCCGCCGGCCACGACTTCGCCCAGGTCTTCCGCAGCTCGTCCACCGGCGGGAGCGAGAACATGCAGCTCATGCTCCTGCTCTCGATCTCCGCCGCCGCCAGGAACGTCCGCATGGAGACCGCCTACTTCGTCCCCGACGACCTGACGATCAACACCCTCGTCGCCGCCCGCAAACGGGGCGTATCGGTCGAGATCATCGTCCCCGGCCACCACATCGACACCCCCTTCGTCCGCGACGCCTCCCGCGCCCGCTGGGGCAAGCTCCTCCAGGCCGGCGTCCAGATCTGCGAGTACCCCCGCACGATGTTCCACTGCAAGCAATTGATCGTCGACGATCTATGGGTCTCCATCGGATCGGCCAACGTCGACAACCGCTCCTTCCGCCTCAATGACGAGGCCAACCTGAACGTGATGGACCCGCGTTTTGCCGCCGGCCAGATCCGCGTCTTCGACGCCGACAAGGCCCGCGCCCGCCCCATCACCTACGACCAATGGCTCCATCGCCCCCTGGGTGAAAAGCTCGACGACGGGTTCTGGTCGCTGCTGGGGTGGGAGTTGTAGCGGGACGGCGGAAGCGACCTTATTTGCTGGCGTGCTAGGCACGTCTGGCCACGTCCTGCGGCGGTTGGGACCGGCGGCGTCTGCGTCGTTCGACGATCCTCTTTTGTCACCCGGCTACCTGTCCGACACACTCTCCCATCTTTTGCCGCAAAGGCAGGCCCGCCGCCGCGCGGGTATAGTTTTTTGTTGGGGCACACCGGGTTTTCGGGTACAAGTGAGGTGGACAGCGCGATGAATCATACGAAGTGCTCGTTGGAACTGCCGTAAGCCGGCTGTGCTGACTCCCACGAGGCGGATTCAAGGGCGGGTATCTGTTGTAACGAGGTGCTCATGCGTCATCAGTTTGTACCATCGTTTGATGCTCGCCCTACGCGCCGTGGGGGGAAAAGAAGAACCCTGGCGGCCATGCTGCCGGATCGGTTGGAGCCGCGAACGCTTTGGAGCGGCACGACGCCGATCACGACGCAGACGCCGCTCATCATTCAGGGGGTTCAGCCGGCGGCGTTCGATCAGCCGCAGATCCACGCCGCCATCACCCGCCCAGGCGATACCCAGCCGCTCAGCGCCGACGACGGCTTCGGTGGGACCACGTTTGACGTCCAGGCCTTTCTCGATACCGGCACCAGCGGGTTCGTCCTCAGCCAGGAGACGGCACAGGCTTTGGGCATCGCCTCCGAGCAGGTGAACGGCGCAAACGCGACCTATTACGACTTCGGCGTCGCCGGCGCCGAAGACTTTGACATCTCTGAGCCGCTGAACTTCTCCCTCGCCCCCTTCCAGCCGAACGCGGACGTCGACAACCCGGCGGACTGGCAGACGGTCTATAACCAGACCGTCGGCCCCGTCCGGACCGAGGTAAACCGCTACCCGGCCGACGACCTCGTCGGCCCGATCGACATCGTTGGCATGCCGGCCATGCAGGGCAAAGTGGTCGTGATGGACCCGACGCCAGTCGACAACCTCGCGGCCAATATGAACACGTACATCTACGACCCCGGGACGCCGTTCAACCCGGCGACAAGCGACACAGACCCGGGCATTCCGACGGTGAACAATTATGTGAAGCTGAGCTACGGGGATTTCAGCCAGTTCACCGAGACCGACCCTGCCAGCGCCCAGCCGCCCACGGCGACGATGAACCCGTTCATCGGCCCCAACCCGGTGAACCAGTTGCTGACCAACCCGCCGCCCGACAACACGCCGCCCGTGACGATCTCGATGGGCGCCCTGACGACGACCGGCAGTTTCCTGTTTGACACCGGTAGTGCCGCCTCGTTCATCTCGACCGACCTTGCCTCTAAGGTCGGCGTCTCCTATGCGCCAGGCACCTACAACACAGACAACCCCCAGTTGGTCGATGCGAACGGGAACCCGATCCCCAACCAGTTCCAAATCCCGATCGGAGGCCTGGGCGGGTCGACGCTCAATGTGGCCGGGTTCTTCCTCGACTCAATGACCCTTCAGACAGTCAACGGGCCGCCGATCGAGTTCGAAGGCGCGCCGGTCCTGGTGGCGGACATCTCCGTCGTCAATCCAAACACCGGCCAATCGCTGACGCTCGACGGGGACTTCGGGATGAACTACCTGGTCGCCAGCACCAATATCGACAGCAGCGGCAACTTCGGCGCCAGCCGGGACGGGCCGTTCCAGTGGGTGACGTTCGACCAGCCGAACGGGCTGTTGGGCCTGCAACTGCCGCAATACGCCCCGCTCGCCCAACCAAGGCCGAAGGCCGGCGTGACGAAGCTGCCGACGGTCACCTATGGCGGCCGCATCGGCGTGCTGGACACGCAGCCCACCTCCAGCGATCTCGTGGGCAACGGCGGCACGACGACGACCGGGCCGACCGATCCGTCAGACCCGTCCGATCCCAACTGGAAGCATCACCGGCCTCCGCGCGGCCTCTTCGAAAACCCGGGCAAGTCCGCCCAGGCTGGATCCCCGGGCAAACAGGCAGCGCCGCCACCGATCATTCCCCCGGCCCCGCCGCCCGCGCTCGTGCAGCCCACGTTGCCGGGCAACTCCCGGCGCCCGGGGCGGCAGGCGTAAGGGGACGAGCGATTGCGTGAAGCCCAAGGGGCATGGGCATGGACGCATGTCCGTGGCATTGGCCAGCAATACAACCACCTCGTTCGTGCTTGGGACGGCCGGTTACCGGTGCCGTCCCTCGTCGCGCCGGACGAGCGCATCGACTTGCTCCAGCGCCGCCCGTGCCCGGTCTGCCGCGACGCGGCGGTGCCCGCGAAAGTCGTCAGGGGCAACGGCGGCCAGCTCGTCGTTGGCCTGCCGCAGCGCGTCCCGCGACGCCCGGAGCGGACGGTCGGTGGACTCGACCCGGGCCGGGCCGATCGTCCGCGTCGCGCCGGCCGCGGCCAACGCCTGGGCCGACTCGCTCCCCGCCGCATCGACCTCCCGCGCGGCTTGAGCGATCGCGTCACGGAAATCCGGCGGCATTTGCCGCCGCGCGGAATCGAGTTGCGCCCGGGCCACCTCAAGCAACTGGATCGCCCGCTGCAGCCGCGGATAACGCATTTCGACAACCGGCGGCGGCGGCGGGCCCGCTGGCAATTCGGCCTCTCGCCGGGTGAGGGCTTCGGCCTGATCCAGCGCGGTCCGTTGGTGCTCGAACGCCGCACGGACCCGCGCGTTCATGTCCTGTTCCTTCACGTCCCGCGTCAACTCATCCAACGCCGCGCGAAGCGCGTCGCGCGCGGCGCGAACCGGGCGATCGGTTGCGACGGCGCGCCCCGGCTCGATCGTTCGGCGGGTACGCTGCGCGGCCAATTCGTCCGTGATGGCATGCGCGGCCGCGTCCACCTCCCGCGCCGTGCGCGCCGCCCCGTCGCGGAGCTCCGGCGGGTATTGGCGCATGGCGGCGTCCAGTTGCGCGCGGGCCACCTCCAACATCTGCAGCGATCGTTGCAGACGGGGGCTGCGCATCTCCTGGGCGCCCGCCCGGCTCGCCACCCCAAGCGCGAACAGCATGGCTAACCCCACCATCAACGATAATTCGCATCGAGATGTCCTGCGCATAGCGATCCCTTCGATGGTTTACGTTGGATGAGACCCTTAACGTATTCCCGCGAACAAGACACGCGAAACGGGGAAAGGTTCGTGGTGAGGGATCGCCCCCGCGCGAAAGATGCCGGATCGAAGCGACTCAATGCATCGAGGCCAACTCAGCTTCGTCAGCGTCGTGATGCTCGGCGGCGGCGGGCCGGGCCCGCTCCCACACGCGCGTGCCGATCGCTTCGCGGCGACGGGCGCGCCGCCGCGCCAGGGCGTTGATGAAAAAGTAGAGAGGCAGATCGGGCCAGAGGGCCGGCGTGGTCAACAGGAACCGGATCCGATCCCCGAGCGGGAACGCGGCCCGTCCCCACTCGCCGCCGCACTGGCGGGCGAGTTGGCGATTCCCGCTGAACTGCCGGGTGCGGACCTTCAGCAGGTCGCGGAACCCGTCGGGCAGGTGAATCTGGAAGTAGCAATCATTCAGCACCCGCCGTTCGCATCGGCGGAACTGGGCCTGCACGAACGAGTCTTCGGAGAGCAGGTCGGGGAACGGCCCCCACCGCCGCCGGCCGGAGGCGCTGACGGCATAGAACCCGCCGCCGATCGCGTCGTCCCGCACCCACGGCAGCCGGCCCCACACCCGCGCGTACCGCCGGGTGACCCAGGCAGGCGAGCGCGCGATCCGCATTTGGGGGCTGCACATCGCGACACCGGAATGGCCGGCGAGCGCCGCCACCACCTCGGCCACGCACGTGGGCGAGAGTTCCACGTCCGCATCGAGATAGATCCGGGGCAGGTCCCTGGCCGCCGCGTCGGCGGCATTGAGCGCGGCGCACTTGTTCCCTTCCGGCAGGTGCAGGACGATCACCTCGTGCCCGGCCGCCTCAAACCGGCCGGCCCACGTCCGCGCCAGGGCCACGGTCCCGTCGGTCGACCCGTTGTCGGAGACGACCAGCCGCATCACGCCGTCGTAGTTTTGGTCGAGCAGGCTCTGCAGGCACCGCGGCAACGTCGTCACCTCGTCGCGTGCGGGGATGATGATGCAGACGTTTGCCGGGCCCCGACCGGGACGATAATCGCGAACCTCCGCTCCCTTCGGGATGACGGCTGCTCGGGCGAACATGTGCATTGCGCTTGTCACCACAACAACGTCGTTCGTAGTCCCTTCACATAGCATGGCGCCCGGTATGGGGAAAACCCCGAATCGGCGCGAGGCGTCGAAAATCTTCAAGCGGGCTGAGCATTTAAATGGGGAGCCTTGGAATTCCCCCATTCGTATGTGATGGGGCCGTTTGCGCAATCCGATCGAGGATGCGATGTTCCTGCCCTCATTTCGGGCGACGCGCAGGCGGATCGAGCGCGCAGACACGCTCCGCCGTGCGTCGTGACTAACGTGGGGAAGCGGGTCGCGTTGTGGGCGATCTCCCGGAAGTGCCGAGGGCCGGCCATTGGACAAGCACCCGGCACGCATCATCGGCCAAGTGCTCGCATTGGGCCTCGTGCTCCTCGGCATTGTTAAAGAGAATGGAAAGGGCGAGCGTCCGACCGTCGTCGGTCGTCGCGTACCCGCTGAGCGTTCGCACTCCGCCGATGCTGCCGGTCTTCCCGCGGACGCGACCAGCGATATCGGTCATCCGTTTCCGGAGGGTGCCGTCCTGGCCGCAGATCGTCAGGCTGTTGCGGAACGTAGCCGCGTCCGGATGCTTCGCCATGGCGGCAAACAGGTCGGTGAGCAGCCGGGCTGTCACGCGGTTCTCGCGCGAGAGCCCCGAGCCATCGACCAGCACGTAATGCGAATCGTCGATGCCATGCCGGCGGAGAAAGTCGTGGACCGCCTCGCCCCCCGCCGCCCAACTGCCCGGCTGGTCCTTGCCGTGGGCAAGGTTCCAATCGCGCCCCTGCATCTTGCACATCGCCTCGGCGAAGAGGTTCTGGCTGTTCTTGTTGATCCGGCCGAGCACGTCGGCCATGGCCGTCGCATGGACGGCGACGACCCGCCAATCGGGCGCGGCGGTGTGCTCATCCTGATCAAGGTCTTTCAGCGGGCCACCGACGAGGGCGGGCCAGGTCCGTCGGGCCAGGTCGCGCGGGGCACGCTCGGTCGGGCCGTCGATCGTGATGCCGTGCGAGGCAAGATTCGTGCGCAGCGCGCCGGCGAAGAACGCGCCGGGGTCGGTGACCGGCTTGCTCTCGGCGACCGTCTGTTTGACGACGACGCCGTCGAGCGTGAAGACGTTCTCGTTCGCCGCGCGCCGGATCGAGACGGCCTCCCCGCCGCTCCCGGTTACCGCGTGATTGATGATCCGGGCCACGTTCGTCGTCGGCGGGACGACATCGAGCCGCGCCGGCTGACCCGGCTCGGACGGGAAGAGCATCGTGTCGATGCAGTTGTCGTTAAATGTCAGGGCGGTCACCGGGGCGGCGTACCAGTCCGTCAGATACCCCTTGAACCAGGTGGGCGCGATCCACTTGTCATCGAAGAGGCCATCGTCGAAATACAACTTGCCGCGGATGTGCGTGATCCCGCGGGCCCGCAGGGCGTCGGCCCAGCGGTCCAGCATCGTGGTGGGTTTTTCGTCGTGTTCTATTGCGATGCGCGGGTCGCCGCATGCAGGGTCGCCGGTGCCGATGAGCCACAGGTAGTCGCCGTCGACCGCCAGGTAGGTCATGAACCGGTGCCGCGGCCCGAAGTGCTCGAGCCCCGATGCGTCGTTGGCCAGCTTCCCGTTGCTGGCCGGCATCATCGGCCGGTCGACGTTGTGCGCGTACAGTTCCCGCCCGTCCGACAGGTCCACGACCCGCGCGGCGAAGACGGCGCCGCTCGCGTCCAACCCGTGCAGCGCGGCGTCGAGCCGCGCCGCCAATTGCGCCTCCGCACTGTCACGTTTCGCACTTCCACCCGGGATATCAGCGGCAAACGCCGTGGCGCAAAGGCAAAGTCCGATCATGCAGCCGATCGTTCGATTCGTAGGCATCGCGTCCCTTTTTAACTCTTGCGCGGGAGGTGTTTGCGGAAGTCTAATGGAACATGCGACGGAAGACAAAGCGCCGTTGACCGCCCACCGCACTTCGACGACCGCGGGAACTCCGATGCCTTAGACGGCGCCACAGTGACTTGGCGGCCACTCCTCGATATGCCGGGCGGGGCGTCAACTTCCGCTGACCGCGCGATCACCCGCCCAGGCTCCGCGTCGGCGATTCAGCGCCGACCGGCGGGCCGCCGAGGATGGGGAGCTGAACTTTGACGCTGCGGTCCTGCCCGTCGTCGAGGCCGGGGGCGGCGCCGATGAACTGCTTGTCGATCCGGCGGACGTTCCGTACCGGCGGGTTCCCCTGCGGCCGCAGGTCGGGCGCATCCGCGCCGTCGTGGCGTTTGAGGACATTGTAATACTGGTCGCGCTGGGCGGGGACCCACCCGGCGTCGCGGATCAGGCGGCAGATCTCCCGCTCGCCGAGCCGGTAGGTCGTCCCGGCGGCGCTGACGACGTTCTCCTCCATCATCACGCTCCCCATGTCGTTGGCCCCGAAGAACAGCGCGAGCTGCCCCACCTTGGGCCCCATCGTCACCCAACTGCTCTGCAGCGACGGGATGTTGTCGAAGTAGAGCCGGGCGATCGCCAGCATGCGGAGATACTCGTCCGCCCCCGCCATGCGGACGACGCGACCGCGGAGGACATCTTCGTTCACTGAATCATCGAACGGACCGTAGGTGGCTTCGTCCCATTCCTTGGCGCGGCCGAGCGGGGTGTTCTCGCGCTGGAACGGCCAGTGGATAAAGGCCGTGTAGGAACCAATGGCACGCGGACCGTCGCCTTCCAGCTTCATCTTGGATTTCTCGAACACGCCAGGCCATCGCTCGCTGACACGCTGAGAAACATCGCATCCGTCAAGCAGCGTCGCGATGTCCATCTTTTGGCCGAGCATGACCGCGATTCCGTGCGCATAGTCCTGCATGTCGCGCAGCGCCGCCATGTGCTCGATGCGTTCGCGGACGAACTCGATGTGGCCGATCAGCATGGTGGCGGAGGTGTTCATCCCCTCCTCGTGGGCGACGCGCATGACGCGGAGCCAGTCGTCGCCGGTGCACTTGCCCAGGCCGATGCGTCGGCGGACGCGGGGCGCGAAGATCTCGCCCCCGCCGCCAGGGATCGTGCCGAGCCCCGCCGCGTGGAACCGGCGGATGATGTCGCGCACGTCCATTCCGAAGAACCGCTCGAACTCCACGAACTCCGGCGGGCTGAATGCATGGATATGGACCGTCGGGAAGTTCGACTTAATGTGCCGCAGCAGGTCCTCATACCACTCGATCGGCAGGCGGTCGTTCATGCCGCCCTGCATTAGGATCTGCGTCCCGCCGATCGCGACCAGTTCGCGAATCTTGTCGCCGATCTGCTCGTAGCTGAGCGTGTAGCTGTCGGCGTCCTCATGGTCCCGCCGGAACGCGCAGAACGTACACCGGGCGGTGCAGACGTTGGTGTAGTTGATGTTCCGGTCGATGACGTATGTGCGGTAATCCTCCGGGTGCATCCGCTGCGCCGCCGCCGAGGCCCACTGCCCCAGGTCGTGGAGCGAGGCCCTGGCGTGCAGTTCCATCGCCTGGGCGTCGGTCAGCCTCGCCTTGCCCGCGATCACGGCGTCGATGTCGAAGGAGAGCTCGCTCATCGTTTGCCAGAGTTTATGGGCGCCGCGGGCGGGCAGGAAACCGTTTCAGCGGAATTGAAGGATGGAGAACCCTGCGCTGCGCGGAGTGCTCGCTCGATCGCCGTGATCTGCTCGTGGGTGCGCCTCGCCGCTTCGAGTTCCCCGGTTCCGAAATGCTCATCCCGGAGATCGAGCAGCCGATCGCGTTTGCGCCGGAGCGCTTCGAGGCTCGGGTCGTCAAACGGCCGAGTGAACGGGTTCGAGAGTTTTCCCGTCCGCGCGACATGCGCGAAGTGATCGCATTCGATGCACGGAAGCTTCTCCAGTTCGGAGGAGGCTCGCTTCCTTTCGCGTCGACGGAATCGCACCCTCATGGCTGATCGCGCCAGTGACTCGATCCGATCCCTCCCAGCACGGCTCATGCGTCGTTGCACACGCGGGCTTTCCGACCATTGCGGCATTTCGTGCGACGGATCCACGTCGCCAAACGGGATGTTCAAAAACCAGAGATCCGCAAAGCCCCACGGGTACGCCCGGCGGACGACGAATGTGCCCGTGCCCTCGGCCGCACGGCGCGACGCCTCATTCCATTCAATCGCCCGGCCCTGCCGCGCCAACTTCCTCCATTGACGCCGCTCCCGCCGAATCAGCAACGGAGCGCAAAGCAGAATCAGCGGGATCGCGCCAACGAAGATCCACAAAGCTATGAAGCCGATGATGAGGCCGACAAGCCCGAGGTCTCGGCCTTTGGAAGACACACGAGGTTTGGGAACGCCGATCGTGGGCACCTGTGATATTCCGAAGCAAGCCACCGCGTCGGGCCAGCCGCTTACTCGCTCTCCAGTTCAAAACCGTCCGATTCCTGCCGGCGGCTTGCTTCGTCGTACGGCGGCAGCCATCTAACCCGGATCATACCACACAGAGCGGGCCCTTGTGGTCGGCACACTGTAGATGAACACCGTACCCCCGGCGGAGGCGGTCGCGTTGTGTTACAATCCCAGCGAGGTTGCATCAGATGACCGAAGCCATTGAATCTCTTCCCGATCCACTTCGAGCCGGTCCCGATGGCGTGATCCGCGTCGGGCGCACGCGGGTGACGCTCGACACCATTATCGCGGCCTTTACGGGCGGCGCAACCGCAAACCAGATCGCCGAAGAGTATCCGGTCGTCGCCCTGGCCGATATCGAATCGGCCATCGCATTTTACCTCGCACACAAGACGGAGGTGGAAGCCTATCTCCGCACGCGAGCGGAGGAGGCGCGGCGCGTTCGTGGCGAGAACGAGTCCCGGTTCGACCCGCAAGGGATCCGCGAGCGGCTGGAGAGCCGTTCGACTGCGCCGGATTCGCTTTGGCAACGAAAGGTCGAGTCCGCGCGACGGCAGACGTTCGCCCAGAAGTTCATGGCGGGTGCCGAACTGTTTGACGACGCGTGCGCAGTCACCGAGGCCGGGATCCGCATGCAGCATCCGGAGTTCAGCGACGATCAGGTCAGGGCGGAACTTCGCCGGAGGATCGCACTCGGCGCGAAGCCTGAGGGCAAGCTGCTCGAGTATACCACCGAAGCTCCGTAACCGCGGCTGTCTCGGTTGACGCGTCTCTGGGTGCAACACATCATGCACCCGATGGCGAAACGATATACGATCAGCGACGGCAAACTCGTCCTCACGCTGCAAGAGGCGGAGGAGGGCGGGTTCGTCGTTTCGTCGCCGCTCTACCCGGAACTTTGGACGCAGGCGGAAACCCTAGCTGAAGCATTCGACAATGCGCGCGACGCATTGCAGGCGCTGCTCGCCGCCAAGCGGAAATCGCTTTCCCCGGCCGCCGCTCCACGTAAACGCAAGGATCACGCGGCATGAAACGCCGCGAGCTCGAATCGCACATGCGATCCCACGGGTGCGCGTTTCACCACCACGGCGGCCGCCACGACGTTTGGACGAACCCGCGGACGCGGGAGTCAGCTTCGGTGCCGCGCCATAGCGAGATCAAACCCGGGCTGGGGCGGGGGATCTGCCGCCAGCTCGGCATTCCCGCCCCGCCGACCAAATGAGGTTTTTACTTTGCGGGCGATCTGCTTATTCTCGTCCGCATCATGACTGACCTCGTCCCCATCCGCCGTGCGTTGATCTCTGTTTCCGACAAGACCGGCCTGGCCGAGTTTGCGACGGCGTTGCACAAGGAATTCAACGTCGAACTGATCAGCACCGGCGGGACCGCCAAGTTCCTGCGGGATTTGGGCCTGCCGGTGACCGACGTCTCGGTCGTGACGGGGTTCCCGGAGATGATGGATGGGCGGGTGAAGACGCTTCACCCCAAGATCCACGGCGGATTGCTGGCGCAGCGCGACAACCCGCAACACGTCGCGGCGATGCAGGAGCATGACATCCGGCCGATCGACCTGGTCTGCATCAACCTCTACCCGTTCGAGCAGACGGTCGCCAAGTCGAACGTCACGTTCGAGGAGGCGATCGAGAACATCGACATCGGCGGGCCGTCGATGATCCGCTCGGCAGCGAAGAACCACCGGTGGGTGCTCGTCGTCACCTCGCCCGAGCGGTACGAGAAAGTCCTGGGCGACCTGCGCGAGCACAACGGCGCCTGCTGTGGGAAGCACCGATTGAAGCAGGCGCAGCGGGCGTTCGCTCACACCGCCGAATACGACTCGCTGATCGCCAATTACCTCGCGACCGCCGGCGGGATCGACTCAGGGAGCATGGTGCTGAACCTGCACAAGGCGCTCGACCTTCGGTATGGCGAAAACCCTCACCAGAAGGCGACGCTGCTGGTCGGCAAGCCGCCGCACGAGGCGTCGGTCGCGTTCGCCAAGCAGTTGCACGGGAAGGAACTGTCGTACATCAACCTGCTGGATGCCGACGCGGCGTTGGCCGCGGTGAAGGAGCTGGCGACGCCCGCCGCGTGCGTCGTGAAGCACGCGACGCCGTGCGGCTTCGCGACGGCGGAGGATCTGGCCACCGCATTCACCAAGGCGTTCGAGGGCGACCCGCTGGCCGCGTTCGGCGGGATCGTCGCGCTGAACAAGCAGGTCGACGTCGCCACCGCCAACGCGATCACGTCGATCGACAAGCTGCTGGAGGTGATCGTCGCACCGAGTTACGACCCGACCGCGCTGAAACTGCTTCGCGAGCGGTGGAAGAACGTGCGGATCCTGGAGATCGGGGCGATCGAGCCGGGCAAGTTCGACGCCAACGAGCTTCACATGCACAAGATCGTCGGCGGGTTCCTCGTCCAGCAGCGCGACCTGACGGGGCTCGACGAGTCCGCGATCAAGGTCGTCTCGAATCGCAAACCGACTGCGCAGGAGATGCGCGACCTCCGCTTGGCGTGGCTCTGCTGCAAGCACGTGAAGAGCAACGCGATCGTGCTTGCCAGGGGCGACATGGTGGTCGGGATCGGCGGCGGGCAGGTCGACCGCGTCGGCGCCGCCGGCATCGCGATCGCCAAGGCCGGCCCGGACCGCGCCCGCGGCAGCGTCGCCGCCTCCGACGCGTTCTTCCCTTTCCCCGACGGCCCCGAACGGCTCCTGGCCGCCGGCGTCACCTCGATCATCCACCCGGGCGGGTCGGTTCGGGACAACGAGACGCTGGACGTCGTCAACCGCGCCGGCGCCGCGATGGTGCTGACGGGCCAGCGGCACTTTAAGCATTAGGACTAGGCGAGGGTGTGCCGATGCTCTCGTTAATTGCGTCCCGATGGTATGATTTGCAGAGGCATGCTCAACCTGATCGAACAAAACCTCGGCGAGCTGGTTCGGCTCTGTCGGAAGTACGACGTGCGTCGGCTAGACGCGTTCGGATCGGCCGTGCGCGGCGATTTTGACCTTCAGCGGAGTGACTTCGATTTTCTGGTCGAGTTCAACAACTTCACCGTGCAGAATGCGGCCGATCGCTACTTTGGTCTATTGGGCGATCTTGAAGCCCTGTTCGGCCGGAAGGTCGATCTGATATCCGATCAGGCGATCCGCAATCCTTATTTCCGCAAGGCCGTAGACCAAGAGCGGGTGAACGTATATGCCGCAGCATGACCCCAAAAAGCTCCTCTACGACATGAAACAGGCGGCCGACCGTATTGCGCGCTTTGCCGACGGACGTACCTTTGACGATTACGTTGCCGACGACTACTTCCGATCCGCGGTCGAACAGCATCGACCACACGATCTCGTGGAACGTGATCATCACGCACCTCCCAATCCTTCGCGGTGAACTCGATGGGCTGCTCGCAGAGTAACGCGCGCAAGAAGTCACGTAGCACGGTTTCACATTAATTGCTCGGCCCCGCTCCACGTCCGATAACCGCGCCGCCTGCAATACTTTAACGATTTCTTCCGCCCGTGCCGGCCGGTTGGTAAGATGCCAGGCGCGTCCCTTGGCGCACCCGGCGGTTACGGCGTTTGGCAGGCATTTTGCCTGAACCCCGGCGGCGTTGGCACGTTTGACTGGTATTCCCGCATAGCGATCCAACAGGCAGGTTAATCGCCGATGGCCGACAGCCCCAGCAGCCCCAAGAATACGACCGCAGCCGCGACAGCCGCGAAACAACCGGCCCTGCTTCCCCAGGGCGAGCACGCGGGTAAATCGGCGATGCCGGTGGGCACGCGCCAGCTCACGTTGGTGGGGTCGCGCAACCGCTCCCACCTGCACCTGCTGAGCACCACGATCAGCCGCAATCACGCCTGCATCGTGATGACCAAGGCGGGACCTTACATCCGCGACCTGGCCAGCCGGACCGGCGTGATCCTCAACGGCCGCAAGGTGAAAGAATCCGACCTGCACGACGGGGACGTGCTTCAGGTCGGGTCGTTCAAGTTCAAGTTCCAGGACCCGGGCGGTTCGATCCGCCTGCCAGCCGCGCCGCGCCCGCCGCTGGCGATGCTGGAGATGGGCGGCCGCTCGATGACCGCGCTGGACGAGCGGACCGTCCTGATCGGCCGCCGGCCCGGGTGCGACATCACGCTCGACTCCCCCGCCGTCTCCAACACCCACGCCGTCATTTTCGAATGCGACGGCAAGCGCTACGTCCGCGACCTCGGCTCCCGCACCGGCACGCAGGTCAACGGGACGACGGTCCACCAGCAGGTGCTGGAACTGGGCGACCAGATCAACGTCGGCGGCACCACGTTCCGCTACATGGCGGCGGACATGCCGCTGGGCGACGAAGACCTGTCCGACGCGCGCCTGCCGCTGGCGGCGGAACTCGAACGGCCCGCGGCGGCGCCCGAGCATGGGACCGCCGAGGACCTCGAGTTCGCGGAACTCGAACACGCGGCGGTCCACACGCCCCCGCCGCTGTCGCATGTCGAAGAGGAGGCGATCCCGCTCGTTCACGACGAGCCCCCAATCGTGCCCGCCGATGAGGCGGTGCGCCACGACGCGGGCCCGATCCCATTGGATGAGGAGATCCACCCAGCCGCGGAAGACGAGCAGGCGCCGTTCGCAACCACAGAGGATCTGGGGCTCGACTCGTGGGCAACGGAAGAGGAACGGCCCGCCGACGCGCCGACGCCAGACGAAGGGCCGGCCTCGCTTGATTTCGTCAGCGAGGCGGCGGCCGGCCCGGTCGCCGAGCCGATCACCGAGTTGTCGTCGATCGGGTTCCCGCTTGTGGAACCCGACGATGAATTCCGCGCGGCACCGATCGGCCTCATTCAACCGATTGACGCGGCGGCCGAGCCGATTGAACTCGAGGCGGCTCCCGAACCGGCTATTGCGGAAGCCGCAGCGCCGCAAACGGAACCGGAGCCGATCGCGGTTGAGCCCGAGCCGATTCCGTCGGCGGAAGCGCCAGCGGATGCCGAGGTTGCTCCGACGATCGAGCCGCCGAGCGAGGCGACGCTCGCGACCGTACTTCCGCCGGCGGAGCCTGAGGTCGTTTCGGCGGCTGAGGAAACGCCCGTCGAGTCCACTGAGCCGATCCTGGTCGAACCCGAAACGTCGTCGATGCAAATCGAAGAGGCGTTGGCGGTGAACGCGGCGCCTGAGCCGACGCCCGAACCCGTTTCGGACGAGATGCCCGCGGCCGTTGCTCCCGCTGACGAGCTGCCCGAGCCCGTCGCGGCCGAGCCCGAGATGGCGCCGCCGGAAGCGCCGCCGGCTCCCGTCGCCACGGCGTCGGTCGAGATCGAGCCCGAACCGGTATCGGAGCATCTGGAGGAAGCCCTTACCCAACCGGCGGCGGAAGTTGCCGAAGCACCCGCCGAGCCGGTGGCGCACGAGGCCGAACCGGAGCCGGTCGTCAGCGCCACCGAACCGACGCGAGCCGACAGCGGCGTCACGGTCGGCGCAGGCGAGGCGGCCCAAATCGTCGAAGTATCCGACGTTCCGTCCGAGCCCGCAGTGGCGGCCGAGCCGTTGTTCGGCGGGAGTGAAGCAGCAACGGAAACCGCGGCCGAACCGGCAGTGTCGCCCGCCCCGCTTCGCGTGGAGGAGGTCGACCTGTCGGCCGTGCAGTTCGAGGCCGAGGCGACCGAGCCAGAGGCCGCGGCTGAAGCGGACGAGCCGGCCGCCGGCCCCGCCCCGCTGCTCGATCTGGCTGGGGAGGAATCGCAGACACAAGCCGCCATTGAGGCGGTCGACGCCGGCGAAGTTGCCGACGTCGCCGCACCGGAGAAGGGAAGGCCCAAGAGCCGCGCGGCGAAGAAGAAACGGGCGCGGGCCCGGCGGAAGAAAGGCGAGCCGACAACCGCGGGCACCGGCCTGACCGGAGCCAGCGTGATCGCCGCGGATGCGGCGGCGGTTGCGGGCTTGGCGGCGGAGAGCGCGCCAGCAGCGGTCGAAGTCGGAGCGGAAGGCCTCGCGACGGGAGCCGAGACCGCGACGGACGATGCGGAGATCATGGGCGAACAGCCTGAGCCGCAACCGGTGGACGCGGCCGAGGTGGCCGACTTGCCGGTCGCAGACGCGGGTGCGACGCACACCGCTCCGACAGAACCGTCGGCAGAACCCGTGGGCGAGGGCGAGGGCGTCGGGTACACGAGAATCCTCGCGACGGAAACCGGATCGGAGCCACTCGGTTCTCATGCGGGCGAAGTTGAACATCTGGCGCCTGAAGAATCTGAGCGGATCGCGGCAGAGGGCGTACATGAACCCGAGGCGGTGAGCGAGGGACCACGCGAGGAGTCTTCCGATTTGGAAGGGCCTTCGTTGGCGAAGCCGCACGCGGCAGATGCGGGGGACGTCGTTGGGATTACGGGCGACGTCGGGGCCGTGGAGCCGGTCGCGGGCGCGTTGACATGGGCTGAGGCGACCGCAGAAACCGCGCGGAGCATTGAAGTCGCAGCGCCGGGCGCCCTCGATCAGCCGCCAGAGGTTTCGGCACCGCCCGTCGAGACGATCGATCAGACCGAGCCGACGCTCGAGTCGGCGCTGGCTTTGGAACCCGCTCTGGACGAGGGACATCAGCCGGTCGTCGAAGGCTCAGAGTTTGCAGAACCGAGCGGGCCGGCCGACAACTCGGCGTTGAGCGATACGGCGTTCGGCGTGGCGGTGCGGGACTTCATGGGTCCTGATCTGGGCCCGCTGGTTGAGGAGGCCCCGGCTGCTTCGCCCGTCCCGGCGTCGCACGAAACGGCGGAGGCCGACGCTGCGGCCCCGCCCGCGCCCATCGAACCGGAACTGCTCGCACACGAGCCGGCGCCGCTGCTGGAACTGGAGCCGGACCTCGCGATCGGCAGGGATGAGAAATCGACTGCCCAGGCCCAAGCCGGGGCGCACGAGGTTGCGGCGGACGACGAACTCAACCTTGCGGACCTCGATGCGGCGCACGAGACGCCGCAGATCGCCTCGCCCGGGGCAAGCGAGGAGCCGCTTGAGTTGGGGGCTGGAACGGAGCTTCATCTCGACCTGCCTGCGGACCTCGGCCCCGATGCGCTGCCCGAGCCGGCGCTGGAATTCGGGGACCCCGAGGACATCGACGACGAGCTGCCGCCGCTGGAATTGGATGATGCGGGATCGCTCGGGCTTGAGGAGAGCCATTCGTTCGCGAAGCCGCAAGCGGCGGAAACACTGGCGCCGGCCGACCTGCGTCCCTCCATGGACGACGAGGTGCCGAGTCATACACCGGTGAGCGTGGAAACGCCGGATGTCGCGCCCGAGCCCGCGGTTGTCCCGCCTCCTGTTGAATCGGCTGCGCCGGCACGTGCGGCCGTGCCCCCATCTACCGCTGCACCGACAGAACCTTCTGCCACCCCGGGGCCGCGGCTCGATCCGTTTTTCGGGATGCAGCGGGACATGGGCAGCTTCATCGGCGGGCTGCCGCTGGCATTGAAGACCCCGCCCCCCGCTACTGCCGGCGCCGCCGCGACGGCCACGCCTCCGGCGCGTCCGGTGGCGGCTCCTCCGACAGCCCCCCCCGTCGCACCGGCCGTCGCCACCGCGTCGAGCGCTCGCGCCACTCCGGCCGCCGGCGCGAAGACTGCGGTTCAGCAGCCCAGCCATGAGATGGATTTGGACAAGCTCTTCGAAGGCGAGGAGCCGCTGGAACTGTTCGACGAAACGGCCGATCAGCTCGACAAGCTCCCCGACTCGCTGGCGCCGATCAGCGACGAGAGCGGCGCGCTGGCCGAGCCGACCGGCACGCCGGCGGCGCCCGCGCCCGCCGCGCCGACGGTCGCCGCTCCCGCGCCGCTGCGCACGCTGACGGCCGACCCGGCCAGCGCCGCGCCCAAGCCGGCGGCGACGACAACCGCCCCGATTCCGCCGTTCGCCGGCGCCGCCCCGCCGCGCCGGCCGGGAATAAAGGCTTTCTCGGGTTTGCGCGGGGTCAAGCCGACGGAAGTCTTCTCGCAGACCGCCTTCCCGCCGCTGGACGAATCCGCCTTCAAACCGCAGCCGATCGAAGGCGCCGCGGACGAAACTGCCGCGCCCGCCCCGGGCCACGTGCCGACGACAAGCGGTGCGGCGCCGCTCGAGTCCCTCGCCGCGGCCATGAAGAAGCCGGGCCAGCCCACGCCCACGCCGGTGGCCCCTCCGGCCTCTGCCGAGCCGCCGGGCCGGCGGCCCTGGTGGCGCAACCTCCGCGTCCTGCTCCCGCTGCTGATCCTGCTGCTGGCCGCCGCGGCCTTCGCGATCATTTGGTTCTTCCCGCCCAAGACGCTCGTGCAGGGGACGCTGCAGATCAAAGGGGCCGATCGCACCACCGCCGACGTCTGGGCGCGGCACGAGCAGGTGACCGAGGTCCGCAATGTGATCAAAGATCCGGGCGTTCAGACGGACGTGCTAAGCAACCTGCAATCGAACGGCATCGCGCCCGGGTTCGTGCAGGACGCGAAGGCTTTCGTCGCCCTAGCCGACCCGTCGAATTCCGCGTTCGACAACGGCCGTCTCGTCCTGAAGCGGCCACTGGCCGACCCGCAGGATTCCCAGCGGATGCAGGCGATCCTCGAGGTGATCTACCTGCGCAACCAAACTCGCGCCGAGCAGGCGTCGCAAGCGCCCCGCCGGGCCAGTGACGCAACGCAGCAAGTCGCCAGCCTGGAGGAAAGCCTCAAAGCGCAACAAGCCCGGGTAAAGGCCCTGTCGGACGAATTAACGGTGAAATCCGGAGCGGCGGCGGCGAGCCTTCTGGTCAACCCGCAGACTGCGGTGGACACCCTGCGAAAGCAGGGGGCCGATTTGCAGAAGGCCATCGATCAGGCAAACGCCGAGGTCCGCCGGCAGCACAATGCGTGGGAGAAAGCGCAGGCCGCGTCGCAAAACGCGGTTGTCGATCCGAAGATCCTGCAGATCCGGCAGGATCTGGCGACACTGAACGCGAGGCTTTCCGTTGCACAGGTGGCGCGGAGCGGGCAGGTCGACCCGGTCAAGGCGTTTGACGACGCGGTGCAGCAGGTCGGCGACGATTTGACGCCCATCGTCACCGTAACGGCTGGTGCGAAGGATTCGCCCCTTGCGGCCTACGCGATCGCCGCCCGCGGCGCCGCCACGGAGACCCGTTCCCTGATCGCCCAAGAGAAGCAGGACGCCGACCAGATTGCGATCCTGCGCCAACAACTTGCCGAGCACCGTGAAGCGCACCTGCGGCAAGTCTGGGAGGCGGACGAAAAGCTCAAGGAGTTGTTACAGAGTCGCGACATGCTTGCCCACCGCTACAGCGTTGCCTCCGACAGTGGCTATGCCGAGGACGCGAGACGGATCCAAGGCATGCTCGAACACCTCGACCAGCAGATCGAGGACCGCCGCCAGACGCTGGCGACGACGGGCGAGTCCTCCGATGAAACGCAGCAGAAACTCGAGCGCACGATCGAGGGGCTGGAAAACGAACGACAGCAGAACGCCACGAAGATCGCGGACGCAATGACCAAGCTCGAGATCCCGAGTACCACCAAGATTTCGGCCGGGGAAAACGCCATCCTGGTGGAACTGGCCAAGAACGTTGCGTCGGCGCAGGCGCAGCACGAAGAGTACGCAGCAAACCTGGCCGGCAAGCGGCCCGCGGGCGATGCGGACGCCGAGGTCCAAAAGCTCCAATCCACCATTTCCGAGAAGCAGGCGCAGCTCGATGCCTATCAACAGCGACCGGACGCCCCCGCGCAAGTTGCCGCCGCCCGCCAGGCGCTCGACGCGGCCCAGGAGGCGCAGGCCCGGGCCCAACAGGCGTTGGCCGACGATTTTGACCAGTTGCGGGTCGCCCGCGACTTGCGGGACGCGCAGGCGAAGGCAAACGGGATTCAAAATGAGTTGAATGCCCAGCAGGAGGCGCAGGGTAAAGTCGCCCAAGCCGCTGCGGTGCCAGTCATTCTGCCGCCCGATCCGACGGCGGTTCAGGTGGTCCGCGACGAGGACCCGCGGGTGACGTATCTGGCCGCGGCGCTGGGGCTGATCCTGGCGGTCTTTGCGATCCCGCTATGGCTTGCGACCCGCGCGCCCGAGGAGGATATCCCCTACGCCCAGCTCATGACCGAGCCGCGTGAGGCGTTCGGCCAGCGGGGCGAGGATCTGGAGGGGGAAGACGTCCTGCCCGACGAGGAGCAGGCCGCGTTCACGTGACCCGGTCGGCCGCCCCCACGGTTCGGGCACGGGCCATGCGGCCGGCCCGCCCCGGCGTCAGCCCGTCGGTCCGTCCGGCGCAATACCGCCTGTGCAACTCGCGGCCGCCTAGGTCTTCGACGCACGTCAGCCCGAGTTTCCGCAGTTGCTCCGAGAGCGTGGCCGAGTCGAACCCGGATAGCCACGGCTCGCCGATCGCCGATACGCCAGCGAGCGCTTTTTCCATTACAGGGGTGGGCGAATCCAGCGCCCGCTGTTCGACGTACGTGAATACCAATTCGCTTCCGGCCGCCGTCACCTCGGCGATGGACCGGAGCGTCGCAAGGTTCGCCTCGCGCGTGAGGTAAACGGTCACGCCGAGCCACGACAGGATCGCCGGCTCGTCGCTGCGGAATGCCGATCGCCCCAGCGCCGCGCCGAGTTCCTCCATGCCCAGATCGGCGGGCACGAAGTGGAGCGTGGGCGGGACCGCAGCCCCGCTGGCCGACAGGCGGCTGCGCTTCAGGTCCTGCGACGCCGGATGATCGACCTCAAAGACCTGCATGTTGCGGGCAAGGGCTGGCTGGCGCATGCCGAAGCTGTCGAGGCCCGCGCCGAGAATCACGTACTGGCGGACGCCGCGTGCCGCGGCGGCTTCGACCTGCTCCTCGGCGTAGCGGGTGCGAATGACGACCCCGCCGTAGACGCCCGTCGAGCGCCACGCGGCGTGCAGCACGAAATCGCCCGCCGCTGCTGCCAGCAACCGCTCTCGCTCGGCCGCTGGCGCGGCGCCCATGGCGGCCGCCGCCAATTCGTTCCGGTCCTCTGGTGTCAACAGGTGATCGGCCCACGCGTCTTCGATCAGCGCGGGCCGATCGTACTTCGTATGCAGCGCCCGCATCAGGCAGGTAACCAACGCCGTCCGGCTGGGGCGCGGGCCGTTATCCATGGTCGGATCCCCTCAGTGGCGGTTCACGAGGAGCGGTGGCGTGCGAACGGGTCAGTGCCACATTCAGTCTTCCCGTTCCGGCTGCGTATCCGGTCCGTCCTGGTCACGGGGATCGCCGGCGGGGTAATCGGCCGTGTAGGTGAAGACGCTGCGAACGTAGCTGACGCCGGCGACTTTCTTGATCTCACCCACCTTGTTGGCGTCGCAGCTTCCCTCGACCACGCCCTCGTCGACGTTAACATCGACCACCTCAAGCCCGAATTCCTTGAGCTTATCCAGGGCCCCGTCCACAGCCTGCTGTCCCTGGTCCGCCAGGACGATGATCACGTCGGCGATATCGGCATCGTGATGGTTCATGGCATGCTCCCGCCCCGCTCACATGGCACGCGCGCGCCTATGCGGCGGTTCACTCACTTCTTGAGGAAGTTCGCCAACAGGCGCTCCCCTTGCTCGGTCAAAAAACTTTCCGGGTGAAACTGCACCCCTTCCAGAGGCCACGTCCGATGGCGGACGCCCATGATCTCCTCGTGGTCCGTCCAACTGCTGATCTCATACTCCGCCGGCAGCGTGCCCTGGCGGATGATCAGGCTGTGGTACCGCGTGGCGGTAAACGGATTGGGCATTCCGCCGTAGATTGTGCGGCCATCGTGCACGATCCGGTCGGTCTTGCCGTGCATGAGCCGCTCGGCCCGGACGACCTCGGCCCCGGCGGTGAACCCGATGCACTGGTGCCCCAGGCAGACGCCGAGCACCGGCAGCTTGGGGCCAAAATGGCGGATGATGTCGTTGCTCACGCCCCCTTCCCGTGGCGAACACGGGCCGGGCGAGATGACGATATGCGTCGGCTTCAAGTCCTCGACCTGCGCCACCGTCACTTTGTCGTTGCGGAAGACCTGAATGGGGCGCGACGGGTCCACCTCACCCAGCTTCTGCACCAGGTTGTAGGTGAACGAGTCGTAGTTGTCGATGAGCACGATCATCGTCGCGTACAAAGGTAGGATTCCACCCGGTAAAAGTAAATTCCTCAGCCGCTTGCGGCTTCGCGAACGCCGACGCGCCCATCGTATGGCGCGCCCGACGCGGAACGCGTCGGCGTTCGCGAAGCCGCAAGCGGCGGAACCGCGCCCGCCGAACATCCTTCCCCTTTCCCCCGCCCCCTCGTACCCTCTGCCCCCATGCTCGGGGTGATCGATTTTCACAACCCGTTGTTCTGGGCGCTGCTGGTCGGCTGGCTGATGACCGTATTCCTCCACGAGTTTGCCCACGGGCTGGTGGCCTACCTTGGGGGCGACTACACGATCCGCCAGCGCGGCGGCTTGTCGATGAACCCGATCCATTACGTGGATCCCATGATGAGCCTCATCCTGCCCCTGCTGTTTTTCGCGATGGGCGGGATCCCATTGCCCGGCGGCGCGATCTACATCCGCCGGGATCTGCTGCGCCATCGCGGGTGGGAGATCGCCGTCGCTGCGGCGGGCCCCGCGGCCAACCTGTTGATCTTTTTCGGGCTTTGCTTTGCGCTCAGCGAGCGCGTCGGATGGGTCGATTACACCGTGCCGGTCGCACGGTGGCCGCTGGAGAAGATCTTCGTCGCGGCCCTGGCCTTCTTCCAACTGTTTGCCGTCCTGATCAACCTGCTCCCGATTCCCCCGCTCGACGGGTTCCAGATGATCGGTCCGCTCCTGCCCCGGGATGTCGAGCAGAAACTGCTTCAACCGACTCTTTCCATTTGGCTTCCTGGTCGTCTTCTTCTTTGTGATCCAGGGCTCGTGGTTCATGCGCGGGTTGTACGAGCTGATGCGGCCGATCACGGATTTGGCCGGGGTGGACCTTTCGTACCTGGTAACGGCGGCCCGGATGTCGCTGTATGGGCAGCCATAAAAAAACGGCTGGCACCAGGAAGGTGCCAGCCGCGGGCTATGGGGTTCCGACCCGGGGTTCTAGGGTGTGGATGGGTCGGAATATGCGGGCTAAGTTAGGGGGTTGGCCGAGCCTTTCGATCGCAAGCTCTATCTTTCTTCTCGCTCGTCCAACCCGCGGTCGGACGGAATAGCCATTGAACAAAGGTTGTGCCGAGTCCCGAAAATTTTTTTCGGACGGCATTCCGCACGGCGGTTACAGTTGGGTCCGGCGGCGAAAAAGTCGGGCGGCCCAAAACGTCATGGCGTGTCGCGACACGCAGGCCAAACTGGCGTAAAACCTCATGAGAAACCGGTTCCGTTCGGTTTCCGACCCCTCAGAACTTCCCTCGGCAACTGTTTTGCGATTGCGAACTCGGCGAACGTCCGGTAACTTGAAATGGCGAGCGGGACGCGGAGGAGTCTTCATGTCCGCAGAGGTTGAACGGGACCAACTTGCCGTGATCCGGATCGAAGGCATGCACTGCCACAAGTGCGAGTTGGCGATCCAGAAATCCCTGTCGCGCTTCCCCGGCGTGTTCGAGGTCGAAGTCGATTTCAACAGCGGGCAGGCCTCCGTCCTGTTCGATAAAGGGGCCGTCACCATTAAGCAGTTGATGGACGCCGTCAACGAAGCCGGCTACCGGGCCACCGGGTTCACGCAGGGGCAGGCGGACCGGGCGGTTTAGCCTTGCCTGCAGGGGGAGCTGTCGCGCTTCTGTTTTTCCACTTACTTTGACCGCGCTTTAGACATAGAAGTCATTTCAGCGACCGCGTAGGCGGGGAAGTCGCTCCCTGTATTCATGGACTTCCGAACGGACTTGGTTGCAGGACCGCGCATGCCTACGGACGGGACCATTCATCGCCTGGCTGCTGATCCGGCGCGGGAGGCCCGGCCCGTGATCCTGCTGAACTTCGCCGCCGGGGGCGGGTCGGACGGCTTGGTGCCGGTCATCCGAGCCGCCCTGCTCGATGTCGGATTCGACGCCGAAGTCCGGCAGGTAAAACCGACCCAGCTTCATCATGCGGCCCGGGAGGCGATCGCCCGCGGCGTCCGCCTCATCGTCGCGGCAGGCGGGGACGGCACGATTCGGTCCGTCGCCTCCGTGATCATCGGCACGGACGCCGTGCTCGGCGTCCTGCCGGCCGGCACGCTCAACCACTTCGCGAAGGACCTGGGTCTGCCGCTCGATATCTTCCATGCGGTACGCGTCCTGGCGGCGGGCCGCGTCCGCGAAGTGGACGTGGGCGAAGTCAACGCCCGCCTCTTCCTCAACAACTCGTCGATCGGACTTTATCCGATGATGGTCGAACGCCGCGAGAAGGAGCGGCACCGGCTCGGGCTGAGCAAGTGGGTGGCGATGCTGCTGGCGTTCCTCGCGCTCTTCCGCCGGTATCCGCGCGTTCATGTCACGCTCGAAGGCGCGGGCGGCGAGCCGGTGCAGTGCGCGACGCCGCTGGTCTTTGTCGGCAACAACCGGTATGAAACCGACCTGCTGAAGCTCGGCCGGCGGACAAGCCTCGACGCAGGCGAGTTGTGGGTCTATCTGATGCACGCCCCCACCCGCGCCAGGCTGTTGTGGGTCGTCCTCCGCGGGATCATCGGCCGGATGCGGAACGCCAAGGACTTTCGCTCGTTCGCGACGAAGAGCCTGCTGATCGAAACCCGCAAGAAGCGTCTCCGCGTCGCGACGGATGGAGAAGTCGCGCGGATCGAGCCGCCGCTGGTTTATCGTTCGCGACCGAAGGCCCTGCGGGTGATCGCGCCATGAGGACCATCGCCCACATTTCCGACCTGCACTTCGGCCGGATCGACCACCCCGTCGCCGAGGGGCTCGTCGCGGATCTTCAGGACCGTGCGCCGACGCTCCTGGTAGCGAGCGGCGACTTCACGCAGCGCGCCAAGATCGCGCAGTACCAGCAGGCCGCGGCGTATCTCAAGCGATTGCCCGAGCCGCAGCTTGTGGTGCCCGGAAACCACGACGTGCCGCTGTGGGATGTCACCCGACGATTCCTTCGCCCCTTAAGCCGCTTTCGCCGGCTGATCACGCGCGACCTCATGCCGACCTACCAGGACGACGAGCTGTTCGTGCTCGGCGTAAATACGGCTCGGTCGTTCACGCGCACCAGCGGCTGGATCAGCCGCCGGCAGCTTGCCGAAATCACAGAAAAAACCTGCGCCGTCACGCCCGGCGTCTTCAAGGTTCTCGTCACCCATCACCCGTTCATCCCCTCCCCGCGCAACCCGAACGGTGACGTGATCGTCGG
>DASXMX010000237.1:0-3843 GCA_036495445.1 Tepidisphaeraceae bacterium
CCGCCCGTGGGAGGACCCGAAAGGAGTAACCCTGGTGCTGTCGCTGCTTACTCCTTCACTTCGTATTCGGCGTCGATGACGTCGTCTTCCTTCTTGGTGCCGTCACCCGTGGCGCCCGCCGCGCCGGCGCTGGCCGTGGCGCGGTCGCTGCCGGGGCCAGGGCCGCCGGCGCCCGGAGCGCCTGCGGCGGCCGCGGTGCTCTTGTACATCTCCTCGGCCAGCTTGTGGGAGACCTGGTTGAGGTTGTCCATGGCCTTCTTGATGCGGTCCCCGTCGTCCTCCTTGAGGGCGTCGCGGAGGTTGGTCAAGGCGCCTTCGATCTGGCCGCGGATGTCGCCGGAGACTTTGTCGCCATAGTCCCGGAGGGACTTTTCGGTCTGGTAGGCGAGCGACTCGCCCTGGTTCTTGAGGTCGATGACCTCGCGGCGTTTCTTGTCGTCGGCCGCGTGCTGCTCGGCCTCGCGCTTCATCCGCTCGATCTCGTCCTTCGAGAGGCCGCCGGCGTTCTGGACGGTGATCTTGTTTTCCTTGCCGGTGCCCAGGTCCTTGGCCTGGACGGTGAGGATGCCGTTGACGTCGACGTTGAACGTGACCTCGATCTGCGGCACGCCGCGGGGTGCCGGCGGGATGCCTTCGAGGTTGAACTGCCCGAGCAGGCGGTTGTCCTTGGCGAACTCGCGCTCGCCCTGCAGGACATTGATCGTCACCGCGCTCTGGTTGTCGGCGGCGGTGGAGAAGACCTCCTTCTTGCTGGTCGGAATCGTGGTGTTCCGCGGGATGAGCACGGTCATCACGCCGCCCAGCGTCTCGACGCCCAGCGACAGCGGAGTGGCGTCGAGCACGAGGATGTCCTTCACTTCGCCCGTTGCGATGCCGCCCTGGATGGCGGCGCCGATCGCGACGACCTCGTCCGGGTTGACGCTCTTGTTGGGCTCCTTGCCCTTGAAGAGCTCCTTGACGAGCTTCTGGACCATCGGCACGCGGGTGGACCCGCCGACGAGGACGACCTCGTCGATCTTGTCGCTGCCGAGGCCCGCGTCCTTCAAAGCATCGATCACCGGCTGGCGGGTCTTCTCGACCAGCGCGCTGATGAGCTGTTCGAACTTGGCCCGGGTGATCGTCATCTGCAGGTGCTTGGGGCCGTTCTGGTCGGCGGTGATGAACGGCAGGTTGACCGTGGTCTCCATCGCGTTGGAGAGCTCGATCTTCGCCTTCTCGGCCGCCTCTTTCAGCCGCTGCAGGGCCATCGGGTCCTTCCGCAGGTCGATGCCTTCCTGCTTGCGGAACTCCTCGGCCAGGTAGTTGATCAGTTCCTCGTCGAAGTCGTCGCCGCCGAGGTGGGTATTGCCGTTGATCGACAGCACCTCGAAGACGCCTTCGCCGACGTCGAGCACGGAGACGTCGAACGTCCCGCCGCCGAGGTCGAAGACGAGGATCTTCTCGTTCTTCTTTTTATCGAGCCCGTAGGCCAGTGCGGCCGCGGTCGGCTCGGGGAGGACGCGGAGGACCTTGAGGCCGGCGATCTCGCCGGCGTCCTTGGTCGCCTTGCGCTGCGCGTCGTTGAAGTAGGCCGGCACGGTGATCACCGCGTCGGTCACCTTCTCGACGAGGTAGTCCTCGGCCGTCTTCTTCAGGTCCTGGAGGATGAACGCGGAGATCTGCTCCGGCGTGTATTCCTTGCCGCGGACGCGGACCTTCACGAAATCGTTGGGCCCGCCGACGATCTCGTACGGGACCATCTTCTCTTCCTGGGCCACTTCGTTATGGCGGCGGCCCATGAAGCGCTTGATCGAAAAAATCGTGTTCTTGGGGTTGGTAACCTGCTGGTGTTTAGCGGTCTGACCCACGAGGCGCTCACCCTTCTCGGTGAACGCGACGACCGACGGCGTCAACCGGCTGCCCTGGGCGTTGATCAGCACCTTGGGCTGATCCCCTTCCATGACGGCCACGACGCTGTTGGTCGTGCCGAGGTCGATACCAATGATTTTCGCCATGATGTCTGACTCCTTTGGGGCTTCCCGACGTGTCCGTGATGCGTCTCAGAGACATGCCGCACGCCGGGACCTCGGCGGCATCTTTTGCAAAGGTTGTGCCAAGGGTCAGACGTGGGAGAGTCGGGTTAAACCCGTAATGACATGGAGTTATACGACGAAGGTAAGAGGCAGGTTCAGGATCAGCCCGCCTGCGGGAATGCCAAAAAGACAGTCGGGGGGAATTTGCTGCCAGTATGGCAAGAAGCACTACTGAACCCATCATTCGTCAATGTAGAGCTTGGATGGCGTGGGCATGTACTCATGCCCGTGTCATTTGATCGCAGACAGCACGGGCATGAGTACATGCCCATGCCACCCCGCACACGCCATCACAGGCTCGGTTGCGACGCATTGGCCCGCTTTCTAAGATGCGCTCGCTCCTTCTAGGAAGACGAATGCCCGAACACACCGCCCTCTCTCTCGCCAACTCGGAAGCCGCGTTTTTGAAGGCCCAGCAGGTGATGCCCGGCGGCGTGAGCTCGCCGGTGCGGGCGTTTAAGGCGGTGGGCGGGACACCCGTGTTCATCCGCGAGGGGGAAGGGGCGGAAGTCACGGATATCGATGGCAACCATTATATCGATTACGTCGGCAGCTACGGCCCGCTGATCGCCGGGCACGCGAACGAGCAGGTGGTCGCGGCCCTCTCCAAGGCCATCGGGCGGGGGACGAGCTTCGGGGCGCCGACGGAGTCGGAGACGCAGCTCGCCTCGATGATCGTCTCCGCCCTGCCGGCGATCGAGATGGTCCGGTTCGTCAACAGCGGAACCGAGGCGACGATGAGCGCGATCCGCCTCGCCCGCGCTGCGACCGGCCGCGACCTGGTCGTCAAGTGCATCGGCTGCTACCACGGACATGTCGATGGCCTGCTCGTGCAGGCGGGCAGCGGCGCGCTGACGCTGGGCACCCCGAGCAGCCCCGGCATCCCGCAGTCGGTCGCTGCGTGTACGGTGCTGGCGCCCTACAACGACCTCGACGCCGCGCGGCAGGTGTTCGAGGAGCACGCGGGCCGGATCGCGTGCTTCATAGTCGAACCGGTGGCGGGGAACATGGGCGTCGTGCCGCCGGCCGACGGGTACCTGGCCGGCCTGCGAACGCTGTGCGACGAGCACGGCGCGCTGCTGTTGTTCGACGAAGTGATGACCGGCTTCCGCGTCGCCTGGGGCGGCGCACAGGTGCGCGACAACATCCAGCCCGACCTGACCTGCCTGGGCAAAGTGATCGGCGGCGGGCTGCCCTGCGCCGCCTACGCCGGCCCGCGTCGCCTGATGGAACTGGTCAGCCCCGCCGGCAACGTCTACCAGGCCGGCACACTCAGCGGCAACCCGCTCGCGATGGCGGGCGGGCTCGCGACGCTCGAGATCCTGCGAGAGGCGGGCAGTTATGAGGCGTTGGAGCGTCGCAGCGCGATGCTCGCCGAGGGGCTGATCGACGCGGCGGCAAAGGCCGGCGTCCCGCTCGCGCTCAACCGCGTCGGGTCGATGCTCACGCCGTTCTTCGTCGGGCAGGCGGGGCAGGCCGGGCAGGCGGTGACGAACTTCGTGGAGGCGACGTCGGGGGACACGACCGCTTACGCGACGTTCTTCCATGCGATGCTGGCAAATGGGGTGCTGCTGGCGCCGTCGCAGTACGAGGCGATGTTCGTGAGCCTCGCGCATACGGATAAAGTGATCGAGCGGACGATCGAGGCGGCGGAGCGGGCGTTTGAGGCGGTCGCGACGGGGGCGATGTAGACAAGGTCCTTCGAAACGGATTCGAGCCGCGGGAGACGTTCACCGTCGGGAGGGCCGGAAGATCGCTGTGCGGTTTCGCG
>DASXMX010000238.1:0-4819 GCA_036495445.1 Tepidisphaeraceae bacterium
AATCGCTCCGCGTCGAATGCCCGCCGGCCGGACTGCGCTTCCTCCAGGGATTCGATCATCGCCTGCCGGTCTACGCCCGCCCGCAGCCCCAGGAACACCGACGCGTCCCGGCCGGCGTCGAGGATGTAATAGCTCTCGTCCTGCGTGTAGCCGAGCCCGAACTGCCGGCGGGCGTAATCGACGGTCGGGTGCACCTGCAGGCTCAGGTTCCCGCCCTGCATCGTGTCCAGGAAATCGAAGCGGATCGGGAATTCCGCCCCGAGCGCGGCATAGATCGCCTCGCCCAGAAGTTCGCGCGGGCGGTGGAAGACCAGGTTCAGCGAAGGGATTTCCACCCGCGTCGGGCCGAACGCGAGCAGCAGGCTGTTTTCCTCCGGCACGCAATCGAATCCCCAGCCATAGTTGGGGGCCGAAGGGTCCAGGCCGAACCGCTGTTTGAGCCACTGCCCGCCCCAAGGGGCCGGGTCGAAAAACGGCACCACCCGAAACGGCCGGCGGGCGGCGTCGTCCAATGTCGCCCGTAGCGAGCGGCCGGTGATCAGCTTCGGATCCTGAGGAACCGTGGTGTCGAGCAAGTAGTCCCAGCGGTCGAGCGTCGCCCGCTTTAGGCGGTCGCACACGCGCCAATCGACGAAGAAGGATCGCTTGTATTGGAGTGAGCCGGGCAGCGCGCGGTTTTCCACCCCCAGGTTGGAGACCTCGTTGCGGCGCTGGCGGAGCTGCCCTTCCCACCGGGGCATGTCCGCATAAACGATCAGGTCCGGCTCGCAGCAGAGCAGCGTGCCCGTGCCGTAGACGACGACGACGCCGTTCAGCTGCGAGATTGCGTTCCGGAGCTGCGCTCGCCGATCCGGATCGAGAAAGCTCTCCGGTTCGAGCGGGGCGTAAAAACCGAACAGCGGGTCATCCCCGCCCAGGTACGGTGCGACGAGGCGATCGATTTGCTCCGCCGGCTTGAACGCCTCCATGGCGCGAAGGAAATGGTCCGCGCGCAGGCCCCGGCGGAGTTCGCCCTCGACCTCCTCGTCATGCAGCCCGGTGTAACACTCGATTGCCACAACGACGCGTTGTCGGCTCCCGAGCAAACTCCGCGCGTGCTCCCGCAGTTGGTTGCAGGCCGCCGCCCACCCGCGGCGACATTCGTCGGCGCCGCCCGCGGCGGGGATCGTGGGGAACTTGTCGTAGCGGGTTGATGCCATGCTTGCGTGACGGTGCAGCGGAATTGCTCCGAATGCGTGGTGCTTCAGGCGGCCTGCCCTCCATTCCCTCCCCCGGAGTACCGGGGGAGGGGGAAAACTCGCCGAGCGTCTTATGGCCCTGACTGCTCTTGGGCGCGGAGGGTGACCAACTCCCAACCGGGGACGTCGATCGGGCCGTTCACGCGGGATAAGGGCTGCTCACCCAGGTCGCTCAACCACACCTCCGTTGGACTCGGCTTCGACCAGCTCAGCGTCACCTTGCGGTCCTGGCCAGACGCGCCGAAGAGGCGGACGATGAGCCCGTTGCCGTCGTCGGCGGGTTTGAGCGTCGTGACGAGCACGTCGTCCGGCTCGACGCGCAGGCGCGGCACGCCGCCGGGGTCGGGCCCGGCGGCCGCGCGGACGATCAGCGGCTGGCTTAACGCGGCGGCGAACCGCGCCGCCTCCGCCGGGTCATAGGCGCCGTGCGGGCGCAGCGCGTAGCGGAAGGTGACGACGCCTTCCTGGTACGCCCGATAGTTGGTTCCCCAATGGTTATTCATCACCCACGAGTAGATCTTCTGCGTCGGCTCGATGTGCTTGCGCCAAACGTCCGGGTTCGATTGCGAGCCGAGGAGCGTCGACAGATGACCCAACTCGACCAGCGGCGCGTCCAGCGTGGCCAGCGTGACGCCTTCCTGGTGATTCGAAACGTCCGCCCACCTGCCGACCGGCAGCCAGTTCTTGCACGCGCCGGGGAGCTGGTCCGCCTCCGGCCGCATCACCGCAAGCGGTTCGCTCAGCCGGACCTGGCCGTCCGGAACGTCGAACGGAAATGCGAAGCTCACGCTTTCCTTGGACCCGCGTTGGGCGAACGCGCCGCCCGGCCCGCCCTCGCCGGGGTGGGGATTGAGCGGCACCCGCTTCTTGTCGATCACGTTTGCGAGCGTGAGGCAATCGTCGCCCGCGACCAGGCGCAGCTCGCGCGACAGGTGGTTGCACCCGGGCGCCTCCGAGTCGATCCGCAGCGACGCGACCAGCGGCCCGCGTTCGATCGGAGTGATCGTTGCGGGGCCGTTGTGCTGCAGGTCGGCGAGGTTGTCGCCCGGGAGATAGACGTAATCATTCAGCGGCTCGCCGCCGCTGGAATCGGCAAAGTTGCGATCGATGCCTTTTCGCGTCAGGTCGGTGATTCCACCGGTCCGCTCGTCCACCTGCGCGCGAATCGTTCCATTGGCAAGGACGGCCCCGTCGAGCGTCACGGGCTTGGATGGACCGAACGCCGTCCCCGCCCCAATATGGAATCGGACAGCCGAAAAGGGCGGAACGTCGCGCGCCAGAAGCGCCAGCTCTCCAGTCGACAACCGCTGTGAGGGGACGGGTTGTCCCTTGTCATCCGTGACCCGGTCCCCGGCCGTCGAAAGATCGTTCGCCACCAGCACCAGTTGACTGACGGGCCACGAATTCGTGTTAAACACATCCACCGCAGATTCAACCGGCGAATGTTCTGCCGCCGCTTTGAACGCGTCGTTCAGCAACTTGCGCGACTCGCGATCCGCATCCTCAGCGAAGCCCTTCTTGACGTTCCACTGGCTGATCGTGAGCGGATTCTCCGAATCGGACACGCTGCACCACGCGCCCCACGTGTGCTCGGAATAGAGCAGGACGTTCCGCCAGGCATCCTCGAAGGCTGGTGCCGGGAAGGGGCCTCCAACGATGGCGCGCAGCGCCTCGGCCTGCACCAGCCGCTCGGCGGCATTGCGACTCAGCGCCGTCTCGCGCGCCGAGGATCCCGCGCCGTCCTCCCAGTAGGGCGTCAGGTCCCCCTTGAACTGCGGCAGGTCCTTCCCGTACTGCTTCTCAAAAGCGGCGAACGCCTCGTGGGTGGAGGCGATGCGGAACTTCGGCCAGGCGTATTTCGCGTTCCAATCCTTGATGTCCTCGCAGAGCTGCGGGTCGGGCAGGGCGTTGTCGCCGTGACCGGACCAGCGGATGTAGGAGATGCCGTACGGGAATTGCACGCCGTCGAGCCACTGCTGATACTCGCCCACGAAGGCCGGCGTCAGCCGGTGATGGCGGTGCGACAGCCCGTACCCGTTCCACGGCACCCACACGAGCACCTTGTCTTTGCCCGATGGCCCGACCCACCAGAACGGCTTGTCCTGCCATGTGACCATGATCGTGCCGATGCGATCGAAATAGTTGGGCGCGAGCGAAAAGTAGCGGATCCCCGCCTGCGACATCGCCGTGGCGCAGCCCCAGGTCATGCCCGGCACGTCGCTGAGCATCGCCGAATCCACCGGCACGCCCAACTCTTTCGAAAGCCGCGTTCCGCATCGGAACAGTTGAAGCAGTTCCTCCGGGCGGCACAGGCCGGTCAGCTCGTTGGCGTACATGCCGTTGATCGCGACCTGTCCCTTGCGGACGGCCTTCTCAAATTCCGCCCGCTCGGCCGACGGCGTTCGGTGCAGGAAGAAGTCGGCGCCCCAGAGGACCTCCAGGTTCCACACGAACCGGGCGCCCTCGGGATAGTCGGCCGTGCGGCGCGCGAGATCGATTCCCCGCTTGATGTTCTCCATCTGCTTCTGTTCGATGTTCGCCTGCAGATCGGTGTAACCCAGGTCGTGGTGGGACTGGGGCAGGACGTAGATCGTGAGCTTCCGCACGGGGTTCAGATCGACGGTTTCCGCGAAGGTCTGGCCCGCCGCCTCGACGCTGACCTGAGCCGTGCGCGCCGCGTCGACCTGCGGCACCAGGATATCGAGAGCCTGCGAGCCGCTCTTGACGGTTCGATGATCGCGCTCCGTCCCGTCCACCTTAACGATCGCCTCCGTCTCCGGCCCGACATGATGGATCGTCACCTCGATCGGCTGCCAGAGTTTGCCGTCCTTCTCGACCAGCCCCCGGATCTCCGTCGCCTGAACGGTAGTGAAGCTGCTGAGCTTCGTCAGCCTCGTCCCGGGCGTCGCCTGCAGCCCCAGCCAGTCGTAGAGCATCCAGCTTCCACGGTCGTTGGTGATCTCGATCGTGTTCGCGCCGCGATGGAGCAGATCGGAGGGGAACTCGATATCGAACCGGTACGGCTTGCCGTGTTCGGGATGGCCGTCGGCGCTGGGGTCTCCCGCGCCCGGCGGCATTTGCCTTTCGAACTTCCGGCCGTTGATCAAGATCGTCAGATGCGGCGGGCCCGAGGAGTGGGTATCGACGAGCCCGATCGCCAGCCGGCACTCGCCCGCCGATCCGACGTCGGCCAGCCCGAAGACGATGCCGAACGCGTGCGCCCGCCCGCCAGCCCAGCCATCGCTGGGGCCCGGGTGGATGTACGGCCAGTCCTTGGCCGGTTCCGATGTGCCGATCAGAAACGTCGGGTCATCTTTGAAGCGGTGCAGGCCGTCCGGCGCGAGCGCGAACTCCGCGTCCTGGTGATCGTCCTTTCCCATCTGCCAAAGCCATCGCGCGTCGCCCGCGCCGCGGGCGAGCGGCGCAAGGATCATCGTCGCCGCAAAGCCCAGCAGCACGATTCGCATCGGGTAGTGTTCGAGCATGGCAAGTTCCTTTTCCGCGGCAACCCTGCCGCGATCAGCCGGGGTGCGTGATGCTGGTTTTGGCTGCCTTGTGGCATGGCCGTCTCGGCCATGCGG
>DASXMX010000239.1:0-7633 GCA_036495445.1 Tepidisphaeraceae bacterium
AGAAGGGCGAACACAAGGTTCGCCCCTACATTATGCGGAACGGCTTCAGCACAACCCATATCGCTTCAGCGCGGCGTGGACGCCGTGGTCGTTGTTGGAGGGGGCGACCCAGTGGGCGATGCGCTTCACTTCGGGCCGGGCGTTGTCCATGGCGATGGCGACGCCGGCGGCGTCGAGCATGGGGATGTCGTTGATCGCGTCGCCGAGGGCCATGATTTGGCTCATGGGAATCCCATAGTGAGTCGCGACGCGGCGCAGCCCGGTCGACTTGTCCACGGCGCGGTCCATGATCTGGATCAGGTCCGGGTCGGTGCGCATCACGTTCGTGTCGGGGTGCGTTTCGGCGAGGATCGGCGCGAGCTGGGAGATCATGTCCTCGCGGCCCAGCAGCAGGAGCTTGGTGACCGGCTCGGCGCATAGCTCGGCGACCGACGCGATCCGGTCGGGCTGGAACAGGCGGCCGGTCTCGGTCATGTGTTGCGGGTCGAGGCGGTCGGTCAGCCAGCGGTCCGCCTCCTCCACGCTCACCAGCACCTCGGGGAACAGCGTGCGGGCGTGGTCGATGATCCGGCGGACAACGTCCCCGTCCATCGGCTGGTGGAAAATGACCCGGCGGGCGGGCTCGTCCCAGATCAGCGCGCCGTTGTAATTGATCTGCCACGTGTCGAGTTTGAGCGACTGATAAATGTGCCGCACGCTCCGCGGCGGGCGGGCCGAGGCGATCACGACGCGGACGCCGCGTTCGGGCAGGCCGCACAGGGCTGCCACTGTTTGATCGCTCACCTGCTTGGAATCATTGAGCAGCGTCCCGTCCAAATCGATGGCGACGAGGCGGATGGGCGTGGGTTGGGTCACGACTGCAGTGTAACCCGCTCGCTCAAAGTTGGTCGAGTAGATAGCGGACGGCGGGGTTGCGCTGGAGGAAGATGCCGTGTCGCGTCACGTCGCGCCCGCCAAGGTGATACGCGCGGGTGCATTCGAACCGGCGGCAGTTGGCGGGGCGGTCCTCGTAGATCGTGCAGCGGTCGTCGTCGCCCAGGAAGATGCACCGGCCGTCACGGTAGGGGAGGACCTTCTCGATGATGTCACGCCGTCCCGCACGATGCGGGCGTCGATCGCGTATGGCGAGAACTTCCGCCGCTCGTCGCCCTCCAGGAGCACGGAGTAGTCGTGCCCGTTCTGCTTGCAACAGGCGGCGATACACGCGGCGCACGGGCTGGACCCCACAATCGCGATACGGAACCGGCGGATGCGATGACCTCCGAAAACGTCCCGTCACAATACGCGCGGCGCGCTCGGGATCAACCCGCTCGGAGAATTAACCACAGAGGACATGGAGGACACGGAGGGAGCACAGAGGAGATGCGGAGGAGAATTGGCGACGGATGCACACAAACTGGAGCATAGATGTAGAATCTGGAATTTGAAATCTCAAATCTCAGATCTGCATTTCATCTGTGTGCATCTGTGCCCGATCTGTGGCCAAAAGGTCTTCCTCAACTCTCCCCCTACGCCGCGGCGGGCCAGGGGCGGAGGAGTTCGGTGCGGAGGAAGGCGCAGCCGATCGTCGTGGCGCCGTCGTCGGTCGGCGAGCAGTGGACGACCCGCAGTCGGGTGGTCCAGCGGAACGGGCCGATCTCGAGGCGGATCTGCGCCTTCTCGCCGACGTCCAGTTTCTGGGGCGCGCGGAAGCGCGCGCCGGCGATCGAGATGTCGGTCAGCTCGATCTTGATCGGCGGCCCGTGCCTCCCGTCGACGCGGAGCAGGGCGGCGGTGGCCATTGGGTCGCGCTTTACCTTCCGTCGCTCGTGTGTCACGACCGGCTTGGCGGGCTTTGCAGGGGCGGCCGCCGCCATCGCGGTGCGCTCCGTTCGCTCGGGCTGCTGGGGCGACGGTGCTTTGCTCGACGGTCGGGCCTGCGGGCCGATCTTCAGTGGAGCGGGAATGAGTTCCGCCGCGGAATCGTCGGCGGGCACAGCAGGCTCCTCCGCCACGGGATCAACTGGCGGGGCGGGCGAGGGCTCGCGCCGGCGAAACGGCCACGGCTCGCGCGCGGCCGCGGCGGGCGATGGAGATTCAGCGGCCGGCGTCGCTTCGGGGTCCCGTCGGCGAAATGGCCATGGCTCGCGCTCGGGCGCGGGCTCCGGATCGGGCGCGGCGTCCTGTGCGGGCGCGGGTTCGCAGGATGCGTGTGCTTCGGTTCCCCTCGCCGGCTCCAGCACCGACGATGATTCGGGCGCCGCCTCGGCGACGGGATCCTCGCTCGCGACGGCCTCGGGTTCGGGCGCCGGCTCCGGGGTCCGGCTGACGAACGGAAATCCGGGCGGAAAGGCCTTCATACACCGCTCCTATCGGCCGCATGGACCGTGCGGATTACGCAGACCGCGACCAGGGGGAGAGGCCGGTAATTCGAGCGATGATCGGAGTGGCGCGGGCGAAGGTTCGGTCCTAGGGCAATCCGTGCGGCGCCGGCGGGTGGCTGGGGCCGAAGTCGACACCGCCGCCTTGCGGCGTCGTCGCAGGTGGCGCGCCAACGGACGTCGGTGCGGTGGCGGGGGCGGGTGGCACCGGGGCGGTTGCGTTCGTCGGCGTTGACGCCGGGGGCGAGGCGGCCGACGCGGAAGGCGATGCCGGGGGCGGCAGGTCCGGGGTCGTGTTGACGTCGAACGCCTTCTGCACGCCGGTGAACTTCTCCTGCGGCATCATCTGCTTCTGCTGCAGGGCCGTCTTCTGCAGGTCCGTCAACTGCCGCTGGCGGAGGATCTTCTCCGACTGCATGCTGGCGATGTCCCGCTGCAGGTCGTAATACCGTTGCGGCAGTGGGAGGCTGTATTGGCGGCCGGTGGTGGGGTCGACCTGGATCGACTGGGCAGCGATCGTCTGCATGAGCTGCTCGTCGTTGACGATGTCGCGATCGAGCTTCATCAACGTAGCCTTCACGGTGTCGAACTCGTGCTGCATCGAGTCGATCTTGTCCTGAACCGCCTTCTGCTGCGCCTGAATGCGGTTGTATTCCTTCTCGTCGACCCATTGCGAGCCCCAGCGGTATTGGCCGTGGGCGGCCATGGTCCGCCGAAGGGCAGCGTCCTGGTCGTTGAAGTGCTCCATCACCCGCTTGGTCAGGTCCTTGTCCTTGTACTCCTTGGGCAGCCCGTGCAGCGCCTCGTTGACGTTGTCGAGGATCGTCTGGTCCTCCGCCTGGGCCGTCATCGCCTTGTCATATTCGCCGAGGCCAGTCATCTGCGCGTGTTGCTTCCAGAGGATCACGGCGATGTTGTTGTGGATGGGGGCGTTTCCGGGCTCGGCGGCAGCCGCCGCCTGGAACGCGTCGCGGGCCGGCACGATCTGATTCTGCCGGAAGTAGATCACGCCCTTGAGGTAAAGCAGGCTCGCGTTCTGCGGGGCGATCGCCAGCGCCTTGTCGACGGTGGTGAGGGCGTCGCTGAGCTTGGAGCTGGCGATGAGCGAACGCACTTGCACCGCGGTCTGGGCGGCTTGCGCCTGCAATTGGCCGAGCTGCTCTTTGCTTACCCACTGGTCGCCGGCACGGACGAGCCCCTTGTCGCGCCGGTCCTGCCAGACGGCCAGGTCCTGTTCGGCCTCCTTGGCGGCGGGCGTGTTGGGGTTCTGCGCGATGAACGTCTTGAACCGCTCGAGGATCCGGGGGATGTCGTTCTGGTTGGCGACGGCCCGGCGGAGCGAGGCGAGCCGCTGGTCGGGCGAGTCACCGGGCGACGCGTCCGACTTCTTGAACTCGATCGACCGCACCTGCGAGCGGGATACGGTCGTGACCTTCCCGTCCGCGGTGGTCACCATCCACCCGTCGTTGGTGCGCTGCAGCGTCCCTTCAATCGTGGTCCCGTCGTTCATGTGGACCACTTCGCCCATCACCGGGGCGGCCAGTGCGATTATCACGAAGATCGGAACGAGCGACTTCATGGGCGCTCCGGGTTGGTTGGATGGAACGGTCTGATTATAGCATCCGGGCTGGATCGTTCCGTATGCCAATTGGATGACGCCCCGCCGAAAGAAATCATTCTTTCCGCACCGGATTCTCCAACCGCCCGAGGCGCTCGATTTCGACGATCACCGTATCACCATCCTTCATCCAGACCGGGGGCTTGCGGGCAAACCCGACGCCCTGCGGCGTGCCGGTCAGGATGACGGCGCCGGGGCGGAGCGTCATCGTGCTGCTAAGGCTTTCGATCAGGGCCGGCACGTCGAAGATCATGTCGCCGGTTGTATGGTCCTGCATCGTTTGGCCGTTGAGGATCGTCTTGATCCGCAGTGCGTTGGGATTGGGGACTTCGTCTCGCGTGACGAGCCATGGGCCCAGCGGGCAGAACCCGTCGAAGCTCTTGCCGCGGGCGAACTGCCCGCCGCCCAGCGACTTTTCCCGCTGCCAATCCCGGGCTGAAACGTCGTTCGCGCAGGTGTAGCCCAGCACGTAATCGAGCGCGGTGTCGCGGGAGACGTACTTGGCGGTCTTGCCGATCACGACGGCCAGTTCCGCCTCGTAGTCGATCTGGCTGCTGCGGCGGGGGATGGGGATCGGGTCGAACGGGTTGTTCAGCGCGTTGCTCGCCTTGATGAAGAGCATCGGGTTTTCCGGGATCGACGACCCGCTCTCGGCGGCGTGCTCGCGGTAGTTCAAGCCGATGCAGAGGATGTCGGTCGGCACCAGCGGCGCGAGAAGCTTTTCGATCTGCAACCGCCGCTCGGTCACGCGGTGGGGGCCGAGCAGGTCGCCCTCGATTTCCAGAGCAGCGGTGTCATCGATCCGCCGGCCCAGGTGAATCCGTCCGCCCGAGAGGAAACGCACAATTTGCATGGAGATCCTTTCGCCCTTCGTGCGCGCAAAGGATAGAAGCGGGACGGGGAGCCCGCAACGCAAAGAGAAGAACCCGCGGGCGAAGTGCCGGCGGGTTCGTGTTCGTGTTTACGAGTCGTCAGCGTGCCTCGAGCCGACGGCCGATCAGTGACGGTAGTAGTAATGCGCGTGGTAGTAATGCGGGTACCGCGCGCCAAAACCGACGTACACGCTGGGGTAGTAGTAGCCCGGCGCATACACGACCGGGGGCGGCGCGTAGACCGGCGCGGGCGCGACGTAAACCGGTGCGGGGGCCACATAGGCCGGCGCGGAATACACCACGCGAGGCGGCGGCGCGTAATAGGCCACAGGAGGGGCGTACGCCGGATAGGAGTAAACCGGGGCAACGCCGAACCCGAAACGGAACCCCCACCCGCCATACCAATGGGCCTGCGCCACGGCCGGAAGGGCCAATGCGAGCAAGCCGGCCAACCATGTGAGTTTCATAGCTTTATACCTCCGAACCCGAACCCTTCGCTGCGGGGGCGGTTCACGGGAATAGACATTCTATCCCGCGGGAGGTTAGGCGTGTCGGAATTCTGCTGTCGCAGTTCAAAACGGCGATTCGTCGCTGGCGACGAGTTCGGGCGTTCGGTGCTGTGGCGTCTGGGGTTGCACCAGGTGCATGAACGCACCGGCCGCGGTGTATCGGTCGTATCCCTGGCGGGGTTGCGGATCGGTCGCGCCCAGCAAAGCGATCAAGGCGCTGAATCCCCACAAGACGCCTGCGACCACCCACGTAGCCGGCTGGTGCGATCGGCGGAGCCAGGCGCCGGACCAGAAGAGCGTCAGCGGCAGGAAGACCAGGAACCACCGGTTGGCGAACATCGCGTCGCTCCAGTCGGCGTGCTGGAGCGTGTAGCCGATCACAATCGCCAGCCCTGCGAGCACGGTCGCGCAGGCCATCACCTTGGTCGTCCGGGGCCAATGCCGGCGCAGGATCGTCAGGATGCCGAGCATCCCCAAGATCAGGACGGGGAAGTGGGTGAGGAGGCCGTGGCTGCCGATGAAGGCGACCGCGAAGCTGATGAGGTCGCGCCAGGCGTTGCGCCAGAAGGACGGCGGATCATCGTCGTCTTCGAGAGTGTGTTTCACGCGGATCGGTTGGGCGGACGCGGAGGGGGTCTCCCGTAGGGCCCGCTTCAGCGGACGATTCCACTCGGGTTCGGAAGAGAGGTCCGCTGAAGCGGACCCTACCGAGGCTACCAAGGCGGTGGGCGCGGGATCGGGATGGAGGAATCCGGGGAGCAGATCGCCGGTGATGGGGCGGTTCAGGGCGACGTACAGCAGGATCGGGATCGCGGCACCGGCGACGTACGCGGTGACCGCGCCAACCCGGGCGAGCGCCGGCCAGCGGAAGGCGGCCACAACCAGGAACAGGAAGACGAGGAAGGCCAGGCCGGTCAGTTCATATGTGGCGGCCAATGACACGCAGAGTCCAGCCACGGCAACCCACGCGGTGGCGCCGTTGCGATTTCGGGTGAGCGTTGCCTGAACGAGGGCGGCCGCTCCCATCACGACCAGGGCCGCCGCCGCGGCGCCGGCGCTGAGGACGGTCGCGTAGCTGATCCAACCGGAACCGATCACGACCGCGAGGGCCAGCCCGGCCCGGTAGGGCCGCCGCAGTTCGAACATGCGCCCCATCCGGTAAAACAGGCCGGCCGCGAAGGCGATCGGCAGGGTGACACCGAACAACGTCAACAGGTACTCGGCAATCACCGGATTGCGCTCGAAGCTCAACCCGCACTTGTACATCACCCAGTATGGGCCGCTGAGCAGCGCGGCCATGACGGGCGACTGGTCGCTATACCAATGCGAATGCCGGTTCTTGTCCTCGACGCGATAGACGTCCCGGGTGGCGAAGATCGTCCCCTGAATTTGCAACGTGTGCTGCTCGACGATCGCCTGGATGGTCGCCAGGCGCGCCTGCTCATCGTCGCTGATCATCTCCGGGTCCGGGTGCCGCAACGGCCTCATCAGCGGCAGGCAGATCAGCAGCACCAGGATCGGCGCAGCCAGTGCCCAAGGCCGCACCAACGGCCGGCGCCGGAACCATCTGAGATAGGTCTTCCAAGATCGCAAGGATTGTAAGGGCACACCGCGTGTGCCCTTCGATCTGTAAGAGGCGTACTGCCGTACGCCTCGGGCACACGGCCGTGTGCCCCTACTAATAAACTTTCAAGAACTGGACGAAATTCCGCAGCAGCTTGTCGCCAAGCCGGGCGTACTGAGAGTAGTAGTTGACGCTATCGCGCGAGATCTTGTCCGCGCCATCCGGCCCGAGGACTTTTGCCACGTCCTCTCGGCCGGCAGCAAGTATCGCCTCAATACCGGAGAGGGTCAATTCCATGTGCCATTGGAAACCGAAGAGCCGGTTTTTGAGCCGGAAACCCTGATTCTTACATGCCCGCGTCGAGCAGAGCAGCGCATTGCCCGTCGGCGGTTGCGGCGCCGGAGGCGGCGGGGCGCCGGCCGGCGTGGGGAGCTTGGGAAGCTCAAAAGCATCGTAATGCCAATGGAATACCTGCATCCCGTCGTGCATCCCCATCACGATCGGCTCCGTCCCGCCGTGGAACGGGAACGTGATCGGACCCCACCCGATCTCCGGCACCGGAATCGGCGAGTCCTCCGGCTTTTCGCCCGGCTTGGTGTTCGGGTGAACCTTCGCACCCGCCGCGTGGGCAAGGAGTTGCGCGCCGAGGCAAATGCCTAGGGCCGCCCGATCGATCTGCACCGCCCGCTTGAGCAGCTCCACTTCTTTGG
>DASXMX010000240.1:0-30397 GCA_036495445.1 Tepidisphaeraceae bacterium
CAGGCGCCGCCGGAAGCGAACGACGGAGACGCACAGGCGGAATAGGCGGAGGCAGGTTTTTGGGTGGCATGGGCATGTACTCATGCCCGTGGTCTTCTCCGATCGGAAGACCACGGGCATGAGTACATGCCCATGCCACCCGGCAAGCGCGGGCGGAGCGTTGCATTGTGATGACCGAGGAAACGCGCAAAATGTCCGGGATTCGGAAATCGCGTCTGCTTGGTTGTCTCGCGGCCCCGCTCCTCGCCTGCTGCGTGAGTGCCACGCCCGCGACGTCCGCGCGCGATGCTTCTGTGGCCAACCGGCCGGACGACCCCGTCGCCCGGCTCCAAGCCAGGATCGATCGCGGCGAGGCGCATCTCCAGTACGACGACCGCCGCGGCTGGCTCGAATCGGTCCTCCGCGAGCTGCGCGTCCCCGCCGATTCGCAAGGGCTGGTCTTCTCGAAGACCAGCTTCCAGCCGACGAAGATCTCGCCGCGCACGCCGCGGGCGGTTTATTTCAACGACGACGTCTACATCGGCTGGGTGCAGGACGGGACCGTCCTGGAGATCGCCTCGGTCGATCCGAAGCAAGGCACGGTCTTTTACTCGCTCCCGCAGAAGAAGACCGATCACCCGAAGTTCAAGCATGAGACCTCGGCGTGCCTGCAGTGCCACCAATCCCAAACCACCGGCGACGTGCCCGGGCTGCTGTTCCGCTCCGTCTACCCCGATTCCGAAGGCATGCCGATCCTCTCGGCGGGCACGTTCGTCACGACGGAGCAAAGCCCCCTTTCCGAGCGCTGGGGCGGTTGGTACGCCGACGGCAAGCTCCCCGATCCCGGCATGGCGAACGCGATCGTGCTCGATGCGGATCAACCGGACCAGTTCACGCGCTCGGCCGCGTCGCTCGACCAGCAGTTTGACGTGAAGCCCTACCTGTCGGCCCACGCCGATCCGGTGGCCCTGCTGGTCCTCGCGCATCAGACGCACCTGCACAACCTGCTGGCCCGGGCCGCCCACGAGACGACGCTCGCGGTGCGGGATGAGCAGGCAATTCAAAAGCTGCTCCACGAGGGGCCGGACGAACATTCAGACACGACGCAGCTTCGCATCAAGTCGGCCTGCGAGCCGGTGGTGGAGGCGATGCTCTTTTCGGGGGAAGCACCGTTGGAGGGCGACGTGTGCGGCTCAACCGATTTCGCCCGCCGGTTCGAGCAACACGGCCCGCGCGACGCGAAGGGGCGTTCGCTCCGGCAGTTCGATCTGCACACGCGGCTGTTCAAGTACCCGTGCAGCTACCTGATCTACTCCGAGCAGTTCGACGCCCTGCCCGAGGCGGCCAAGCAGTACATCTACCGGCGGCTCTGGCAGGTGCTGACGGGCCGCGACGACTCGCGGGCGTTCAGTCATTTGCCGGATGACCGACGGGATTCGCTGTACGAGATTCTCCGTCAGACGAAGGCCGGGTTGCCGGCCTACTGGAAGCCGCGGGGGTAGGCATGCCGGGCTTGAGCAGCACGATGTGCTTGGTGCCGTATTCGGTGACGTACAGATTGCCGTTTCGCAGGTCTTCGGTGAGGGCGAGTGGCGTCTGGAAGTCGATCAGGCCTTCGCCGGTAATCAGGTCCCGATCGCCGTTCTTATCGACGGCGACGTTCCCTTCCGCATCCAACCCCACGCACAGGATGTCCTGCCCGTTGTTGTACCGGCACACCAAGAGCTTACCGTCAAGGTGGCCGTGGAACGCGTTGCCCTTGTATTCGATGATCCCATCGGCGGAGCAGTGTGAGCCGAAGTCCAGGATCGGCGGCTCGTAGTCAATGTCGGGCGGCGTCCCGAGCCGGTACTCGTGCACATCGTACGACTTGAGGTCGTCGTCTGGGTGCCCGCCGTTCATCACGAAGTGATGTTGCTGGGGGTTCGGGTGACCGTAATACTTGCCTTCGTTGACCCGGTCGAGCCAGTCGTGCTCGGCCTCGGGAATCGAGGGAAGGCCTTCCACGCCGTTGCCTGCGGGCGTGTTGCCATCGATGCCCGCCCCGTTCACGGGAACATACAAGTGCCCGTTGCGGTGCCAGACGAGGCTGTACGCGTTGCGCAGCCCGCCGGCGTAGATGGTGAGCGGCGCGCCGCGGGCGTACGGGTCGTAGCTCCCGCCGCCGTCGGGCGTCTTGGCGTCGATCGGCTGGCCGGGCGTAACCTTCTTCACGTCCAGGCGCAGAATCGACGCGTTGAGCAATCGCTCGGGACGCATGCCCCAATATTCGTCCGGTGCGCCGCAAGAGGAATTGCTCCCCTGCGGAATGTAGAGCGCGCCGTCCGGACCGAATTCCAACTGGTTCGTTGAGTGATCGTGGATCGACCGCGGCAGGTCGACGACCACGTCCTCGTCGATCTCCAGGTCCTTCCCGCGGAGCCGAGAGACCTTGCCCGTCCAATCGGGGCATTCGTTCACCGCGCCGAAACTGTGCGTTGTCCAGACGATCGGATTGTCGGCGGTGGAGGCGGGATCGAAGCAAAACCCGATCAGCAGCCGCGGCTTGCCTTCAGTCTTCGGGATCGTGTCGATGATCGTTGGGCTCTCTAACGTGCCGTCGGGGCGGATCGGGAATCGGTAGATCAGCCCTTCAAACGTCGCGGCGTACAGCCTCCCATCAGGGCCGATCTTGACCGCGGTGTACCCGTGCCCGTCAGCAATGGGGAGCAGGACTCGGTCGAAATGGATGGCGGGATCCCATGTGCCCTGTGTGAGAACTTGTGGATTGGGGTCCGGTTTCCACCCGCCGTCCGTATGGGGAAAAATCAGCTTACGGATCCACGCGACGATCTCGTGCCGCCATCCATGTCCTTGCACCAAGGCATAAACCCCGCCGAGCACGACAACAAGCAGCAACCATCGCCCCCAACGCACCTTGCGGCGCGGCGGCGTTGTCGAGGCTGATTTCACATCGAGATCGGACATCGCACTTCCATTATCCCCATCCGCCCCGCCAATGCGAGCGGTGTCAGGCGTCGCCGGATGACGGTTTCGTGAGGAACGGCCGGGACCGGCACTCGAACGGAAAGGATCGGTGGCATTCCGTGTCATTTACGCCTTGTCTCCTCTTCCGCCCCCGCGCGCTCGCGCGAACACGCCCCGTTTCTAAAGGAGATCGGCCAATAACTCGTCAATCTGCACACGAATTTCACCCGGTCAATTCAAAGCGGACACGCCTGCTGCCCCGACGTTTGAAACGCGGGCGGCAAAGCACGCGCCCCGGCGGCGAAACCGACCACATTCGATATTCCCCGGGCCAATCGCGCAAGGGAACGGCAGAAATGCGGCGATGCCAAACACCGCCTCGTGCATGAGGGGGACGCTCATGCATGTTGAGCAGGGGTGTCCTCCTTATCATCGCGTCCGCGGAGGAATTCCCGCACGAGCGGCTCGATCGTATCCCGCAGTTGGGCGTTCGCATAGCCCAGCCAGGAGACGCCGCTCGTCGTGTCGAACGGGCCGTCGAGAGGGCGGCCCGTCTCGTCGGTAAGGATCACGCCGGCCTCCTCGGCGATCAGCCAGGCGGCACAGTCATACGGATGGCAGCAAAGTCCCAACGGCTGACCCTGCATCCGATAAAACGCGGGACGCAGGTCGGCGTTGAAGCGGTCGTGGCCGATGATCAGCTCGTAGAACTGCCCGCCGGTCGAAATGTACTGGTCGTCGAAGACGGTTGCGCGGGTCACGTCGGCCGGGCCGATCAATCGGCTCACGATGAACTCCATCAGCTCGCTGGCCAGCACCTTCGTGCCGGGGAAGAAGTTGCTGATCGTCGCGAAGCCGTGGTCAATCCGCGCCGCCTTCGACGGCGCGAGCGTCAGGGGCGAGACGAGGCCCGATTTCAACTCGACCCGCTCGCTCCCGGCGCCCTGCCCCTTGATTGCCCAGAGGACGTCGCCGTAGCCCATCTTGCTGGTCGGCAGTTCGGTCATGACGGCAACTTCGATGTCGCGCAGCCGCGTGGCCCGTCCGCGGTTGGGCGCGACCCCGGCTAGCGCCCACGCGGCCCGCTTGTCGTACATGATGCCGCGAGTGCCGTCGATCGGATCGACGATCACGCGGATCGCCGCATCCGCTTCGGCGGCGCCGTGCGGGAAGACGCGCGATTCGACTTCGTTTCCCGCCGCGTCCTCCAGCCCCTCCGCGACGAGCACCAGCGGCCCGTCCGCCGACGCCCATTCTTCGCAGAACGCCTCCAGCAGCGGGTCCACTTCGGTGTCGATTACGTAGATCGTGTCGGCCGCCGAGGAGCGTTTCACGGCGTGCCGCGGGTCGGCCGATGCGCGGGAATGAACGACCATGTCGCGCACGCGCTGCTGGAACGACTTGAGCCGCTCAACGACGGCCTCCGGATTAGGGATCGACAGAGCTGGGCCGCTCATGCTTTGTCTCGACCTTTCCCGTGGCATGGCCGTCTCGGCCATGCGGACGACATGAGACCGAAGAACTCGTGAAAACACAGGTCGTTTGTTGATTCGGCGCGTTCCGCACGGGCGGGACGCCCGTGCCACGTGGGAGCGTCAAGGCACGGCAGTCCGCTCACGATTTCACCTGCATCGCCAGGATCCGCGCGATCGCCTCGCAGATTTCGGTCCGGTGCACGCCGTTGAGCGCGAGGGCGAGTTGCGTTTCCATGAGGCCGTAGGGAATCCCCGTGTCGTAGCGCTGCCCCTGGGTGACCACGGCCCAATACTTGTCCACCTGTTGCCGCAGGTGCTCCTGGGCGGCGGTGAGCTGGATCTCCCCCTTCTCGCGAATGTTGTTCTGGATCAGGTACTCCAGCGAATCGAAGATCCGGGGCGAAAAGACGTGCATGCCGAAGTGGGCCAGGTAATTGCCGGGCGGGAGGCCCGGCGTCACCAGCCGCTCGCGGGCGGTCTCGATCGTCGGCTTCTCGATGATCAGCTCCGCCTTGAAGATCCCCTTCTCCGGCTCGATCGGCGCGCCGCGGATCGTGCCGAACAGGTGCAGGTGCCGCTCCATCGTCGGCTGCACGCCGGTCACCGCGTCGCACATGTATTGCTCGAACACCTTGATCAACTGCCGGGCGCATCGGTCGCGCACGTCGCTGATGTAGACGTGATCGCCCAGCAGCAGCAGGAACGGCTCGTCGCCAACGAACTTCTTCGCCTGGTAGACTGCATGGCCGAAGCCCTCGGGCGTGAGTTGCTCGGCGAAGTGCAGCCGCTCGCCGAACGCGCCCAGCTTTTCCGATTCGAGGATCGCCCAGTTCTTGCCGCGGAAGCTCTTGACCATCTGGTCGTCGAGCCGGCGGAAGTAATCGCGGTACTGCTGCTCTTCGCCCGGCTGGGTGATGATGCACAGTTCCTCGATCCCGGACTCGATCGCCTCCTCGCCGATGATCTGGATGACCGGCTTGGTGAGCCCGTCCCGATCGACCAGCGGGAACATCTCCTTCTGCACCGCCGTCGAGGCCGGATATTGTCTGGTCCCCCGGCCTGCGGCGGTGATCACCGCCTTGCGCACTTTGGCCATGAGTGTCCTTTCCTTCAATGCGTGGACCTTCATCGAACACGTCGGGGTGTTTGTCAATATGCGTGGCGATGGCGATTCGATCGGACAGGGCAATCGCACGTCATGGCGTGTGAGCGGCGGTGCGCAGATCGGGAGGGCGAGGCTCCTGCCGAGCCGAACCTCCATCCAAAGACCCGGCTCGGCAGGAGCCTCGCCCTCCCTCCCATCGGTGCATAGATTGCAGTCGTCCGCGGCGGGAGCGGCCTACGATTGGACGTGGGGCAGCAGGTGGCTCTCGCAGCGGAGCGTCTTATGCGCCGATTTGTTCTCACGGCTTTCCCCTTTGCCCTGCTCACGATGTTAATCGGTTGGGTTCGCGCGGAACCCGTCCCACCAACGACCCAACCCGCCGCGCGCGGGTCCGGCTCGGTGCTGATCCTGCCTTTCTTCGCGCCGTCCGAAGCGAAGTTCAAATCGTTCGGCGCGGACATCCAGCAGGACCTGGCGACCGCCATCGCACCCGACCTTCGGGGCCATGCTCTGGCGCCGACAACCGCACCGGCCGCATTAGATGATTCCGCAGCCCTGGCTGCCGGACGCGATGCGGAGGCGGCGGTCGTCGTGTTCGGCCGCGTGCAGGTCAACGCGGATGAGATCCGCATCACCGGGCAGGTGCTCGACGTCGGACTCGAAAAACCGCTGGGAAACTTGAGAGTTACCGGCCCCGCCGATCACCTGTTCGAACTCGAGGACGCGTTGGGGCCGCAGTTGGCCGCGGCGTTGCCAGCCGCACTGCTGAACCTTCGCGGCCTGGCGACGGCCCGGCGAACGATGCCGCCTCGGGTGATATATCTCCCGGGCGACGCCGCGACGACGCTGAATCCCCAAGGCCCGATCGACGGGGGATATGCGGGCACGATCCCGCCGCCGGCACCGCTCGTCGCGCCGGGCGGCCCGCCGCCCTACTCGCCTTATGCCAGTTCGTACCCGTATCGGTTCAAGGCGCCCTACGCGCACCTGTTCAGCTACGACTACGATCCCGACCCGTTCCTGCCGCTGTACCCTCCCTGGAGCTGGGGGCCGGACCGGTTTGCCGGCCATCCGTCGCACGGGACCCATCACTGACATTGGCCCTATGCTTTAATGCAGGGACGATTTTCCGGGATCGGCCCATCGGGAAGGTATACTATTTGTCATGTAGTGGGGTCCTCTTGAGGAAGCTCACATGCGACACATCACTCGCCTGCTAATTGTCATCGCGATGCTCGCCGGACTGACGAGTCTCGCGGCTTCAACAAACGTTCAAGCCGAGGCGACGCAACCGGCCGGGGGCACGATCCTGGTCCTGCCCTTCAGCGCACCGTCAGGGGCCAACGACGCGTGGATCGGCAAGGCGGTGCAGCAGGACCTGCTGACTGATCTGTCTCAAGGTACCGTCGCGCACGTGATCGCGCCCGCGTCGGCGCCGCCGGCGGCGGATCAGGACGCGGCCCTGGCCGCCGGCCACCAAGCGGGCGCGTCAATCGTCGTCTACGGGCAGGCACAGATCATCAACAAGGACGTTCGACTGAGCGGACAGGTCCTTGACGTAGCGACCGGCAAACCCTTGGCGGCCATCAAATCCACCGGGCAGACCGATGAGCTGTTCCACCTGGAGGACGCGCTGGCGGGACAGGTCTTTGTCGCGCTGCCCAAAGACCTGCTGAACGCCCAGACGCGGCAAGGCATGCAGAACTTCGCCGCTCGGCAACAGCAGCAACAGCAGCCCGGCGCACAGGGACAGTGGCCCAACGGCCCCTATGCCAACCCCGCGCTGAACCCGGATTCGATCTACGGCGGCGCGTCCCAGTCGCAGCCGGCCGCCACCGCGCCGCAGGGCTATGATAGCGGGTATCCGTCCTCCGCCGCGTACTCCGAGCCGACGCCGGTCTATACGTACAACAACTATTACTACTCCGGCTATCCCGACAATTCCGGCTACGACAGTTCGGGCTGGGGATGGGGGCCGAGCTGGGGATGGGGCTGGGGATGGTGGCCGTGGTGGGGCCCGACGTTCTTCGTGTCCTCTAATTTCCATAACCACCACGACGACTTCCATAACCATAACGGGTCGTTCAACCACAACGGATCGTTCAACCACAATTGGAACGGCAGCAGCGGGACGTGGAATCACGGCTCCAGCGGCACAGTGATCCCCCACTCCAGCCTGGGCACCGGCATGGCCCGTGCCAACACCGGACTCCGCTTCGCACCGCGCGCATCGACCGGCGGATTCAGCACGGCCAACCGCTTCGGCGCTACCGGATTCCGCGGCGGCGGATTCCACAGCGCCGGCATGAGCGGCGGGTTCCACGGCAACTTCGGCGGCGGATTCCACGGTGGCGGCGGGTTCGGCGCCGCCCACGCCGGCGGATTCGGCGGCGGTGGCATGCATGGAGGCGGCGGTGGCATGCATGGAGGCGGCGGTGGCGGAGGCCACCGATAATACAGCTTTAAACGTCGGGAGCGCCGCCTGGCCGTGAGAGCCGGCCAGGCGTCGGGCCGCGGGAACGCGCCCGCCAACTCGATCGACCCGCGCGTAAAATGCAGCCTATGCCCGACGCGCACGACGACCCGGCCTGCGACCTCTGCGCCCGCCCCATCGCCCCCGGCACGGGCTACGTCGTCCGCATCGACGTCTTCGCCGACCCGCAGATGCCCCCGATGACCGCCGACGACATCGCCACCGCCGACGTCAACGCCACGCTCGCCGAGGTGATGCAGCAGATCGAGGGCATGACCGAATCGGATTTGCAGGACGGCGTTCACCGCCGCTTCGAATACCGCCTCTGCCCCGCCTGCCACCGGGGCTACCTGGCGAATCCGCTGGGGATGCCGAGGGGCGTGCGGGTCGGCAAGAACTAGCGCGCACGCGGTAACGGCGTGAAACGTGATGAGTGAAACGTGACAACTGCCCGCGCGCATGTCACGTTTCACTCATCACGTTTCATGCGTATAGGTTTACGTTCCGGTCGTCACAACGGTGTCACCAGAAACCCCCCGTCCACCCGCAGCACCTGCCCGGTGATGAACGCCGAGTCCTTGCCGCTGAGAAAGGCGACGGCGTCCGCGATCTCGCGCGGGTTGGCGTAGCGGTCGAGCGTCACGCCCTCGTGCGTCATCTGCGGGTCGATCGGGCGGGTGACGAGGAACCGGGCGGTCTTGGTCGGGCCGGGGCTCACGACATTGGCGCGGACGCCGTGCGGGCGGAGGTCCAGCGCGAGGCACCGGCAGAAGTGGATCACACCCGCCTTGGCGACGGCGTAAATCACGCCGTCCGTACACCCCATGTGGGCCGCGTCGGAACCGATAAAGACGACGGCCCCCGTCTTGCGCGCGATCATCCCCGGGATCACCGCCCGGCTGACGATGATCGTGCCGACCAGGTTCCGGTCGAACATCGCCCGCACGTCCTCCATCGGGATGTTCAGCGCGTCGTTCGGCTTGGGCTTGCCTCCCTTTGCGGCAATATCTCCGCCTGCGTTGTTGACGAGGATCCCGATCGGCCCCAGCGCCGACTCGACCTGCTGGACCATTGCCCGGACCTGCTCCTCGTCGGCGATGTTGCCCGTCACGCCGATCGTTCGGACCCCATATTTCCTGGCAATCTGCCCGGCCACCTCCTGCAGGTCCTTCGCCTCCCCAAACTCGGCCGGCGCCTCGTTCGAGATGTCATGAATCGCCACGTCCGCCCCGCCCTCCGCGAGCCGCTCCCCGATCGCCCGGCCCAACCCGCGGCCCGAACCCGTTACCAGCGCCACCTGTCCTTTATGCGTTACCAAACCCATTTCCACTCCGATGAAATACAACCACAGAGATCACAGAGGACACAGAGGACACGGAGAGAAATGCATTTGTCAGCCACAGATGGGGCACAGATTCACACAGATGAAGGCAGATCTAAAACTTCAAATCTCAGATCTGGAATTTGGAATTCGTCTTCTATCTGTGTGCATCTGTGCCCCATCTGTGGCTAATTCTTTCTTGCCTTTCGCTCTGTGTTCTCTGTGTCCTCCGTGGCCTCTGTGATGGCTTTCGGAAAAAACACGGCTATTGCGCCGTCCAACCGCCATCGACGAACAGCGCCGTGCCCGTGACGAACGACGAGGCGTCGGACGCGAGGAAGAGGGCCGCGCCCGCGACCTCGTGCAGCTCGCCCCACCGGCCCATCGGGACGCGGGAGGCAAACTCGTTGTATTTAACGGGATCGTTGAGCAGCGGCCGGTTCATCTCCGTCGCGAACGGCCCCGGGCACAGCGCGTTGACGGTCACGCCCTTGCTCGCCGCTTCGAGCGACAACACCCGCGTCAACCCCAGCACGCCTGATTTCGCGGCGGCGTACGGCGCGCGGTGCGGCAGGCCGACGACCGACATGATCGATCCCAGATTGACGATCCGCCCCCACCCGCGCTGGCACATGCCGGGCAGGATTTCCTGCGCGCAGAGGAATGGCGCCTTGAGGTTAATGTCGATAATCGCATCCCAATCCCGCTCGCTCATCTCGGGGGCGGGCGCCCGGACGTTGATCCCGGCGTTGTTCACGAGGATGTCCAGCGGGCCGCCGAGCGCCCCCTGCGCCGCCGCCATGAGCCCGGCGACCTCGCCGATGCGGGAGACGTCGGCCGCGATCGCGTGGGTCTTACGACCGGTCAGCTTATGGATCTCCGCCGCGACCGCCTCGCAATCGGCCAGCGTCCGGCTCGCGACCGCCACGTCCGCCCCTGCCTGCGCGAGGGCCGTCGCGATCACCTTCCCAAGCCCCTTGCCCCCGCCCGTCACCAGCGCCCTTCGGCCGTCGAGGCGGAACAGGTCGAACACGTTCTGCGGTTGCTTCGGTCCCTGAGCCATGCGGGCCATTCTGCGGAGAGCGTTGCCCGAGTGCAACGGAGCGCGGTCCGACGCGCACGTCGCGGGTACCAACACAAGGACCGCTCGCTGACGGATTGAAACCGGGAGATGCCGTGGAGGAATCGCGCCTCCTTCGGCACCGCCGCCGAACCGCTTGCGGTTTCACGCCGGGCGCGCCGATCGAGCAGCGCGCCCGGCGCGAAACCGCAAGCGGCGATCCGGCGTTTGTCCGACGGGAACGCTCCCCAGGCATACGGCACGTTTCCATTTTCGCGAAAGGAAAACCGACATCGACATCCGCCGCGAGCGGGACGACTCGACGCGGGATGCAACCAGATTTCGACCGCGCCGGTCGTGAACCGCCCCCTCACCGCCGCCGACGTCGGCCCCGACTGGATGCCCCCCGCACGGCGGGCGAGCCGGCAAACCGGAATTGAGCCGGTCATCCGCGGGCACCTCCAGAAATTTTTACCGCGAAGGCGCGAAGCCGCGAAGAAATCCGAGAAAGCCAGCGACCCATTTCTGATTCCCTCCGCGTCTTCGCGCCTTCGCGGTGATATTGGACTATGGGAGCCCCGTCGCCATCAATCGGCAAGGTACTCGCGCCGGCAGACCTTGAACGCATCGTGCAGGGCGTCGCCCCACGAGTACGGGGAACGCCGCCATGCCTCCCGCCCCTCCTCGTGCAACGCGCGCATCCGATCGAGGACTTGTTCAACAGTCGTTGGCGGCGGGCAGGGAACGGCCCCGGCGGCGATCAGCCGGTCGACGTGCCGGCGGTGCCGCGCGTAGACCTCGTCCACGCCGCCTTCCTCCGGCAGGCACCGGGCCGTCACGTTGGGGCGCGACTGCTTGCGGTAGATTGGGTGGTTGGTGGTGGAGTGCCGCCGGCCGTCCGCGAAGCGGGTCGTCAGCGTGATGATGGGCTTGGCGGGAAAGTACCGCAGATTCGCCGTCTGGCGGAGCAAGCCGAGCGAAGCGGTTGCGTCACCAATGGCGAAGATCCGACTGCCGGCAACCACCGAATTAACGGTATCGATGTGGAGATCGCAAACATGCAGCGCGCCCAGGGCCTCGAGTTCGGCGGAGGATTTCAGCAGCGTCGGCGTCTGATCGGAGGATAAGTCGATCAATTTATAGTCCGTCGGCTTGGAGAAGAGCTTACCGAGGGCGGCGCGCATTCGCTTGTGATAGCTTCGCACGCGGTTCAGTTTGTGCCACGCAATCCGCGCGGCGACCCACAGCAAATACCCGGCGGCCAGAAGGCAAATGAACACCAGCGGGAACTGTGCCCGGAAAACCGTCGGAATGACAATCAAGCCAAACGCGCCCGCGAGCGGCAGGCCCACCCGCCGTGCGAAGGCCGCCGGGCCGCGGTCGTCCGGCATTTCCGCTTTCTGACGGATCAGCCACATCACCTTTCGCTCGTCCCGCCGGGCGATGAACAGATGCTTGCCCTCCTCGCCAAACGCATGGATCGCGGCGACGGCCGCCGTCGCGGCTCGACCCACCCTGCATTCGCCCCGGTAGGTCTCAAACGCATCCAGGAGCTTCGCCTCCGCGTCCCATCGGGCCAGCCGGTACACGAGCCCCATCGACTCGTCTCTGCGCAGGCTCCACATGGCTTTAAGAAGGAGCGCGCCGGACGCCGGCGCGCCGCAGAGGACGAACGTCTGCGTCGCGTCGCCTGCCGCTCCGTTCATCGCGACGACCGGGCCTTCAATGGTCAGCCGCAGGAGCACGCAGGCATGTTGGACCGACGGCTCGGCCAGCACTTCGCGCCAGACCCTCAAGTCCGCGGGCGCGTCGGCGCTCCGCGCCGGCCCCGTGACGGTCAGCTCATCGGCGGCCGAAGCTCGAATCTCGCAGTCGGGCAGCCGGGCCGAGATCGACTGACGGATGCCCTCCGTCGCGGGGCGCGGGAATGCGTAGATGCGAGCTTCGCACCAGATCCGGCCCGACGACGCCCCGTCGGGGCCGGATCGCAAGCCGTACCACTCGCGGAGCATGTTGGCCAAAGCGGCAAGCTCGAGGAAATCAATCGCGCGATCGAGAAACGCGTTCCGGGCAATGCACAAGGTTCCCACGAGTGAGGATTATGCGCGACCACCTCGTCGATGTCGCGGGTCCAGGCGGAGAACTCACAGGGCGATCATCGCATGTGCGATTTCGGGTGGCATGGGCATGTACTCATGCCCATGTCTTCTGATCGGAAAGACCACGGGCATGAGTACATGCCCATGCCACCCAACTCCTGCGCCGTTGCTCCGAACAGCTACATGCGATTGCCCTGGGAGAACGGATCGGCAACTAACGTGGAAGGCGGATCGAACCTACCTGGACGACGCGGCACGGCCGCGCTTCTTATTGCGCAAGGTCGCCGCCCGCTTCCTCGCGCCCGCCTGGCCTTTGGCCTTCCGCGTCCGGGCCAGCGCCTCGGTGTCGCCGCCGGCGGCGCGGAAGGCGGATTGGATTTGCTCGGCGGGCAGCGGGCCGGGGGTCAGGAACCCGCCGCGGGCGAAGGAGGCGCGGGCGTCGGCAGTGAGCGCCTCGAGCTTCGCGAACAGTTCCGGATCGGGGCGCTGGAAGTTGAAGCAGGTCTTCCCCTGCTTGCGCGCAAGCAGTTCGGGTGGGATCGAGCGATCCAGGGCCGGGTTCATGTAGAGCGGGAACAGGTGATAGGTGACGGCCGTCTTCTTCACCTGCACGCAGCCGAACCAGATCGGCTTTTTGTTCGGGCCGATTGCGGGCGTGATCAGGGTGAAGTCGGTGGGCGTGTCGGCGTGAACGAGCATCCCGTCGGCGTGCCTTCGGAGGATCTCTCGCAGTTCAGCGAACGCGGCCGGGAAGTCACTGGGCATGGTTGTGCCTCCGGTACCCGATTCTAAACGGCCGGCCGCGCGATCTCAAGATTTTGCCTTTTCTGCCGTCCGGCCGGATCGTCGGTATCCGTCCAACCTCCCCCGTGCCAAGCAATTGCACCACGGCAGCGGCTGGTCGGATTCGACCAATCTTTTGCGAAGCTGCCATCGTACTACTTGAGTGCGGCTCCCGTACTGCTTATAGAGGCGTGAGTTGCGAATCCCGCCGAATCGGGCACGCATTTCAGTCGCTGTTTAATTTCGATTGAACTCGGGCAAAAAGAGCCGTACAATGACCTAACATAACAATCAAGTGTTCGGCCCCGAACGGCCGATAACCCTGCCGAAGGTTCATGGTTCCCGAGCCCGTCTTTGGGGCGGACGGAACAGATGATCAGGCGGGTTGCTGAGGAGATGAGGGATGGCCGGTAAAGGCTCTGAAAAGAACGAAAAAGGCAGGCACGCCGAGCGACTCGAGGGCGCCAACGGGGATGGCGTCGGAGATAGCGGCTCCAACGGCCGCGGCCTCGCGGTCGCGACCGCGCCGGGGGGCGAGGAACGCGCGAACCTGCACGAGATCGCCCAGACGCGATACCTGAACTATGCCTTGTCGGTCATCACGAGCCGGGCCCTGCCGGACGTGCGGGACGGGATGAAGCCGGTCCACCGGCGGGTCATCTACACGATGTGGCAGAACGGCCTGCGGGCCGACGCCAAGCACCGCAAGTGCGCGACGGTCGTCGGCCACGTGATGGGCCGCTACCACCCGCATGGCGACTCGTCGATCTACGAGGCGCTGGTGCGCATGGCCCAGCCGTTCGTCATGCGCGCGACGCTGGTGGACGGGAGCGGGAACTTCGGTTCGATGGACGGCGACCCCGCCGCCGCCATGCGATACACCGAGTGCCGGCTCACGCCGATCGCGGCCGAGACGATCAGCGAAATCGGCCAGGGGACCGTTCACTTCCGACCGAACTATGACGGCACGCGGGAAGAGCCGGTCGTGCTCCCAAGCAAGGTGCCGAACCTGCTGGTGAACGGGTCGGCGGGCATCGCCGTCGGCATGGCGACCAACATCCCGCCGCACAACCTGGGCGAGGTGTGCAACGCGCTGCTGAAGCTGCTGGACGACCCGGAGATTCAGGAGTACCGCCTCGTCGGCAACGACGCCGTCCGTGGCCCCGACTTTCCCACCGGCGGGCAGATCCTCAACAACAAGGCCGAGTTGCTGGAGATCTACAAGACCGGGCAGGGCTCGATCCGCATCCGCGCCACGTGGGAGAAGGCGGCCGCCACGCGGTCGGCCCAGATCGTCCACATCACCAGCATCCCGTACGGCGTGAACAAGGCCGAGTTGGTCGCCGCGATCGGGCAGATCGTCGTCGGCCGGAGGATGCCGCTGCTGCTGGACGTCAAAGACATCAGCACGGACGACGTGCGGATCGAGCTGCAGTTGAAGAAGGACGCCGAGACCGAAAAGGTGCTGGCGTACCTCTTCAAGCACACGGACCTTCAGACGACGTTCGGCGTCAATCTCACGTGCCTGATCCCGACCGACAACCCCGAGGTCGGCCGGCCGGAGCGGCTGGGGCTCAAGGCGATCCTCTGGCACTTCCTCCACTTCCGCCTCGAAGTGGTGACCAAACGCCTCGCGCATGAGCTGGAGCAGCTCCGCAAGCGCATCCACACTCTGGAAGGCTTCGCCTTCGCGTTCGACATCCTCGACGACCTGATCAAGATCATCCGCGCCAGCGAGGGCAAGGCCGACGCGGCCCAGCGGATCCTCAAGAAGTACGGCATCGAGCCGCACGGCCCGCGCAAGCCGAAGGACGACGGGCTCGACCCCGAGCAGGTGGATGACATCCTCGAACTCAAGCTCTATCGCCTGGCCCGGCTCGAGATCAACCTGATCCGCCAGGAACTGGAGGAGCGGAACAAGCGGGCCAAGGAGATCAAGCGGCTGCTGGAGGAAGAGGAGGCGACCGGCCGCTGGGGCATCGTGAAACAGGAGATCGAGGAGCTCGCCCGCACCTACGGCAAGGAGCCGAAGAACAAGCGTCGCACGCTCATCGAGCAGGTGGACAACGAGGTCGAATACACGGCCGAGGACTTCATCGTCGCCGAGGACAACCACGTCCTCGTCACCGCCGACGGCTGGGTCAAGCGGCAGAAGGAGATCAACCCCGAGACGACCCGGCTCCGCGAGGGCGACCGGATCCTCGCGCTGGTCGCCGGCAGTACGCGGGCGACGATCACGTTCTTCAGCAACTACGGCACCGCCTACACGACCCGCATCATCGACGTCCCCGCCACCACAGGCTACGGCGAGCCGATCCAAAAGCTGTTCAAGTTCAAGGACGGCGAACGGATCGTCGCGGCGATCTCGATGGACGAGCGCGCGTTGCCCGCGAAGGCGACCGCGGTCAACGAGAAGAACCCGGAAGCCGCCCCGAAGCTGCACGGCGTGGCCGTGACCAGCGACGGGTACGCCCTGCGGTTCGGCCTCGACCCGTTCCGCGAGGTGTCGACCCGCTCGGGCCGGCGCTACGCCCGGCCGTCGGAAGGCGCCGAGGTGAGCATGGCGGCCGTGGTCGGCGGGAGCGAAACCGTGATCGCCGCCAGCCAGAACCGCCGCGTTCTGCTCTGCAAGGCCGACGAGATCAACTTCCTCTCCGGCCCGGGCAAGGGCGTGCTGCTGATCAAGCTGGAAAAGGCGGACCGCCTGATGGGCGTCATCACCGCCAACGACGACCGCGACACGCTCACCGTCAAGACCAGCATGGGCGGCGAGCAACGACTCAACACCGCCCGCTACAAGGTCACCGGCCGCGGCGGCCGCGGGCACGAGTTCGTCAGCCGCGGGCAGATCGTCGAGGTGATTTACAACCCGGTCGGCGCCCTGGCGCCGCTGGATGGGAAGGCAGATTAAGGAAGACGGACGCACCTAATCGGGAGAGCCGGGGCGTCCCCGCCCCGATATCGGGCCGAGGACGGCCCGGCTCTCCGCGAACTGGAACCGAGCATCATTATTAGAAGCAATCGCAGGCACTCATGACCGCAACCGCAACCTACAACGCCAGCAGCATCACCGTCCTTGAGGGCCTCGATCCCGTGCGGAAACGTCCGGGCATGTACATCGGGGGCACCGGGTCGGCGGGGCTGCACCACCTGGTTTGGGAGATCTTCGACAACTCCGTCGACGAGGCGATGAACGGCCACGCCGACGAGATCGAGGTCACGCTGCACAAGGACGGCGCGAGCGTCACCGTCCGCGACAACGGCCGCGGCATCCCGGTCGACAACCACCCGACGCACAAGCGGCCGGCCGTCGAGATCATCCTCTGCACGCTGCACGCGGGCGGCAAGTTCGACAACGGCCAGGGCGGCAACTACAAGACCTCCGGCGGCCTGCACGGCGTCGGCGCGTCCGTCGTCAACGCCCTCTCCAAACGCCTCGTCGCCACCATCAAGCGCGACGGCGCCGAATGGGAGATGGAGTTCAAGCAGGGCAAGCCCGCCGGCAAGCTCAAGAAGCTCGGCCCGGCGCGCGGCAGCGGCACGCAGATCTTCTTCCACCCCGACCCGCAGATCTTCCCCCGCACCGAGTTCAACCCCGACATGATCCGCGAGCGGCTCGAAGTCGCCAGCTACATCCACAAGGGGCTCAAGGTCGTCTGGAACGACGAGGTCAACGGCAAGCGGGAAGTCTTCAAGCACGAGGAAGGCATCCTCGCGTTCCTCAAGAAGATCGTCGCCGAGAAAAGCGCCAAGCCCGTCCACGAGCAGCCGTTCGTGCTGGAGAAACAGAACGGCGTCCGGATGGAGATGTGCTTCAGTTGGACCGAGGCGACTGAGGAACTGCTCAAGAGTTACGTCAATGGCATTCCCACCGGAAACGGGGGAACGCACGAGAACGGCCTGCGCGCCGGCGTCCTGAAGGCCATCCGCAACTACATCGAAACCCACGAGCTGACGCCGCGGGGAGTCACGTTGCAGGCCGAGGACATCCGCGAGGGCGTGTTCGGCGTCCTGAGCATCTTCGTCGAGGACCCGCAGTTCCAGGGCCAGACGAAGGACCGCCTGAACAACCCCGAAGTGCAGGGGATGATCGACGGGTCTCTGCGGCCGGCGCTGGAGCAATGGCTGAACAGCAACCGGACCGTCGCCGAGACGATCATCAACCGGATCATCATCGCCGCCCGCGCCCGCGAGGCGTCGCGCGCCGCGTCGGCGAGCATCAGCCGCAAGACGGCGACCGCCGGCCGCCTGAACTTGCCCGGCAAGCTCGCCGACTGTTCCAGCAGCAACCGCGACGAGAGCGAACTGTTCATCGTCGAGGGCGACAGCGCCGGCGGCTCGGCCAAGCAGGGCCGCGACCGCAACCTGCAGGCGATCCTGCCGCTCCGCGGCAAGGTGCTCAACACGGAAGGCCAATCGCTGGCCAAGGTCCTGGAGAACCGCGAGATCGCCGACCTGATCACCGCCCTCGGCTGCGGCGCCGGCCCCGACTGCGATCCGTCCAAGACCCGCTACCAGCGCGTGATTCTGCTGGCCGACGCCGACAGCGACGGGCACCACATCACGACCCTGCTGCTGACGTTCATCTACCGCCACATGCGGCAGTTGATCGAGGCGGGCCGGGTCTTCATCGCCCTGCCGCCGCTGTATCGCGTCGACATCGGCAAGGAGACCTACTGGGCCGCGGACGACGTCGACAAGGAGCGGATCCTCAAGCAGCACGCCAAGGGCAACGCCAAGCCCGAGATCACCCGCTTCAAGGGCCTGGGTGAGATGATGCCCAAGGTGCTCTGGGAGACGACGCTGAACCCCAAGACCCGCCGCCTGCTCCGCGTCGAGATCGCCGACGCCCTGGCGACCGACCGCGTAATCAATGAGCTGATGGGCAAGGACGCGTCGGCCCGGTTCCGGTTCATCATGGAACGGGCGGAGGAGGCGGACGAGTTGGACGTGTAAGCGGGACGACGGGGCGGCCGGAAGGGCGAGGTTCCGGCCGAGCCATGTCTTTCAGCGAGCCTCGGCTCGGCAGGAGCCCCGCACTCCCGTCTGGGATCGAGGTTGGCGCCTTGGCATGTCAGGTTTGCTGCTCGCGACGTCCGGGACGAAAACGTAGAATCGGTAATATGACGACGTCGCTCGACGGCATTCAGCAAATCGTCTTGTACGATGTGTCGTGGCGGTTCTACGAGCAACTGGTCGAAGAACTGAACGAACGACACTTCCAGGTCACGTTCGACGAAGGGGCGATGGAGATCATCGGGCCGGCGTACGAGCCGATGGCGCCGCAGCACTTCGTGCTCGACGACACGTCGTGGGACTTTTACACGCACGTTCTGGAGGAGTTTGGCAACCGCCCGATGGGAATCACATTCGACGAGGGGAGGCTCGAGATGATGGCGCCGCTGGCGGAACACGAAGCCGCAAAAGAGGCGATCGGCGTCCTGATCGACGTGTTGGCGGCCGACCGAAAGATGAAGATCGCCCGCTTCGGTTCGACCACGTTTCGGCGGACCGATTTGCAAAAGGGATTGGAGCCGGACAAGTGCTACTACTTCGGCCCGAACGTCAGGGGTGTGCGCGGAATGAAGGAGTTCGATCCGGCAGTTCATCCTGCGCCTGATTTGGCGATCGAAATCGACATCACCCAGCGATCCGTTAGGCGCCAGCCGATCTATGCCCTGCTGGGGGTGCCGGAGCCCTGGCGGTTCGATCGTTCCCGACTTACCGTGCTCCTGCTTTCGAAGGATCGGAAGTACAAATCCGCGACGAAGAGCCGGGCGTTTCCGTTTCTGCCCATGCGGGTGTTTGAGGCCTTCGTCCGGCGGATGATTGACGAAGACCAAATGACCGTGCAACTCGAATTCGAGGCCTGGGTCAAAACGCTGCCGCGCTAAAGGCTGAACAACTCCTCTCCCTCGCGAATTCCCTCCGGATTCGGCTTAAACCGTCGCGGCCAACGCCTCCGCCTCGACGAACTTCCCCTTGTCCAGATGAATCACCCGTGACGCGGCGGCGGCGCTGTGGGGGTCGTGGGTGACCATCACGATCGTCTTGCCGAACTCGCCGTTCAACTGTTGCAGCAGGGCCAGCACGTCGCGGGCGCTGGCGGCGTCGAGGTTGCCGGTCGGTTCGTCGGCGAGGATCACGTCGGGGTCGGTCACGATCGCCCGGGCGATCGCGACCCGCTGCTCCTGCCCGCCGGAGAGTTGGCGCGGGAAGTGGTGCATGCGATCGTCGAGGCCGACCAGACTGAGGGCAGTCGCGCTCATCTCGTGGCGGCGGGCGCGGGTCAGCAGCGTGAGCTTCAGCGGCAGCTCCACGTTCTCCCGCGCGGTGAGGACCGGGATCAGGTTGAACGATTGGAAGACGAACCCGATGTGGTGATTCCGCCAGCGGGCCAGCGCCCGCTCGCTCATCGTCGCGGGCTCTTCATCCAGCACGACCAGCCTGCCCTCGGTCGGCTTGTCCATGCCGGCGATCAGGTGCAGCAACGTGCTCTTGCCCGACCCGGACGGCCCCATCAGCGCGACGAACTCGCCCCGACGCACCGTCAGGTCGACCTGGTCCAGCGCCAGGACGGTCGTCTGCCCGCGCTGGAACTCCTTGGTAAGGCTCGTCGCCCGCAGGATCGTCGTGTCGGCGGTCACGGTCACGCTCCCTTCATCCCCTGGCCGCCGCGGTTTTGACTGGCGCGCCGTCCTGCAACGCCTCGGGCGGGCTGACGATCAGGTCTTCGCCGCCGATGAGCCCTTTGAGCACTTCCACGTCCCGTGACCCGTCCTCCTTGGCGACGGAGACGGCCCGCTTGACCGCCTTGCCCTGCTCGACGACGAACACGGCGCCGTTATGGACGGCGGTCGCCGGGATCCGGATCGCGGGGCGCTGCCCCGCCGGCCGCGTAGTCGCCGCCTGCGAAGCGGCCAGCGCCTCGGGCGAGAGGAACGACACCGTCGCGTTCATGTCCGGTTTCAGCAGGTCGTCGGGGCTGAGCACCTTCACGCGCACCTGCACCGTCGCCTTCTGCCGGTTGGCTTCCGGGGAGATCAGATCAACCACGCCCGAGTACTTCTTGTCGGGATACGCGTCGGTCACGATCCAGCAGGGCTGATTTGCGGAAACCTTGGCAATGTCGTTCTGGCTGACGTCCAGCTCCACGCGAAGGTCGTTCAAATCGGCGATCGAAAGGACGTACCCCTTGGCGCCGCGATCACCCACGAACCCGGTGGTGACGAACTCCCCCACCTCGACGTTCCGCTGCAGCACCGTCGCAGCGATCGGCGAGCGAATGGTCGTGTTACTGAGGTCCAGCATCGCCATCGCGAGTGAGCCATCGAGTTGCCGCACGGTGGCGCGCTGGGCGTCGATCTGCTCCTGGCGGTTGCCGATGCGGGCCAGCTCGAACTCTTGCCGCTGCAAGTCCACATTGGCCGTCCGCTCGCGGACCAGGGCGTCGGCGTCGTCGATCTGCTGCCGGGCAATCGCCCGCGTCAATTCGAGCCCCTGCAGCCGTTTCAGGCTGATTTGGGCGTTGGTCAGCTCCGCCTGCGCCTGATCGAGCCGGGCCCTGGCGGCGGCGATCTCCTGCGGCCGCGAGCCGGCCTCCAACTGGGCCAGCATCGCCTTGGCATTGTCGACCAGACCCTGCTGCTGCGCGACGCGCGCCTTGTATTCGTCGTCCTCCAGTCGCACCAGCACCTGGTCCTGCTTGACTTTGTCACCCATCTCGACGCCCACCCACGCGACCCGCCCCACCACCTTGCTGGCCAGCTCGATCTTGTGGGCGGCGATGACGTATCCGGTCGCGTTGAGCTTCACGAGCTGCGCCTCGGTCACCATGCCGTCGGGCACGCGCACGCGGATCGTTTCGACGGTCGGAACCGACGACGCGCGGATCCACTGCCACGCCCCGCCGCCGCACACGATCACCAGAAGCGCCGCAAGGATCCACGGCCATTTTGACCGCTCGTTGCGGCGGGCCTTGAGGGCCTTGTCGATGCGAAGTTTGCTCAGGTCGTTGTCCACGATCGTCATTATGCCTCACGCATGGTCGCAACGATGCTGTTCCGCGACGCCGCCCACGCGGGAAGAAAGCCGCCGATCGCGCCGATTGACGCGGCGAAGGCGAGTCCGCTCAGGATCGCGGCCGGCCCGATGCGGAACTTGAACGCGACCTCGCTGAACGTGACGAAGTTGCCGACGCCGGTCGTCAGCCCGTTGATCGGCAGCGCGACCAGCACGCCGACGAGCCCGCCGATCAGGGCCAGGCAGATCGACTCGGCCATGAACGACCGGAGGATCGCCCACCGGCCGAAGCCAATCGCTCGCAGCGTGCCGATCTCCCGCGCCCGCCGGGCGACGGCTGCATACATCGTGTTCGTCGCCGCGAACGCGCTGCCGATCGCCATGATCACCGCGACCGAAAAACCGAGCACCTGCAGCGGCGCGCCGGAAATCATCATCTTGTCGTAGTACTCCTTTTCGCCGAAGACCGACGACCCGAGCCGCTGATCGTTTTCGATCGCCTGCTTCAAAGACGGGATCGCCCCCTCGCTTTGGGCGCGGACGAGCAGCGAGCTGCTGCCGCCCTGTGTTTCGAAATCGCCGCGAAGCTGGTCGAGGTCGGCCCAGATCTCACTGTTGGCGGCCGAATCGCCCACGCGGAAGACGCCGACCACTTCCCACCACCCGCGGCCGAACCGCACCTGCTTGCCGATCTGCGCCGCCGGATATCGACGGGCGACCGATTCGCCCACGACCACCTGCCGGCGGCCCGGATCGAACATCTTGCCGCGCACGATCACAAGGTCCCGCATGGACAGCCCGATCGGCCGCAGGCCGCGAACGGTAACGTTCATCCCGTCGGGCGAATCGACGCTCGGCAGGTTGACGACGGTCAGCCCTTCGGGCGAGACCATTGGCTCGCCGTTGGCGGCGGTCGCGATGCCGGGCAATCGACGGATGATCTGGTACGCGTCATTCGATACCGTCGAGGTCAGCTCGGCATCGACGCCCTTCCGCAGGACGATCAGTTGGCGCGGGTCGCCCGTCCCGCCGAATACGTTTTTCAGCCCGGTCGTCAGCGCCATCGAGACGACCATCACCGCCACCGTCAGCCCAATCCCAACGGCGGTCATCAACGTGGTCCCCTTGCGCTCGACCAGGTTGCGGAGGTTGTAAGTGATCGGAACGCCCATCGGGGTTTATCCGCTAAATCGCATCGCCTCGACCAGGTTCTTCCGCGACGCGACCATCGCCGGCACGAGTGCGGCGAAGACGCCGATCACTGCCGCCATCCCGAGGACGATGCTGGCGGCCTGCCAGCGGATCCCCGTGGCGCCAAAACCCTGCGCGATGACGGCGAGCAGACGCCAGAGCAGCCAGCCCAGCCCGAGCCCCGCGACGCCGCCGACCAGGCTGATGACCACCGATTCGCCCAGCACCAGTTGCAGGATCTCGCCCGGCGTGTAGCCGAGCGTCCGCAGGATCGCCATCTCCCGCGTCCGCTCGCGGACGGCCATCGCCATCGTGTTCGCCGAGACCAGCAGGATCGTGAACGTGACCGCCCCGCAAATCGCCGCCAGGAACATCTTGATGTTCCCGAGGAACGCCAGGAACGAGCGGCCGAATTCCTTCACCGTTTCCGTGCGCGTCGGGTAAGGCGAGTTCTCGAACATCGCGTCGATCGCCCGCGCGACGCGCGGCGCATCATCCGGCGTCGAGACGAGGATGAAGTACGTTCCCACCGCATCCCGGTCCTTTGATGTCGTGGGCAGCAGTTCCGTCAAATACTCCCGATGAAAGAGCAGGCATTCGGAATTGATCGGGTGCTCAAAGATCCCCGCAACCGTCAGCTCGAGCGTCACCGGATAAATGTCGCCGACGATCGTGACGCGGTCGCCGAGCTTCATCCCATACTGCTCGGCGAGCTTCCGCCCGACGGCGCACGCCGTCCGCTGCCGTTTGAACGCGGCCAACTGCGCGGCCGGCATCGTCAGGTCGCGCCGGACATCGAAGATCCGGTCCGCATCGACCGCGAACCGGGCGAAGAAATTCTTCGGATCCTTGTACGTGCCTTGAAACCATGTCCACGACGACACTTCGTCCACGCCCGGCAGCGACTTGATCCGCTCCCAATGGCTGGCCGGCAGCGGCTGAGTGAGCGACACGCGATGCCGCGAGATGATCCAGCGCGACTCCCAGGGCGTGACCTGCTCGCCGTAGAAAAAGGCTTGATAGAGCGCCAGGAGCATCGTCAGCAACCCCAGCGAGATGGCGGTGCTCGCCCACGTCAGCAGGCTCCGCCGGCGGTTGCGGAACACGTTCCGGAGGATAAGCGGGCCGAGTCGAAGCATCGCCGGCGAAAACCTTGAATGTTCGATTGCAAAGAGGTCGACGCGTGAAACTGCGAGCGATGCTACGAACGCCCTTTGCCCCCGTCAATTATTTGCGCGACCCCATTCCTGTAACCCGGGAGAGCCATGCCTCCGCTACGTCAGACTGATCGCCGTCGCGCTGACGAACGTGTTGTTGGCGAGGTTGTTATCTCCCAGGGTATTGGTCGGGTCGAGAACCGCGACCAGGAACGCCGCCGTGCCGGCGGCCGAGGGCAGCGTCACCTGCAGCGAGAGCCGGATCGTCTTGCCCGCAGGGGTCGCCACGTGCCGGGTGAGCGTCACGAGGTTCGTCGGGTTGCTGCCATCGGCGCTCGTTGAGGTGAGCAGTTGGATCGGCAGCGACGCGTTGACCGGCACGTTCCCGTTCTGGGTGACGGAAATCGTCACCGTCGCCCGCCCGCCGGCCTTGGCCGAGGTGGGCACTTTCACGAATGCCCCGGACAAATCGACGACCGGCAATTGCACCTGGATGGTGTTGGACGACGCGCCGACACCGGTCATGCTGCCGGGATCAGTCACCACTGCGACGACGAACTTCGTGCCGGCCGTTGCGGCGGCCGGGACCGCGCGGGCGGTGACGGGGAACGCCGCCGACTTGCCCGGCTTCAGGTTGATCCGGCGTTTGATCGTGGTCAGGACCGGGTCGCTCGCGCTGCCTGCCTGGCTGTCGGAGAGCAGCAGGCTGATGCTGATCGGGCCGGTCATCGCGGTCGTGCCGCTGTTGGTCAGTCGCACCGATTGCGTGACCGCCGGGCCCTTGCGGCCCGAGACGAGCGTGGCGGTGGGCAACCGCCCCGAAACGGTCGGCCGCAACAGCGAGTTGTCGGTGATCCCCGCCGGCAGCAGCAGTCGCTGAAGGGCCGAGGTGTTCTGCGGCCCGCCGGCCGATCCGACGACCAGCCGCTTGGCAGCGGAGCCCGCCGCGGCCGGCTGGAACGCGGCCGACGCCCGCAGCGGGGCGAAGCTGCCCAGGTAAAACGCCCGCGAGAGCGGCGCCACGTTTGTCGGCAGTGTGACCATCCCCGCCCCGTTGCCGAACGACGGGTCGAGCGTGCCATCCGGTCGGTAAGCGGCGACCGCCACCTGCAGCGTGCCGCCTCCGGCATCGGTCGTGCCGGTCGCGACGATCTGCCCGCTGGCCGGGTCGACCAGCACCGTGTCGACGTCGTCAGTCCCGCCGAAATCCGTCGTCACCAGGCCGCCCGTGCCGAACGATGAATCGGGCGAGCCGTCGGCGTTCAGTCGAACCAGGCCGAAGTCGGCCTTGCTGGTCGTGTTGGCGACGAGGATCTTGCCATCCGCCTGCAGCGCCAGGCCCTCGGTGACATCGGGCGCGTTGTTGGGCTGCTGAGTGACGCCCAGCCCCGCCGCGGTGGCGATGCCGTTAGTGCCGTAGGCGTTGTCGAGTGAGCCGTCGGTATTGAGCCGCACCACATCCACACCCCCGCCGGCCGGACCGGCCGCGACGATCTTGCCATCAGCCTGCACAGCCAGCGCACCGACCGCGCTGCCGCTCGCGCCGGTGATGATCGTGCTGAACCCGCCATTGCCGAATGTCGGATCGAGTGCCCCGCTGGCGATAAGGCGGGCGACGACCGGCAGCCCGCCGCCCGCGATGCCGCCCACGTAGACGGTGCCGCCCTGCCCGGCCGCCACGGCATAAAGCACGGCGCCGGTCCCCAGCGCCGGCAGCGTCATCACGCCGCCCGTGCCGAACGTGGGGTCCAGCGTGCCGTTCGCCAGCGCCTTGGCGACAAACGCCGACGATCCGATCTGCCCGACACAGATGACGCTGCCGTCCGACAACGGCAGCGTCGCGAAGAACGCGGCGTTGGTCCCGGCCGGCGTGGTGACCATGCCGGTGCCGTTGAACGACGTGTTGGGGGTGCCATCGACGTTGAGGACCTCGCAGACCGCCTGCTCGGCGTTGGCCGACGGGTCGCCCATGTGCCCGGGAACCACGATCGTCCCGTCCGGCTCCGTCGCCTGCTCTTCGGCGATGAACGGGAGTTGCACGGTCCCGTTGTTGCCGAATGTCGTGTCAATCGGGGGTGGCGTCGAGCTGATGGCGATGTTCACCTTGAACGAGCCGGTGACCGCCGCGGCCTTGTTGCCTGAGGGATCCGCCACCTGCCCGCCCTGAACGGTGATCGTGTAGGTCCCGTTGTCCGCCGCAGTCCACTGCCCGCCCGGCGCGGTCACGGTGTACGTGGCCGTGAGCGTCGGCGCAGCGGAGGCGGGGCTGATGCTCACGCTCGTGACCGTCAGCGGCCCGCCGGGGCCGGTGATGGTGACGTTGCCGGGGCCGATCGTGGAGCCCAGGACGTTCGAATCGGGGTCGCTGAAGGTGACGCTGATCGTCTCCGAAGTGCCGCCCGGCGCGGTCACGTCCGGCGCAGAGGTGATCGACGCCACGGGCGGCGTCGCATCGGCGACGCCGATGCTGACCCCGAACGTGCCGCTGACCGCGGCGGCCGTGTTGCCCGCCGGGTCCGACACTTGACCGCCCTGCACCGCGACGGTGTAGGTCCCGTTATCGGCGGGACTCCACGCCCCGCCCGGTGCGGCGACGCTGTAGGTCGCCGTCAGCGTCGGCGCGTCCGAACCGGGGCTAATGCTCACTCCGGTGACGGACAACGGGCCACCAGGGCCCGTGACGGAAAGATTCTGCGGGCCGATGCTCGAGCGGACGACGTTCGAGTCCGGGTCGCTGTAGGTCACGGTGATCGTCTGGTTCGACCCGCCGGCGGTCGTGATGTTCGGTGCCGAGGTGATGCTCGCCGCCGGCGGCGTGGTGTCGTTGGCGGCGATGTTGACGGCGAACGACCCGCTCGCCGCGGCCGCAAGGTTGCCGGACGGGTCGGACACCTGGCCGCCTTGCGCGGTCACCGTATAGGTGCCGTTGTCGGCTGCAGTCCACGACCCGCCCGGGGCGGCGACCGTGTACGTGGCGGTCAGCGTCGGTGCGTTCGAATTGGGCGAGACGCTCACGTTTCTGACGGCCAGCGGGCCGCCCGGCCCCGTCACGGACAGCTCCGCCGTGCTGATGCTCGAACGGACGACGTTGGAGTCCGGATCGGTGTAAGTCACGGTGATCGTTTGCGTCGTGCCGCCTGCGGTCGTGATGCTCGGGGCAGACGTGATGCTGGCGACCGGCGGCGTGGTGTCGGGCGTCGCCAGCAGCACGCTGGCCGTCCCGTCGGCCACGTTGGCCGTCACGATGTCGGGCTTGCCGTCGGCGTTCAGGTCGGCCGCGGCCACCGACCACGGAGAAGCACCGGTGCCGAACGTCTGCTCGGCCTGGAACGTCCCGTTCCCGTTGCCCAGCAGCACGCTGATCGCGCTCCCGTCCTCCTTGCCGACGATCAGGTCGGGCCTCCCGTCCCCGTTCACGTCGGCCACGGCCAGTGAACTGGGCGGGTTGGTCACGGCGAACGTCTGCGGCGACTGGAACGTCCCGTTTCCATTGCCCAGCATCACGCCCACCTGGGCCGGCGAAGAGTCGGTGAAGAGCAGGTCGGGCTTGCCATCTCCGTTTACGTCGGCGACGGCGACGAACCGGTCGAACGAGCCGCCCGTCGCGAACGTCTGCTGCGATTGGAACGTGCCGTTCCCGTTGCCCGCCAGCAAGCCGATCGTGCCGTCGATGTAGTTGGCGACGATCAGATCCGGTTTGCCGTCGCCGGTCACGTCGGCAATCGCGACCGCGTTGGGCGACGATCCGACGAAAAACGACTGTTGCGACTGGAACCGGCCGTCGCCGTTCCCCAGCAGCACGTTCACCATGTCGGATTCGAGGCTGGAGGCGACGATGTCCGGCTTGCCGTCGCCGTTCACATCGGCCACCGCCACGAACTGCGGCGACGCGCCGACCGGAAACGACTGCGGCGCCTGGAACGTCCCGTCCCCATTCCCCAGGAGCACGACCACTTCGTTGAAGGAACTGTTCGCAACGACCAGGTCGGGCTTGCCATCCCCGTTGACGTCCGCCACGGCGACCGACATCGGCTCGGGATTCCCCTCGCCGACGAAGCTGGTCGCGAACGTGCGTTGCGCTTGGAACGTCCCGTTCCCATTCCCAATCAGCACGCTGACGGTGCCGGAACTGGCGTTGGCGGTGATGACGTCGGGCTTGCCGTCCCCGTTGACGTCCGCCACCGCCACGGAGAACGGCGACTGGCCGACGCCGTAGCTCTGCTGCGGTTGGAACAAGCCGCCCGCCAGAAGGAATCGGCGCTCCAGCGGCTCGGCCTCCGAATGCCTGTCGGTCAAGCGTGTCCGGCGCTTGCGGACAGGGCCCGGCACTGCCGCACGATCCAACAACTCCGCCGCCGCCCGCCAACTCACCAACCGCAGGCGCTGCGCCGTCAACATAATGGCCTCCCCGACGTGAATCGGGTCGACGTCACTCCACCACGACCCTCAACCAATCTTAGCAACTCGGCAAGACGCTGCAATTAAGAACTGGATTAGAATGAGGTACATGCTCATGCCACCCAACGAGGCAGATGCGTTTTCCATGAGTCACGACGCGTGCGGCGGGGAACACCTTTCGCACGTCGGCCCCGATTCGGTATGCTCCCCTCCTTAACGTCTCGCACGTGTCCATCGAAGGAAAGATCGATTTCATGGCCACCCCCCTCACCGGCCGTCTGACCCGTTCCGTCCTGGCCGTGCCGCCTTTGGCGCGGACCGGGGATCTCGCGCTCAATGAAGCGGAGAACACGAAGCTGATCCGCCATATGGAGGCGGGCGGTGTCCGGACGCTGCTGTACGGCGGGAACGCGAACTTCTACCACATCTCGCTGGGCGAGTACGACCAGGTGCTCTCGTTCCTCGCCGGCGCCGCGAGCCGCGACACGCTCGTCATCCCCTCGGCCGGGCCGGCGTACGGGACATCGATCGATCAGGCGAAGGTCCTCCGAAGGCACAATTTTCCAACCGTGATGGTTCTGCCGCAGCAGGGCATCACCACCGCCAAGGGCGTCGAGGAGGGCATCCGCCGGTTCGTCCAGGCGGCGGGCGTCCCCGCCCTGCTCTACATCAAGCACGACGGGTACATCGAGCCGGAAAACGTAAAACGCCTGGCCGACGCCGGCGTGATCAGCGGCATCAAGTACGCCATCGTCCGCGCCGACCCGGCCCGCGACGAATACCTGCAAAAGCTCGTGCGCCTCGTCGACCCCAAAATGATCATCAGCGGCATCGGCGAACAGCCCGCGATCGCCCACCTGCGCGAGTTCGGCCTCGGCGCCTTCACCTCCGGCTGCGTCTGCGTCGCCCCGAAGCTCTCCGCCCGAATGCTCGACGCGATGCGGGACGGCAACTGGGCCGAGGCGGAGCGGATCCGCACGATCTTCCAGCCGCTGGAAGACCTCCGCAACGCGATCAACCCGATCCGCGTCCTGCACGAAGCCGTTCGCCTCGCGGGCATCGCCGACACCGGGCCGCTCCTCCCGCTACTCACCAACGTCCCCGCGTCGGACCACCCAGAGATCGCGGACGCGGCGAAGCGATTGCTCTTGGCAAACGGCGGGAACGAATAGCCGCGAAGACGCGAAGACGCAAAGGAAGCCACGAAGAAATCGATGGAAATGGAGGGAAGCTTTTTCTTCGCGACTTCGTGCCTTCGCGGTTCAAATCCAGAGATCGTCAACCGGCGGAAAGAACTCATCAGTACGACCTCGCCCCAACCTCTTTCGAATCGATTCGAGTATCGCACCGGCGGCGTTCGGCCGACGCGCGTCCGGTATGCGGTGATCGCGTTCCTGTGCGCGTTGTCGTTCCTGACCTATTTCGACCGCGTCTGCATCATGCGGGCAGCGGGGGACATTCAGCACGACCTGCGAATCAGCAACGAGCAGATGGGGGCGGTGTTCGGCGTCTTCTGGCTCGCCTATGCGCTGTTCGAGCTGCCGGGCGGGTGGCTGGGCGAGCGGTACGGCTCCCGCCGGGCGCTGGCGCGAATCGTGCTGGCGTGGTCGGTCTTCACGGCGCTATCGGGAGCGGCGGTCGGGTTTTACTCGCTGTTCTTCTATCGCTTCCTGTTCGGCATGGGGGAGGCCGGGGCGTACCCGAACATGGCGCGGGTTCAGTCACGGTGGATGCCACCGGAATCGCAGGGGCGGGTGAGCGGATTGCTTTGGCTCGTCGCCCGGTTCGGCGGCGCGCTGTCGCCGATGCTGTTTGGCACGATTCAGCGGGCGGTCGATGCTCCCGGGTTCCGATCCGCACTCGCACGCTTGGCCCCATCGCTGGCGCAGGCGCACAGCTGGCGGATGGGGTTCTGGGTGTCGGGCCTGTTTGGCATCGCATGGGTCGCGCTCTTCTTTCCATGGTTCCGCGACAACCCGGCCGACAAGCGATCGGTGAACGAGGCCGAGCTGGAGCGGATCCGGGCCAGGCGGGACGCGACCACGCTGAACCTGCGCCGGCACCACGACGCCCGCGTCTGGCGGGCGCTGTTCACCAGCAAGAGCCTCTGGGGCCTTGCGTTCGTCTACGTCTTCGGCAGCTTCGGGTGGTCGTTCTTCGTCAGTTGGATGCCCAAGTATCTGCTAAAGGTTCAACACGTCGATTACGCGCACTCGGAGTGGATGACCGCCCTGCCGATGCTCTGCGGCGGCGTCGCAAGCCTGATCGGCGGGTGGCTGTCGGACTCGATCGCCGCGCGGCTGGGACGCAGGCGGTTCGCCCGCGCGGTCTTTCCCGTCGTCGGCAGCGTGATCGCCGGCGCGGCGA
>DASXMX010000241.1:0-19455 GCA_036495445.1 Tepidisphaeraceae bacterium
GATTGTGGTGCAGCCCTTCTGGGCTGCACGTGCAGGCTGGAAAGCCTGCACCACAATGGCAACCGAGGCCACAAACTCTGGCCACACCCACGAAACCTTTGCACGGCGCACGGATATTCCTAACTATTGATGAGCGCGGTAAATTACGTCGCCGACGGCCGCCCGCGCTGTTCGAGGCATCCCAACCGCGTAGCGTCCACCGAGCGTCCGGGCAATAGGTGGATGTCACGTTTTCAGCGTCCGCGTTGACGATCTGCGTGAGGTTCCCCGCCGGGTCGAACGCCCGCGTGCTGGTCGTCCCGTTGGCATTGCGCCGGACGGTCCACCGGCCCAGCGCGTCCATCGTGCTGGTCAGCACCTTGCTCTGCGGGTCGGCCACGCGGGTCTGACGCCCGGCGTCGTCCCACCCGTAGGCCAGGCCGCCGGAGCCGAAATTCCCCAGGCTGGTGCGCCGCATCGCCGTAACTCATCAATAAACTCAATGTGGCCCTATCAAGTCATCCTTACTGACCGGTTCTCCATAGTTTATTCGAGTTGCTGGCAGATGCGATGTGAGCGCGCTTCGCCCAATTTCCGAAATGCCAGACGTATAGAGATCCAGTCGATACAATTGGTCCATGCGTGGCATCTCTAGACAATGCGAGTCCCCAAATCCGTTTCCGATGATCTCTAGGATTTCGAGCCGTTTCAGGCCCGCTAAAAACCCGCACTCCTCCGGCGCGAAGGTCCAGCCCCAAAACTGCAGATGCCTGATTTCGTTTACAACCGTCAAATTCCGCAGCCCCCCGGGGGATAGCGTGGCCCCGGCAGGTACGACCAATTTCTGAATGGGGAAATACTCTGGGCGTTTTTCGCGTAATTCGGCCTGTTCCTCCAATGGCCACTTCTGTACTTCTGGTGGAATTTCATCTAACGCGATTACGATCCTGCATCCGGCCCCCAGTAGCAGCCGAACAACGCGATATCGTTCCCACAAATTGCCCGTAATCGATGGATGATGCATCATCGCTCACTCCCAAGCGTTCGGATTATTCTAATCATTTACGTGACAATGGCCGCTTGGCCACAAGTACGGGGGGATACCCGGCCGAATAGTCGGCGGAGAGGTCCGTAAAACCCAGCTTCGTCATTGCTATACCGAACGGGGTCTTTCGGATATCCTTGAAACGATTAAGTGCGACAAGGTTGTCCAGCTCGGCTTCGCCCCGAATCTCGTTAACTTCAGGATGCGCGTTAAGCGCCATTGCAAACAGGTCCTTCCCGGCCTGCTCGGTCAATGTAAAGTACAAATCTCTTGCTCGCCACATATCGACCCACATCTTCGAGCCGATTATGTTGAACGTTAATTCGTGGCTGTCTCTGAGTGCTACGTCGGTGCCTACGCCAGGGCTCTTAATCATATATGTTCCCGAGCCGTAGTCCCTAAATACGAGTTCTGGAAGGTCGAGCGGTGGATTGGGGCGCGGCACCGGCAGGATAATCTCTCTGCCAGGAGCGGTGCCACGACTCCGAAAAGGGGATAGACTCCGAAAAGGGGATAAGTACATTTATCCCCTTCTGGCCGGTCGGCCTTCCGCGGTCGTAAAAAGTGACTGGCCGATTGGCAAATGTACTTATCCCCTTTTCGTGTCAACTCCGAAAAGGGGATAAGTACATTTATGCCCTTATGGCCGGTCAGCCTTCCGCGGTCGTAGAAAGCGACTGGCCGATTGGCAAATGTACTTATACCCTTTTCGATGGCCCCTTTTCGATGGCCTAGCACGGGGCCGGGCGGGGGCACCCACGACGCTGGATGCCCGGGGCGATTCGGGGAACTCCTATCGTGCCTGAGCCGACCACACTCACCCGGTTCAGGTTATCCCTTGCAACCAAATGTCTCTGGCCCAGTGTATGATCCTCCTTCAATGATGTGGCCGGTACTCAAGTCGAGCGTGAAGGGCATCCATTGATCGCTGAGGTCCCAAGCCTCTCCTTGGATATTAGTTCCGTTCCGCCCAACGCACGTATGCCATCCCATGAGACACGCCTGCTAAGCCAAACGCGGCCCGCTGGCCCGATCGCCTCGAACCACAACCCATTGCAGGTGACAACCGCAGCTAGTTCTGGCACGGCAAAGGCAACGTCAATTTGGCCGCCGAAGTAACCGAGGCAGGTCCGAGTCTCGGGGTCCACGAGGTAACCCTCTCCTTCAGAAATGACAAGGAGGTTCCGACTCTCTGGCATTGCGATTACCGCGCTAAAACCGCTGAGCCCCGGCTGAAAGTTTCCGACCCAGCTTTGGCCAGAACCCGGGGCGAACCGGACGACGAAGCCTTCTCGGTGCGTGCCGCTGCCAGTGCTGCTGAAGGGCTCGGCCGCTGGGCCGTAGGGCGGCAGCCCCGGCAGCACTTCATATGGCGTGGCTGGCGAAAGTCCAGAAACGGTTTCAGTCATTGCCGTTGCACTCCTCGGCTACAACAACTCCTGACAATTATCAGCAACCCTATGAAAACTCGACAGCCACGATTTTGATGGATTTGCCTTACATGCCGGGGCAAGGCGACCCGTTTGGGCACACCGGGCACACGTTTTGGCCGGGCACAAGCCGGCGGCGGGCACACGCGTCGGGCACAGGCTCCCTCGCGGGGGATGAACCAACAAGAAAACCCCGGATTTCTTCGGAGTTTTAATGCGTTTCACGACTTACGGGTCAGCACACCGGGAACCTTTACAGTCTGACCCGTTTGGCTGCTTTGCGGCAGTCGGGTTATAAGTAGGGGCCCCGACAAGACCTGCGGCTCGCCGCAAAATTTGGGGGGAAGGAGGGAGACGGGGGACACACGTGGATGGGGAGACGCGGGGAACGGCGTGGGCCGCTCGGGGCGCCAAGGGAAATCACATGCATTTTATTCCATTTGTTCGTCGTCTTCGGGTCACGTGCGACGGTTTGCTTGCGGCGTCGGTTGGAGCAAAGGGTTTGGGGGGTCTTTGATTGACTAGGGGCGGGAGCGCATCAACCTAGGGAGGTCGGGCAGCACCTGCTGCCGCGCCTGTCAAGAAGGCAGCACGGGATGACGGGTGTAACACGGCTGTGTGACTGCGTTTCCCTCGCGGCGATGCGGCGGCCGCATTCTTTGAGGCGAGCTGGGCGGCGGTACGGCGGGTACTGGTATACTATGACGATTTCGCAACCAATTAGAGGGTGCCTGGCAAGACGCCGGAAAGAACTAACGCCACCGCCATTCCGGTCGGGATCGCCGCTATTAGATAAATGAGGATAAGTAATCGCCGTGCCCGGTCCCCTTGCGGCCACGGCAACGGACGCAATCCCCCGTGCCACTTGTCAGTATGCCCGGAACCGTAAAGGAAGACAGCCTTGATGAGGAGCAGATACAGAACGCAGGACAAGCCTATCCCCGCAGCGATCCACCCGCTCGTAGCCAACATCCGCAGGACTGAGGCCATCATGGCTATCATGCGTTTCCTCCCGTTCCTTTCCGCTTCGTGCGAGTATAATCGGGCGATGCCCACCAGACGCTGAAAACGTGGACGCTGAAAACGTGACATCCACCAAATCTCCGCTTCTACGGAGTAAGCGTTACCGTCCGCATTGCGTTCACGGCGCCGCCGCCCACCGGGCCTGAAGCATTGCCTTGATCGCGTCGATCAGCCGCTTGCCCTGCTGGCTGGCGGTCCGCAGCAGCGACGCGACCTTGGCCCACGCGTCCGCTCCGGCCTGGCTGCGGCTGCCGCCGCTGACCTTGCGGGCGAAGACGGCCGGGCGGATCGCCCGCTCGGCCGCGTTGTTGGTCCTGGCCAGATCCCGGTTGAGTTGTCTTTTGGTCGGACCAGCGACGTTCATCTTGCGAAAGGCCTTCTAGTTGGCCGCGCCAGCCAAGACCTTTCCATGAAATATGGGCCACCAAGCGAATAGTCCTCATGCGTGTGCAGCATCGTCCAACTCAAATCTGGTGAAGCGACGAAGAAATCCAAATGGGAGAACTCCGAGAGGTTAGGCAGTTCACCCGTGCCGCGACACTCGTAAGCGGCGGTGCGTGGCCCCCGTTTTCCTAAACCATGCGGTCCAGCTTGTTTCCCAAGGAACGGTACGATGAGAAACAATGTTGCGGAGCGTTGAGAATACTCGTTCTCTGCACGAACCCCATGCGTGCGCCGCAACCCCAACTTCCAAACGTCGCCGTAGACGGAGTTCCACTCTCCTTCGAGAGCAGATTGCCGGAAGGGGGGAATAACTTCCCAAACTACGCCTTGTTGGGCCAGATAATGTTCCAATCTCTCGTCAGTCACCATGACGCGCTATGGTATCAGACCGTAGGAATCCGACCATCGACAGACCAATAATGCTCGAACACCTCTACTACGCCCGGGGACCAGATTGGGGTCAACTCGTGACGGCGTGTTGCCCAAACCGGCTTCCGTTCGGTGGCCAAGTGTCAGCAACCCAAGGGGAGCAAAGGGGTCGAGAGGTCGCGAGTCTTTGATTGACAGGGGCGGGACCTCGGCGGCGCATCAACCTGAGGGGTCGGGCGGCACCTGCTGCCGCGCCTGTCAAGGAGGCAGCACGGGATGACGGGTGTAACACCGCTGTGTGACTGCGTAGCCCTCGCGGCGACGCGGCGGCCGCATTTTTTGAGGGGGGCTTGGCGGCGGTACGGCGTTTGCTAACATTTACCTAACGAGAAACGGGTCGTCGTTCCCGCGTCCGGCGACGGGGAGGGGGCGTGAGGATCGGACAAGCGGAGCGGCGGGATGCGGCGCCGGGCCTGCTCCGGGGGCCGAGCGCCGCATGAGGAGCGCGGCGCGCGGCGCGGATCGACGAGCGCAAAGGCTGGTCGGGCCAGCGGATGGCCGCGAGGTGCAGGTCGGATGAGGCGTGGGCGATGGGATGCGACTCTCGGTGCGGCGGGCGGGGCGTGTCGCACGCGGCGGGGGCGGGCGGCGGATCGCAAGCGCGGGCGCGAAATGGGGTTAGGAGCGAAATATATTGGGTCCCATGCGACAAGTGCGGCGCCTTTCAATGTGCCGAATGCCGAATGCCAGGTGCCGAATGGGGGAAGTGATGAAGATGGAACGCGACGCGCGGCGGCGCCGCGTGAGTCTGGGCAAGGCCCGGCGGGCGCCGAACCCGCCCGCGGCGGCGGGATGGGCAATGTCCCATCCGGGCGACATCGCCGCGGCGGGACATTATGGGACATTTTGGGACATTTGAGACGTCGGCCGATCGGGGTGGGTATCGGAATGGGATGAGGTGCGGGCGTGTGCGGGGAACGTGGGACCCCGATCAACCGGCCCGGCCTCGAACCGTATAGAATGGCAGGCCCGGGATGGCGTTGCGGGGGACACCCACGGCCGGAAGTTTCGGATTTCACCGGGATACAAAACACGTGATGATGCCAGCCCAATTCATCCTCCTGCTAATCCTTTCGTTGGGACTCTATGGAATCCGGCCTGCGGAGGCCGCGGGCGCGGAAGCGGCGCCCGTCACGGTGGCTGAGACTGTGGAGACCTACACCCTGGCCAACGGCATCCTGACCGCCGAGGTCTCGAAGGGGTCCGGCGGGTTGATGTCGCTGAGATACCAAGGGCTCGAGATCCTCGACCCGGCCAACCGCGGCACGCCCGGGTATTGGTCGCACGCGGCGACGTCGCCGAAGATGATCGAGGCGATCACGATCGACCCGAAGACGAACGGCGGCGAGCGGGGCGAGGTGTCGGTCAAAGGGATCTCGGACGGTGAGCGGATGGGCCGCGGGCCGGGCGGGAGCGTCATTGCCGATGTCGAGATCCGCTATTGCCTCGGCCGCGGCGAGTCGGGCCTCTACACCTACACGATCCTGGAGCACAAGCCGGAATACCCGGCCACGTCGCTCGGCGAGGCGCGGTTCTGCGCGAAGCTGAACGACGCCGTCTTCGACTGGATGACCGTCGACCGCAACCGCAACATGCGGATGATCACCACCTACGACTGGGACCACGGCACGGTGACGAACATGAAGGAGGCCCGCCGGATGAACTCCGGCCAGTACAAGGGCCAGGTCGAGCACAAGTACGACTACTCGGCGGTGCAATTCGATTCGCTGGCGTGGGGCTGGTCGAGCACGAGCAAGCACGTGGGCGTCTGGTTCGTCAACCCGACGATCGAATACCTCAGCGGCGGGCCGACGAAGGTCGAGCTCTCCGCCCACCGCGACGCGACGTTCACCAACAGCCAAACCGCACCGGCTCCTCCCTGCCTGCTGAACTACTGGCGCGGCAGCCACTACGGCGGGAGCTCGTGCTCCGTCGCGGCGGGCGATCACTGGACGAAAGTGGTGGGCCCGTTCCTGATCTACTGCAACGCTGGGCCGTCGCCCGACGCGATGTACCAGGAAGCGCTGAACCGCTCGGCGATCGAAACCAAGGCGTGGCCTTACGACTGGGTCAATGGGGTTGATTACCCGCACAAAAACCAGCGCGGCACGGCGACCGGACAGATGGTGCTGAAGGACCCCGAGACGCCGAACGCACACATGAGCCATCTGCTGGTCGGCCTGACGGCGCCGGACTACACCATCGAGGGCGGCCGCGGCACGTTCACGGTTGATTGGCAACGCGATGCCAAGCACTACGAATTCTGGGCCCGGGGTGACGACGAGGGCCGGTTCACAATTCCCGCCGTCCGCCCCGGCACGTACACGCTGCACGCGATCGCCACCGGCGTGCTGGGGGAATTCTCGCAGGCGAACGTGACGGTCAAAGCGGGCGAACCGCTCGACCTAGGCCGGCTCGAATGGAAGCCCGTCCGCTATGGCCGGCAACTCTGGGAGATCGGCGTGCCCGATCGCACCGCATCCGAGTTCCTTCACGGCGACCATTACTGGCAATGGGGGCTCTACTACGAATACCCCAAGGATTTCCCCGACGACGTACACTTCGTCATCGGCAACAGCGATTGGCACAAGGACTGGAACTACGCCCAGTGCCCGCGCCCGGACCGCCCGGACGGGACGACGTGGTCGGTGACGTTCGATCTCCCCGAAGCGCCGGCCGGCAAGGCGACGCTTCGCCTCGCCTTCGCGGCGACCAGCGCGCGCAGCCTGACGGTCATGATGAACGACCAGCCCGCCGGGCAGGTGACCGGCCTGATGGACACCGCCACCATCCGTCGCGACGGCATCCGCGGGTACTGGCAGGAACGCGACGTGACCTTCGACGCCAGCCTCATGAAGAAGGGCACCAACGTCCTCAAGCTCACGATCCCCCCCGGCAACCCGATGAATGGCATCGAATACGACTACCTGCGGCTGGAACTGGCGGGATCTTGAAACTGGTTTGACGTGGCACGGGCGTCTCGCCCGTGCAGAGCACCTTGCACGGGCGAGACGCCCGTGCCACAAGGTATCATTCTCCCCATCGTCGAGGAACGAATGCAACCATCGCGTTTCTGGTCTTTCGCTGCTTTGTTCTTCGGTGCCGCGCCACTCGCCTTCGCCGATACGGAGACGACGCAACTCACATTTGGGTTCGGCCCCGCGCCTGAGGAAGCTCCAGCCTTGGTGACGCACGTAGACCCGACCGTCGGTTATTTCGTGGTGCGCGGCTATGGTTTCGAAAACCCGTTCGCGGTGAGGCTCGGTGCGGGCTGCGTGACCAGTGACAAGCCCTTCTACTTCTCCGTAAAGTTGCCGGAAGGGAATTACGACGTGAAGCTGCTCCTGGGTGGGGATAACCGCGAGTCGGATACGACGGTGAAAGCCGAGCTGCGTCGGCTGATGCTTCAGGAGGTCCGCACGAAGCCCGGGCAGGTGGAGGCCCGCACGTTCACGGTGAACGTCCGCACGCCGAAGATCGCGGGCGGCGGGCAGGTTCATCTCAAGCAGCCGCGGGAGAAGATCGAGGAGGCCTGGGCGTGGGACGACAAGCTCACGCTGGAGTTCAACGGCTCGCGCCCCTGCCTCCGCTCTATCGAGATCACCAAGGTGGAAGTGCCGACGGTGTTCGTGCTGGGTGATTCGACGGTGTGCGACCAGGCGAAGGAGCCGTGGAACAGTTGGGGGCAGATGCTGACGCGGTTCTTCAAGCCGGGCGTGGCGGTGTCGAACCAGGCCGAGTCCGGCGAGACGCTGCGCGGCGCGCTGCACGCCGGCCGGGTGGCGAAAGTGCTGGGGGACATCAAGAAGGGCGACTACCTGCTCATCCAGTTCGGCCATAACGACATGAAGGAGAAGGGCGCCGCCGTCGGCGCGTTTACCACGTACAAGGCGGACCTGGAGAAGGTGGTTACCGGCGTCCGCCAGCACGGCGGGACGCCGGTGCTGGTCACGTCGATGAACCGCAAGAGCTTCGACGCCACCGGCCACGTCTACAACACGCTGAAGGACTACCCCGACGCGGTGCGGGCGGTGGCGAAGGATATGGACGTCCCGCTGATCGACCTGAACGCGGTCAGCAAGACGCTCTACGAAGCGATCGGCAAGGCGAACATCGACAAGGCCTTCGTCGACGGCACCCACCACAACGCCTACGGCAGCTACGAGCTGGCCCGGTGCGTGATCGAGGGCATCCGCCAGGACAAGCTCGACCTCGCCGGGTACATCGTCGACGACGTCCCCCCGTTCGACCCGGCCCACCCCGATCCGATCGACACGTTCAACGTCCCCGCCAGCCCGCAGAGCAGCGCGGAGAAGCCGCTGGGGAGCTGAAGGCCACTCGGATTGCCCTCAGCGCTCTCTCTGGCTCGACTTGATCCAGGCTCGAAAGGCTTTTGTCGCGGCTGATTGTCCCTCGCTCATGGCGATCCGCACCATCTGGTTCACCACGTCCATCGGGAGATCGGGAAAGGCGAGGCTGCGGTCTGCCGCGTGATACGTCCCGCGCCGCAGGTGCATCGGAGTCACACGGGAACGAGCGTACGTCCAAACCTCCGGCACGCCCATGGCCGCGTAGATCGGCTGACGGGAAACGAGCGGACGGGACACGTCGACCTCAATCACCAGGTCGGGCGGCGGGTCACTTTTGAGGTTGATCTTCGTTTTCCCCATCATCCGCGGTGCGTTGGCGACCCAGTAGCACTCGTCGGGCTCCAGTCCCTTCCGCAGGTCCTTGCGTTTGAACGTCGTGGACCCGCCCCCCTCCACCGCGAGGTCCAGCGCGTCGCCATAGGTTTCGATGAGCCGGCCCAGGATCGTCTTCACGCGCTCGTGCATCCCGGACGGAGACATGATCTCGAGCCTCCCGCAGTCGAACGTCAGCCGGGTGTGCCCGTCCCCGATTTCGGCAAGCATCCGCTCGTAGAACTCCCAACTGACGTCCTCGAGAACCACGCGACCTTCCACCGGCACGCTTTGCAGCAACGTCATGGGACACCTCGGCTGGAGCCCATTCTACATTACGGCCCCCCGTGCCGCGACGGCTCGCGCGCCTGAGGCGGCGAAGCCGTTTTCACCACCAGCCATACGGGCGAAGTGGTTTGCCCAGATCAGGGAACGCACGGAGGAATGTTCCCGTCAGGGTGTATCTCGTTCGGACAGAAGCGAGGGCTGAGAATCAGGATGAGAAGGCGGCACCCCTTCAGTGGCACAGAAGCACCGGGAGGACTGCTGCGGCTAACCCGCAATGGCACCTCAAGCCGCGAAGCCCTTTTCCTCATCCAAGCTCCTGGCCTCGGCGGGGGTCAGCTTCACCGGGGGCTCGATGGGGATCACGTTGAGGGTCACGACCTGGGTCGGGCAGACGTCGACGCATTCGCCATCAAGGTCGCAGTCGTTGAGGTTGCGGAGGTCGATCAGGGCCTTGCCTTCGATCATGCGCAAGACGCCCTTGCCGCAGCGGGCGACGCACACCTCGCAGCCGATGCAGTCGCGGGTGTCGATGGCGAGGCTGACCTGCTTCGAGACGCCGTCGAGGGCATCGTCGCGGGTGAAGTTGCCGATCGGGCTGGCGTGCTCGCGGGCGTCGTCCTGCTCGAAGTCGGCGTCGAGGCGGTTGAAGTGGGCCTGCGATCGGACTTCCACCTGCCCGCGGCGGCGCAGGCGATAGACCGGCTGGCGGCACTGGCCGCAGGTCTGCAGGGCCTCGAGTTTCTCGAGGTATTTGATGGCGGTGCTGACGACGGTCGCGTGGGACCAGGTGAGCGGGCTGACGCTGATCGGCTCGTTGGTGTAGGGGTTGACCTGCTCGGCGAGCACGCCGCTCTCCAGCGCGTGGGCGGCGGTCCACTCGAAGATCGGCAGCGCCTCCTTCAGCTCGGCATTGGTCTTGGCGCGGGAGATGTAATAGTCGGCCAGCCAGAGCGTGCAGATGAACCACGGATTGCCCGGGACGGAGGCGATGTCGTTGCTGACGCGGTGGTAGTAGTCGTTCTCGTACCGCGCCACGCCGCCGACGCGGGTCTTCACCCACAGCTTCTGCTCGACGGCCCGCATGGTGCTCACCACGCGCGGGTCATCCGGCTCGAACATGTGGAACTTGAAGATCGCGAACAGCGACGCATCGATCGTCTCGTCCACCTCGAACAGCTCGTCGCTGGTGAGGCCGGAGAGCGGAACGTGCTCGGCGTAGCTGCCGTTGTCGGGCGGTTTGGGGTTGTCGCGCGGGACCAGGCGGCGGACGAACCGATTGAGCCGCGGGTTGAACAGGTGCCGCTCCGCGCCGGCCTTCATTTCCTCCGCGGCCTTGGCGTAGCTGGCGGCCTTGGCCCGGTCGCCGAAGCAGACGGCGAAGTTGTGCGCCGCCTTCAGGCCCGCGTGGACCGTCGCCACGGTGAACGCATGGACGCCCCACCGCTCTTCCCACAGGTCGTAGCTGGGCAGCGGCAGGCCCGTCCGCGGGTCGCGGTAGCGGACCATGAAGTCGGCCGCCTTCTGGACGATGTCCACCCAGAGCGGGCGGATGAACTCGATGTCGCGGTAGCGGAAGTAGTGCCGCCAGAGGGCCCAGACGACCAGGGCCGTCTCGTCCTCCTGGATCGGCATCGCGCGGATCCCCTTGAGCACCCACGGGTGCCAGCTCGACGCAGGCGAGCCGTCCGGGTTGTACTTGTGATAGAAGTACCCCTCGTCCGTGAGCGTCCGCGAGCAGAACGTGTAGAACCAGCGGGCGATGTCGGAGAAGCCGGCCATGTCCAGCGCGTTGGCGACCAGCGCGCCGTCCCGCGGCCACATGTACGAGTAAGTGTCGCGGGAGAACTGCATGATGTCCGAGTCGTTGGCCGCGACGATCGCCCCGCCGTTGTCGATCTGGGTGCGCAGGACCAGCAGCGAGCGCTTGAACAGCTCGACGACCTTGGCCGGCATGTTGCCGAAGTTGATGTTGGTCCCGCCGACCCACAGCCGCCAGTAGGAGCCGGTGCGGTCGATCACGCCCTGCGGCCCCATCTTCAGCATCCACTGGTGCAGCTCGAGCAATTCCTCGCGGCTCTTGCCCGCCATCATCACCATGTAGACCGTCCGCTCGCCTTCGGGCTCGAGGTGGACGTGGCGGGAGACGGTCGAATCGACCGAGCCCTGGGCGATCGGGTTGCCCTGCAAATGCCCGTCCTCGGCGTCGCGCCAGGTGCCTTCTGCGCCGTGGAAGCCGCTGGTGCCGGTGGCGTATTCGTCGATCCGCGGGAGGAACTCCTCGCCGTTGTTGGGCAATCCGTCGCCGTAGAACGTGAGCATGAGGTAGCGCTTGGCGCGGTAGTGGACGATCGCCCGCAGCTCCGGGTCGAAGTAGGCGGTGTCGCCGATCTTCGCGCCGTACATGTTGAAGTCCTGGTGGTGCATCAGGCGCACCGTGCGGGCGTGGCCGGCCAGGTTCTTCAGGCGGATCTTGCGGACGAAGATGTTGCGGTGGAAGTCGACCGTGTCGTTGCAGTAGACCGACAGCTTCAGGTCGTGGTGGTCGAGCGCGACGCTGGTGACCAGCGTGTCGCGCAAATATCGCTGGCGGATGTGCCAGCTCGGGTCGTTGGTCCAGAACAGCATGCTGCGATGCGTGCCCGGGACGTCGGTGTACACGCCGAACCGGCACGGCCCGCCGCCGGCGTGGTTCTCCTGCCCGACGTGCGGAAAATAGATGTCCCGGATCTGGTACCGGTTGTCGAACGTGACCAGTAATGACCCGTTCCCAACCGGAATGTCGCGCGGCATGCCCGTCCCGTGTTAATGGAGCCCGAACCTACTTGGGATATGTCGGACACCGGGGCGGGGGGGCTGAAGAAATGGGGTGGGCGATTATGACGAATGGTTTACCGCGGAGACGCAGAGGACGCGGAGAAATTCATTTTTAGCCACAGATGGGGCACAGATGCACACAGATGAAAACCAGATCGGACGTGACGGACCTGCATCTTATCTGTGTGCATCCGTGTCTATCTGTGGCTAATTCTTTCTTCGCATTTCTCTGCGTTCTCGGCGTCTCTGCGGTGAACCCCGCATTTAGACTTTGAGTTCCACCCGTTGGCCTAGCGCATCTCGATATCGGGAGCGGATGGGTTCGATGATGGCGTGGACGAACTGTTCGGTTTGTTGCGGGGCACGTCCGATAAACTGGTCGGGGTTGAGGACCTGGTCCCACTCGATGGACTTGAACTGCTCGTCGCCCCGCATGCGGTCGATCAGGTCGTTGGGGTTGCCGTGGAGTTTTACCTGCTCGGCGGCCTCGATCGAGTATTTGCGGATCCGCTCGTGGAGTTCTTGGCGATCCCCGCCGGCACGGACGGCGGCCATCAGGAGCTCCTCGGTCGCCATGAACGGCAGCTCCGCCCTGACGGCCGCCTCGATCGTCTTCGGGTAGACGACCAGCCCGCGGGCCACGTCGACCAGGATCTGCAGGCACCCGTCGATCGCGAGGAACGGCTCCGGGATCGCCAGCCGCTTGTTCGACGAGTCGTCCAGCGTCCGCTCGAACCATTGCTCGGCGGCGGTCTGCAGGGGCGAGTTCGACAGGCTGATCACGAACCGCGCCAGCCCCGTCGCCCGCTCGCACCGCATCGGGTTGCGCTTGTAGGCCATCGCGCTGGAGCCGACCTGCTCCTTCTCGAACGGCTCCTCAATCTGCTTCATCCCCGCCAAAAGGCGAACGTCGTTGCAGAACTTGTGAACACTCGCCGCCAGGTTCGCCAGTGACGAGACGAGCTGCGCGTCCACCTTGCGCGGATAGGTCTGGCCCGTGACGGCGAACGATTCCTTGAAGCCGAACCGCTCGGTGACCCTGCGATCGAGCTGATCGACTTTGACATGATCGCCATCAAAGAGCGACAGGAAGCTGGCCTGCGTGCCGGTTGTCCCTTTGACGCCGCGGAAGCGGAGCGTTTGGATGCGGTGTTCGATCTCCTCCAGGTCGAGCACGAGGTCCTGCGCCCAGAGGGTCGCGCGCTTGCCGACGGTCGTGAGCTGTGCCGGCTGGAAGTGCGTGTAGCCGAGCGTCGGCAGGTCCTTCCACTTGATGGCGAAGTTGCCCAGCGCGTCGATCGCGTTGGCGAGGCGCCGGGCAACGAGCCGCATTGCATCCCGCATGATGATCAGGTCGGCGTTGTCGACGACGTATTGCGAAGTCGCCCCGAGGTGGATGATTCCCCTGGCCGCGGGGGCGGCCTCTTCGAACGTGTGCACGTGGGCCATCACGTCATGGCGGAGCCGTTTTTCGTGCTGAGCCGCCTTGGCGAAATCGATCTCGTCCAGTTTCGCTTCCATCTCCCGCAGCGCGTCGGGCGTGATGCGCTCGAGCCCGAGTTCGCGCTCGGCCTTGGCCAGTTCCAGCCACAGCCGGCGCCAGAGGCCGAATTTGTGCTGCGGGGAAAACAGCCGCAGCATCTCCGCGCTCGCGTTCCGCGACGCCAGGGGCGATTCGTAGGTGTCTTGCGATGCCATCGGGCGGATTTTAGGAGGCGAGGTGGCGATGGGAAGGGGGAAACCAAATAGGCAGAACAGGCTCTGGTTTGCTCGTAGGGGCGAACACAAGGTTCGCCCCTACAGGGTTGCGTGCTGGCTCAGATGGACGGTGTGATCGAACCCGATGGTTTGGCCCCGACGGGGACGGTTTCGAACCCGGTCTGCTTCGGCACGCCCGTGTCGCCCGCGCCACCGCCGCCCGCCTTTCGCGTTCGGCGGCGGGCCTGGACGATGTGGACGACCTGGTCGAGGATGACGGCGATCAGGATCACCGCGCCGACGATGATGAACTCCCAGTTCGTGTCCAGCCGCCATATCCGCCGGATCCCGTTGGCGTCGCGGTAGACGTACTGGAACATCGTGATGCCGTTGTTGATCACCCGCATGATGCAGGTACCGATGATCATGCCGACGACGGTCCCCTCTCCGCCTCGGAGCGAGACGCCGCCCAGCACGGCCGCCGCGATCGCGTAGAGCTCGAACGCGATTCCCACCTGCTGCGACATCTGCCCGATGTAAGCGGCGTAGCAGATCCCCGCCACGCCCGCGAGCCCGGCGGAGACCACATACGTAATCGTCTCGACGCGCTTCACCGCGATGCCGGAATACGCCGCCGCGTCGCGGTTCCCGCCGATCGCGTAGACGTACCGGCCGAAGACCGTGAAGTGCAGCACATACGCGGCGACGATCACGACGAGGATGAAGATCAACAGCGGATAGGGCAGCAACGGGTCGCCGCCGATCATGAACCAGCCGCTGTCGGAGAAGTTGCGGAATGGCATCTCGCCGAAGCTGAGCGTCCCGCCCCGGACGATCGTCTGCGACACGCCGCGGACCAGCAGCATGCCGCCCAATGTCACGATGAACGATTGCAGGTCGAGCAGCGTGATCAGCAGCCCCTGTGCGAGGCCGATGAACAGCGCCACCGCCATGGCGACGACGATGCCGACCCAGAGCGGCGCGCCCCAGCAGCCGATGTCGTTGGACGAAACCTTCGCGATGATCACCCCGGTGAGGCCGACGATCGAGCCGATCGACAGGTCGATGCCGCCGGTGATGATGACGAAGCTGATGCCGACGGCGAGGATGCCGAGCATCCCGATCTGGCGGGTGGTGTTGACGACGTTGGAGACGCCCAGGAACGCCGGGTTGGAGGCCCACAGCCCGAAGCAGATCGCCGCGAGCGCCACGAGCATGCCCAGTTCGCGGCGGCCGTGGGCGAGCCAGCGAACGACGGGCAGGCCTTTGATTCCCGGGTTTGCCGATGCGATAGTCATGCCGCTGCATCTCTCCCGCCGCCGGCGGCGGCCTGGTCGTACGTCTTGCCGCTCATCATCGAGCCGATGAGTTCCTGGTCGAACTTGTCGCGCCCGACGGCGCCAGTGATCCGCCGCTCGTGCATCACCACGATGCGGTCGCTCACACCCAGGATCTCCTCCATGTCGGAACTGACCATGATGATCGCGATCCCCTGCTCGGCCAGTCGGGCCATGTTGTGATAGATCTCGGCCTTGGCGCCGACGTCGATGCCGCGGGTCGGCTCGTCGAGGATCAGCACCTTGGGGCGCATGGCCAGCCACTTGCCCAGCACGACTTTCTGCTGGTTCCCGCCGGAGAGGTTGACCACCTTGCGGTGGATGTCCGGCGTCTTGATCCGCATCCGCTGCACCTCGGCGTTCGCCACGCGCTCCTCGGTCCCGCGCCGCAGCAAGCCGAATGGCGAGTAGCTGCCGATGTCCGGCAGCGACACGTTCTGCGCGACGGTCATCGGCAGCACCAGTCCGTGCCGCTTGCGGTCTTCGGGGGCGAGGTAGACGCCGCGATCGATCGCCTGCCGCGGGTTGCGGGGATCGAACGGCTTGCCTTCCAGCAGGATCGTGCCGCCCAGGGCGGGCGTCACGCCGAAGATCACCTGCATCAGTTCCGTGCGGCCCGCGCCGACGAGCCCGGCAAACCCGAGGATCTCGCCCCGCCGGCATTCGAAGCTCACGCCGGCTCGCGCGCCGGGAACCAGCACGTCCCGACATTCCAGCACCACATCGCCCGGCGGGCGATCGGGCTTGTCGGGGAATCGCGTGGTGAACGTCCGGCCCACCATCATCGAAACGATTCTGTCGTGCGTCGCCTCGGCGGCCGCCAGGTCGCCTACCCGCCGGCCGTCGCGCATCACGGTGATCCGGTCGGCCAGGTCGAGCACCTCCTCCATCCGGTGGGAGATGTAGATGATGCCGATCCCTTCGGCCCGCAGGCCGCGGACGATCTTGAAAAGCTGCTCCGACTCGCCCGCCGTCAGCGACGACGTCGGCTCGTCCATGATGATCAGCCGGGCCTCCATCGCCAGTGCCTTGGCGATCTCGACCATCTGCATCTGCCCGGCGGTAAGCGTGCTGACCAGCGTCGTTGGCGACAGGCGAAGGCCGACGCGGTCGAGCAGCTTCCGCGCGGTCGCGTTCATGCCCGCCGAGTCGAGCATGCCGAACCGCCGGCGCTCGTTGCCCAGGAAGATGTTGCCGGTGATGTCGAGGTTGGGCGCGAGCATCAGCTCCTGGTGGATCAGCGCGATGCCCCGCTTCTTGGCGTCGGCGATCCCGCGGATCTCAATGGGCTGCTCGTCGATGAGGATTTCCCCCTCGTCCGGCGGATAGGCGCCGCCGAGGATCTTCATCAGCGTGCTCTTACCCGCCCCGTTCTCGCCCATGAGCGCGAGGACCTCGCCTCGCGCCAGTTCCAGCGACACGCCCTGCAACGCCACCACGCCCGGGAACCGCTTGGTGATCCCGCGCATCTGCAGGAGACAGGAGGGAGTGCTTGCCATGAGTTGTGAGTTGCCAGTTGTTAGTTGCCAGTGCCGGCTTTTCCCTGGCAACTGGCAACTAACAACTGGCAACTCTTCCAATCAGCCTTCCGCCTTCAGCTTCGCCAGTTCCGCCTTGAAATCGGCGACGTTCTTGGCGTCGATGATGCGGACGCCAGTGTCGATGACCGGTGGGTTGGGGAGGGCCGACTTGCCCTTGGTCGCCAGCTCGTCCATCAACTGGGCCGACAGATACCCGAACTGGAACGGCTTCTGCACGACGGTGCAGGAAACCGTGCCGTTCTCGATCCCGTCGAGCGTGCCCTGCTCCTCGTCGAACACGGCCACCAGCACCTTCCCCTTCTTCCCGCTCGCATCCACCGCCTTCACGATGGCCGGGCCGTTGTAGGACCAGAGGCCGCAAAGCAGGTTGAGGTCCGAGTAGCTATTGAGCACGTCCTCGACGTTGGTGCGGGCCTTGTTGCGATCGGTCTGGTCTTCCTTCTGGGCGACGATTTCGATGTTGTGGCCCTTGATCGCCTCCTTGACGCCGTCGAGGCGTTGCTTGGCGTTGTCCGCGGCAAAGGTGCCGCAGAAGACGGCCATCTTCCCGCCGTTGGGCAGAAGTTTCACAATCTGCTCGCCCAGCACCTTGCCCGCCTCGAAGTTGTTGGTGCCGATGTAGGCCAGGCGGTTGGACTTGGGGCAGTCGGAGTCGAAGCAGATGACGTTGGTCTTGGCCGCCGCCCGGTTGATCTCCGCCACCTGGTCGTTGGGCGCGATCACGCTGACGGCGATGCCGTTGTAGCCTTGGGCAACCAGGTCTTCGATGATCCCGTTCTGCTCTTCGACCTTGCCGTTGGGCGGCATCTTGATGTCGACGGCGACGCCTTTCTCCTTCTCATACTTGTGGACGCCGGCCGAGGCGATCTTCCAGAAATCGCTGGCGTTGTTGGTGACGAAGGCGAACTTGCGCTCGCCGGCGTTCTGGGTGGTGGCGGTGCTGGTGCCGCCGGCGCCCCCGTTGTTGCTGCCGCTCTCGCGGTTGCACCCGATCGTGGCCGCGGCCATGGAAAGGGCCAGGGCCAGGCCGCCCGAGACGCACGTCGCCAGTGCCGACTTGATGATTCGCTGTCCGCTCAAGGGTTCCTCCTGCCGGATAAGGGAAAATGGGCTTTGGTTTTACACCCAGTGACGGTGTCGCTCCGCTCCCCCTCACTCCGGTTCGCATCGTACGGGAAGGGGAGCGCCGCGTAAAACAGAAACGCGCGGGCAGCGGGAGGGTGAGGCGCTTCGTTCGCGAAGCCGCAAGCGGCGAATACCGAGAAGCTGACACGTCCTTTCACCCGTTCGTCGAACGTCGAACCCGGTTGACCACTCTTTACGCACACCTCTTCCCGCGCCAGGGCGGGTGCTTTCCCATTGGGCATCCATTCTGGCCCCGACATTCGGTCCCGATCATCGTCAGCCGCGATATTCATCGAAAAACGCGGTTTCGGATGACGATTTGGGACGATCCGGGCTCTGGCACTGGGTTCGCACTATCACCGGGCGTAGCCGTCGCGGTGACGGCTGCGGGTGAGCAATCACCCAACGAATTGAGCGCGGTTGGTTCCCACGGGCAGTACCGCCCGCAGGCGGTCTGCGGGCGGTACGATGCCTGGGGGCCTTCAGCCAACCAGAACGCGATCGATCCTTCATCAAAAGTAAACCGGGCCGCGGGACAAGCATGCCCGAAGGCCTGACCTTCCGAATCCTCGTTTCCTCCTCCGCCGGGCTGCACGGACTTTACCCTCCAACGTGCAGCCTTTTTTTGCGCCATCATCGAATTTGAACCACAGAGGACACAGAAGACACAGAGAAAAGAGGGGAAGAGAATTGGCCACAGATGGGGCACAGATGCACACAGATGAAATCAGGATCTGAAATCTCAGATTTCAAATTTCAAATCTAATTTTCCGATCTGTGCGCATCTGTGCCCCATCTGTGGCTGAATACGCGTTTCTGTTTCTTTCCTCTGTGTTCTCTGTGGCCTTTGTGTCCTCTGTGACTGCATTTCGAGGCCATGTCACCGGCGGGTATAACGTGCGCATGGGTGACGAACCTGCGATGGCCACGCGACCTAACCCCCGCCCGCCGTCCCGACGTGCCGCCCTGCTGGGCTGCGGTGCCGCCCTCGCCGCCATCCTGGCGGGCTACGGAGGCTATCTCCGATCCACCGCGAATCGCACGGGCCCATCCTTCCCCGCCACCGCTCCATCTACCGCCCCCGCCACCCAGCCGACTGCGCCGTCCTTGCCGGGCGAATGGAAACTGATCTTCCACGACGAGTTCGACGGCCCCGCCCTGGCCGACGTCTGGACGCCCCACCAATACTGGTCCGACGGCCCCACCGTCGGCGAAGGGGACGAGCAAAGCGACCCCGCTAACGTCTCACTCAACAATGGCTGCCTGCGCCTGACCGCCCGCAAGGACAACCGCTTCGGCAAGCCCTACACCGGCGCGCTGGCGCAATCTGGCGGCATCCGCGATCGCAAGAGTATTCGCACTTTCGCCTTCCTCTACGGGTACGCCGAGGCCTGCATCCGCATTCCGCAGGGCCGGGGCCTGTGGCCCGCCTTCTGGCTCATGCCCGCCAGCTATCATGACGCCAATGGCGAACTCGACGTGATGGACAACGGCACCGGCGACCCCAACGTCCTCCACGCCTCCGCCATCCGCCTGGGCCGCAAGGAGCAACACCCGCACGCCGGCACGCTCTCGCCCGGCTTCCACACCTTCGCCATCAACTGGCAGCGCGATCACGTC
>DASXMX010000242.1:0-4546 GCA_036495445.1 Tepidisphaeraceae bacterium
CCCCCCCACGACGTTTTCCGTAGGGAGTTGTTCTTGCGGCCGAACAACGATGGTATAACTCGTCCAGAGGTCCCCATCATGTTTAAACTGATCGCATTCTTTCTGGGCGTTGTCGTCGGTCTCGGGGGCGGCATTTACTGGAGCGTGCACAATCCTTCGCAAGCGAACACCGTTGCCGCGGCGGAGGAACGCAAGTTCATCGAGTTGCAACTCCAGGCCAGCCAGGCAATCAAGCAGAAGCTCGACCAACTGGCCAACAGGCAGCAGCAGTCTTCCGGCAGCGGAGCGGGCTCCGGGTTCCTCGCCGCCCATGCGGCGCCGGCTGTCACGCCAGGCGAGATCAACTCGGTTCGCGACCAGCAGGACCAGCAGATCCGCCAACTCCAGCAGCGGCTGAATCAACTGCCGAAATAGGCGTCGCGGCGATCAGAAGAAAACCGCACGACCACGACGTGCGGGTCTTTCGCGCATGATCCGCTTGGTCTGCGTTCCCTTCCCGTTACCTGGACCAAGGTCAAACTGCATCCACAAACCCTCGCGTTCGGATCCGTAGTCGCCCCGTACCCTCGTGGGCAGCCTCTCAAAGACAACCCGGCAGACGCTCGCGGGTAGCGATCTCACGGAGGACTCGATGAAGCCAACTCGATCGGTGGCCCGATTCGTCGGAAGCCTCGCGGCGTACTCACTGCTGCTCGCGTTGTCCTCATTCGCGGCCCAGGTACAACTGGACGGGCGCACGTTCACGTTGCCGGACGGGTTCACGATCGAGCGGGTCGCGGGGCCGCCCGTGGTGGATCGGCCGATCGTGGCGGATTTCGACGAGCAAGGGCGACTGTACGTGGACGATTCGTCGGGATCGAGCGAAAAGCTCACGATCCAGCTTGAAAAGAAGCCGCATCGGGTCGTGCGGTTGGAGGACACCAAGGGCGACGGCCACTTCGACAGGAGCACCGTCTTCGCCGATCACATGATGTTCCCCGAGGGGGCGATGTGGTACGCGGGGTCGCTGTACGTCGGCGCGCCGCCGAGCATCTGGAAGCTGACGGATACGACCGGCTCCGGCGTCGCCGACCAGCGCGGCGAATGGTTCCAGGGCAAGACGCTCACCGGCTGCGGCAACGACATTCACGGACCCTACCTGGGCCCGGACGGATGGATCTACTGGTGCAAGGGGGCGTTCGCCGAGCAGACGTACCCGCGTCCCGGGAAAAAGCCCTTCGTCACGCGCGCGGCCCACATCTTCCGCTGCCGGCCGGACGGGTCCGGCATCGAGCCGGTGATGACCGGCGGGATGGACAACCCGGTCCACCTCGTCTTCACGCCGGGCGGCGAGCGGATCTTCACCACGACGTTCCTGCAGAACCCGGCAAACGGAAACCGCGACGGGATCATCCACGCCGTCTACGGCGGGATCTACGGGAAGGTCCACGACGTGATCGACGACCATCCGCACACGTTCCCCGAAGTGATGCCCGTGCTCGTGCAATTGGGCCCCGCGGCGGCGTGCGGGCTGGCACGCTACGAGTCCGACGCCTTCGGCCCCGAGTACCGCGACAACCTCTTCGCCACCTGCTTTAACCTGCACAAGGTGACCCGCCACGTCCTGACCGAGGACGGCGCGACGTTTGTCGCGACCAATCAGGACTTCCTCACCTGCGACAGCCTCGACTTCCACCCCACCGACGTGATCGAGGATGCCGACGGCAGCCTCCTCGTGATCGACACCGGCGGGTGGTACAAGCTCTGCTGCCCCACCTCGCAGCTCGGCAAGCCGGATGTATTGGGCACCATCTATCGCGTTAGGAAGATCGGCGCACCGCACGTCGATGACCCGCGCGGGCTGAAGCTGGATTGGGACCGACTTTCGATAGATCAGTTGACCGGATTGCTCAGCGACTCGCGACCGACAGTCCGGCGCCGCGTGATCCAGGCGGTTTCCGCGAAGGGGCAAGCGGCGGTTGGGGCGCTCTCGCAAGTGCTCGCACCGTCTACGTCGCAAATCGCCCGAATCAACGCGGTCTGGGCGTTGACGCGGATCGACAGTGCTGAAGCACGAACAGCAGTTCGGAAGGCGTTGAACGATCGCGACGAGACCGTGCGGCAGGCAGCATGCCACTCGATCAGCGTCTGGCAAGACCGCGACGCGGTCTGGGCGCTGCTCGACCTGCTCGCCCACGGCACCGCGCAAAACCAGCGCGTCGCGGCGGAGGCGCTGGGCCGGATCGGCGACGCCCGCGCCGTCGCCCCGCTGCTGACGGCACTCGAGACGCCCGTCGATCACGTGCTCGATCATTCGCTGACGTATGCCCTGATCGAGATTGCGGACGCAAAGGACACCGCGGCGGACCTGTCGAGCGGCAACCCGCGCGTCCGCCGCTCGGCGATGATGTCGCTCGACCAGATGGAGGGGGGCGGCGTGAGCCCGGGCGTGGTGGCGGAGGCGCTGTCTTCTTCCGACGCCGCGCTGCGCGACACCGCCGCCTGGATCGCCGGCCGACATTCGGAATGGGGCGATGCACTCGCTGACGCGATGCGGCGGCAGATCGAGGTCTCCGCTTCGACCGCGGGATCGAACGCGCAGCTCGTGCAACAACTGGCGCAACTCGCGACATCCGATGCAATTCAGGCATTGCTCGCTTCGACCGCGGGCGACGCGAAACGGCCGGCCGGGCAGCGGCGCATCGCCCTCGAAGCAATCGCGACCTCCCAACTGGGCGCGGCCCCCGCAGCGTGGGTCGCGACGATCACTCACATCATCGCGGGCGATGACGCCTCGCTCCTGCCCGACGCGATCGCGGCCATCAAGGCATTGCACGTGGACCGGGAACAGGCGATGCAGATCGACCGGCAGATGTTCGACGTCGCCGGGCGGAGCGAGTTGCCGCCGGACGTGCGGCTGGCGGCGCTGGGCGCGACGCACGGCCGCATCGCTGGCCTCAATGCGAACTTGTTTGCGTTCGTCCGCGGGCAATTGGGCCCCGATCAACCGGCCGGCCGCCAACTCCCCGCGGCGGAGATCATCGCGCGTGCGAAGCTCACGCCGGGGCAGTTGGGCGAAGTTGCCGATGCAATGCGCTCGGCCGGGCCGCTGGAGATCACGCAGTTGCTGAAGGCGTTCGAGCAGACGACGGACCCGGCGGTCGGCGCCCGGCTCGTCGCGGCGCTGCAGTCGGCCAAGGCCGCCGGGGCGCTGCGGGCGGACCTGCTTCAGGCCGTGCTCTCCAGGTTCGGTCCGCAGGTGCGCCAGCAGGCCGACTTACTGCTGGCGCGATTGAACCCGGACGCGGGCAAGCAGCGGGCGCGATTGGACGAATTGCTTTCAACCATGCCCCCCGGCGACATGCGCCGCGGGCAACTGCTGTTCAACAGCGCCAAGGCCGCCTGCGTCACCTGCCACGCGATCGGCTACGTCGGCGGGCACGTCGGGCCCGACCTCACGCGCATCGGCGCGGCTCGCAGCCGGCGGGATCTGCTCGAAAGCATCGTCTATCCCAGCGCCAGCTTCGCGCAGAGTTTTGAACCGATGATGGTGATCACCAACGCCGACGAGCGGTACTACGGGATTATCCGCCGGAATGATGCGAACGCGATCGGGCTCGTTACCGGGCCGAACCAGGAGGTGCAGGTGCCGAAAAAGGACGTGAAAGAAATCCGGCCCGGAACGATCTCGCTCATGCCTGCCGGATTCGACGGACAGTTGTCAGCCCAGGAGTTAGCAGACCTCGTCGCGTTCCTGGAGGCGTGCAGGTAGCGGCTACGAAGGCAAAGGCGCCGCCAAGACGCCAAGAGGAAAGAAAGACGACGCGGCGACGCGGTGACGAGGAGAAAGAAAAACTCCCCCGCGTCTCTTCTTTCTTGGCGATGTTGGCGCCTTGGCGGCGCTTTTGTTCCCGCGCGCACGGAGGGCGCGAACGTACTTGGAGAGCGATGCACTTGATGGAGTGTTCTAGACGGTTTCGAGCTGTCGTTCCGCCTGCGCCATGCGGAGTTGCGCAAGCGCGTAAACCGCTGCCTCACGTTCGCACGCGCCGATGACAGTCCCGTGGCACTCGTCGGTTTGTCCGATGGCGTGAGTTTCGCCCGCCGGGGCCCATGAGGCGCGATGGCAGCCGAAGACGAGGTTGTGCTTGATCGACAGTTCCAGTCCGTGGCGGGCGAACTCGCGCTGGACGGATAGGACGGCGGGGAACCGGCGACCGTCGGGGAGGCGCTCCAACAATTCATCGCCCGGACACCAACCGGTATCGAACAAACGCTCGACCGCGTATTCGAGATGCTGCGTCGTCATGTATCGTCTCCTTCCAGACCGCCGGTGCGCCGGAGGATTTCAGGGCGCCCGTCGTAAATGAGGCCCAACATTCTAATAATCGCCCGCGGCCGTGCAAGTTTAATTCGGCGCTGCCGCAGCCCGCGGGTGCGCCACGTCCGACGCGGGCGGTTTTCGGGTAGATTTGGATGAGGGGGAAAAACCACCGGTCAAGGAGGATGCATGGCTGCGCGTACGACACGTCGGGAAGCGCGGGAGCGGATCATCAAGTCGTTCATG
>DASXMX010000243.1:0-2329 GCA_036495445.1 Tepidisphaeraceae bacterium
GTTCGGCCTCGTGCGTCTTGTGGGCGCCCTGGTCGGGATAGATCACGTCGTTGTGGAGCAACTGGCCCTGCGCGTCCAGCACGACGGTTTTGCACCCGGTTCGAAAGCCGGGGTCGATCGCGAGCACGCGCTTTTGTCCCAGCGGGGAGGCGAGCAGGAGTTGCCGGAGATTCTGGGTGAAAACTTCGATCGCGGCCGCGTCCGCCCGGCGTTTCGATTCGAGCCGGGCCTCGGTCTCCATCGAAAGGCTCAGCAGCCGCTTGTAGCAATCGCGGGCGGCGAGGCGCACCTGCTCGGAACTGGGGCCGCCGCCGGTGACGAACCGCCCTTCCAGCAGCGCGATCGCCTCCTCCTCCGGCGGGCGGATCTGGAAGAAGAGCACCTCCTCCGCCGCCCCCCGGCGGATCGCCAGCACGCGGTGCGACGGCGCGCTCCCCACCGGCTCCGACCAGTCGAAATAATCCTTGAACTTCGCCCCGGCCTCCTCCTTGCCCGGGACCACCTGCGAGCGGATCACGCCCTTCTTGAGGAACAACTCGCGCATCGCGGCCCGCGTGTCCGCGTCGTCGTTGATCTTCTCCGCGATAATGTCCCGCGCCCCGGCGAGGGCCGCGTTGACGTCGGGCACCTGCAGTTCCTCCGCCACGCTCGAATCGGCCGGCGTAACGAAACGGGCCGCTTCCTGCTCCGGGTTCGTGCGCGGGCCCTGCTTCAGCAGCAGTTCGGCCAATGGCTCCAGGCCCTTCTCGCGGGCGATCATGGCGCGGGTGCGCCGCTTCGGCCGGAACGGGAGGTAGATGTCTTCGAGGGCGGCGAGCGTTTGGGCGCCGGCCAGTTTCGACTTCAGTTCATCCGTCAGGAGCTTTCGCTCGTCGAGGGATTTGAGGATCGACTCCCGCCGCTGGTCGAGTTCGCCCAGTTGGGCCAGCCGGTCGCGGATGGCGGTGATCGCGACTTCATCCAAAGAGCCCGTCGCTTCCTTGCGATACCGGGCGATGAACGGGACCGTGCCCCCCTCTTCGAGCAGGGCAGCAGTCGCCTTGACCTGCGCTTCCCGCAGCGACAATTCGTTCGCGGCTTTAGCGACGTGCGATTCGTTCATACGGCTTCACCATCCTTGGCGTTTTCGGACGCCGGAAGATAGCAGTCAGCCCGGGAATCGCAATGGCCACCCGGGGGAACGTCAGGGCTCGGCGAACCAACCGAGCGGGATACGGGCGAGCGTGAGTCCCTTGGCAACGCGGTGCAGGCAATAGATCGTCCCATCGCGGCCGGCAGCCAGATCGCAGTAATCAGTCGGCCCGGAGTCGAGCAGCTTTGAGACGGGCCAGGTTTTACCTTCGTCGTAGCTGAGTCGGAGGGTGAGGTCTTTGCGTGCGTAGGACTGCACGCCGTTTCGAGACGGACGTTTTGCGCTAGGCGGCGGCGGAACGTCGTTGTCGGGGTTGGCGAAGACAATGCGGTTCCGATCGCCCGGCGGCGCGGTCGTCAGGCGGATGATCGACGCGTTGCAGATCGGCTCGACGAGCGCGTCATCGAACGCCGGCGCGCTCCAGCCGGTCGCGCCGTCGGGGCTCGTGACGATCACACGCCGGTGCCGGGGCGACTCGTTGCGGCAGTTGAGCATCACCCGCCCATTCGCCAACTCAACCGCAACCGTCTCGTTAGGATTGGGAACTTCCATGGTGTTCCGCACGGCAATGTCGCCACGCTGCCAAGTCTTGCCGCGATCGTCGCTGTAAATCGTCGCGACGACGCTCGGATGGTGCGAGTGCCCGCCGGTGGAAAGCCAGACGGGAACGAGCAAGCGGCCCGAGCGGAGCTGGATGCCGTGGCACGGGCCGGTGGCGATCACGTTCCAGGCGTAATCCTTTCTAAAAGCCTCGAACGTCCCGGTGATCTCGACCGGTGCCGAAAACGTGCGCCCGTCGTCATCACTTCGCATGGAGAAGCAGCGGGCGTATTCGACGCAGTAGAGGAAGTGAATCGCCCCGCCGTCGCGATCGACGATGGCGACGGGATTGTTGTACGTTTGTTTCCCGTCGCCGGCGATGTGCTGGATTTCGCCCCACGTCCGTCCGCCGTCGGTGCTCCGGCGGAGGAGGATCTCGATCGGGTCCCAGTCGCCGCCCTTGGCGTGTCGCGCCTCGCACCAGGCGAGCAGCGTTCCGTTCGTCGTCATCGCGAGGCCCGGAATGCGGCAGCTTGCGTAGCCGTTATCCTTCGGCTCGAACACGCGGATCTCTTCGGGCGCGACTGATGTCGATGCAGGCGCTGCATGAACAGCGGCCACCGCAACACACAGGATCACCAACACACAAAACATTCG
>DASXMX010000244.1:0-1889 GCA_036495445.1 Tepidisphaeraceae bacterium
CCTTGCGGACTCACAGGTTGGAAGCCTGTGCCACGACCGGCGGCTCGGCGGACTTCGGCGAGCTCAGTCGAGCCGGAGCCTTGCCCTCTTCCCCGCACGGTAGGCAAAACGAACGAAACGAGGTGACGCCATGGCCGTGTACAGGCAGATGGGCCGGATCCCACCCAAGCGGCACACCCGGCTGCCGCGCGAGGGGGCGGAGAGTTTCCTCGGCGAGGGGCTTTACTACGAGCACGTGGTCACCACCGCCGGGTTCGACCGCGCCTACTCGATCCTCTATCACCTTCGCCCGCCGACGCGGGTGAAGGCGACGGAACCGGCGGGTCGGATCGAGCCGCAGGCGGCGGGGGACCAGGCGCTGCGACATCGACATTTGAAAACGCAAAACCTGCCCCGCGCCGGCGACCCGATCCGCGGCCGCGTGCCGCTGCCGAGCAGGTCGCCGGCCGCGAGCAGGGCATCCCGGGACGCGTGCTCGATGATCTGCGGCCAAGTGAAGTACATCGAAGCCGCGTTCCCGCGCGACAACTCGCGCCCGTTCACCCGTGCCGACATCTCAAGGTCGATCCGCCCCTCCCCATCGATCCGGTCGCGCAGTTCGTCCAACGTGACGACGCACGGGCCGATCGCGGTGGCGAAGTCTTTCCCCTTTGCCGGCCCCAGCCCCACCGACATCTCGCGGCGTTGCAGGTCGCGGGCGCTGAAATCGTTGATGATCGTGAACCCCAAGATGTGGTTCCACGCGTCGCGGGCACGGATGTTCCGCCCGGCCCGGCCGATGATCAGCCCCAGTTCCAGCTCGTAATCCAATTCCTCGCACCCCGCCGGCGCGAAGACCGGCGTCTCATGACCGACCAAACCGAGCGGATTCGAAAAGTAGAACGCCGGGTGCGCGTACCACGCCGGCTCCATCGCGAGTCCCCGGTTCTTCCGACAGGTAGCGACGTGCTGCTCGAAGGCGTAAAAATCGCGGAAGGTGCGCGGCGCAGGGATCGGGCCTTGCTCGGGAAGAGTTGCCGGTGCAGGCGATGACAGGTCGAACGATCGCCGCATGATCCACTCCCTGGATTATATCCGGCTTCCGTCCGGGCAAGCCACGGGCATGAATACATGCCCATGCCCTCCAGGAGAAATCCAATCCTGAACGTGAAATCGGGTTCGTCCGGCACCGTCATGTAACGTAAGCAGCCGCGCAATCGCGCGCGCTCTTGCACTATGCCCCCTACGCTCCTCGGACCGATCTACTCCATCGATTTCCTTCTGCTCCTGGCTTGCGCGGTGGGGTTCTACAAGCTTGCCGATCTGGATCCGGAGGCGTCACCGATCGTCTGGGCGTGCCTCTCGGCGGGCGTGTTCTTCGTCACGTGGCGATTGCTGCGGTGGGGATTGCCAGGCGACCTGTTCGGCCAAATCGCACTGATCGGAGGCATCACCGCCGTGCGCATTCTGCGGTCGCGCCGCGGGCCGCCGTAACTAATCCCCGGGTTCAAGGATCGCCATGAAGGCTTCCTGCGGGATGTCGACGGAGCCGACCCGCTTCATGCGCTTCTTGCCTTCCTTTTGCTTTTCGAGCAGCTTGCGCTTTCGGGTGATGTCGCCGCCGTAGCACTTGGCGGTGACGTTTTTGCCGACGGACTTGATCGTCTCGCGGGCGATGATCTTGCCGCCGATGGCGGCCTGCAGGGGTATCTCGAACAGGTGCCGGTCGATCTCCTCCTTGAGGCGGACCAACAGGCGACGGCCGCGTTGCTCGGCGTGGGTGCGGTGGACGATCACGGACAGTGCGTCGACGCGGTCGCCGTTGACCAGCACGTCCAACTTCACGAGTTCGCCGGCGCGGAAGCCGATCAGGTCGTAGTCCATCGTGCCGTAGCCGCGGGTGGCGCTCT
>DASXMX010000245.1:0-18220 GCA_036495445.1 Tepidisphaeraceae bacterium
ATCGTCCCGCTGGCCACGGCTTGCGCGAGCAGGCCGCGGAGTTCCTCCTCGGTGTGCGGCAGCCCGCCGTGCGGGGCGAGGTTCGGCTTGACGCCGGTCAGGCGGAGCACGCCGTTCGTCGCGGCGTTCAGCAGCCAGATGGCGGGATAGAACAGGTACGTGAAGGCCACCAGCGGCAGGGCGATGATCGGCAGGATCCGGTTGCTGTAGCTGATCGCCCAGTTCTTGGGCGCCTGCTCGCCGATCACGATGTGCAGCGACGTGCTGACCGCCAGGGCGATTGTGAAGGACACGACGTACAGGTCGTGAGCCGGGATCTTTAGAGCGTGCAGGAGCGGGGCCAGCATCGCCCCGACCAGCGGCTCGGTGATCGCCCCCAGCGCCAGGCTCGCCAGCGTCACGCCGAGCTGGCAGCTCGACAGGTACAGATCCAACTGATGTTTGACCCGCAGCGCCAACCGCGCCAGCGGGCTGCGCTGGGCCTGCTCCTGCAGGTGCGACGCCCGCGCCCCCACGGCCGAAAACTCGGCGGCGACGAAAAACCCATTCAGCGCCACCAATCCGAGCGTGGCCAGGACCTTCCAAACCGTTTCCACAGCCGCTCACTTGTACCCCCGCCCGCCCCGCATGACAACGCCGACAGGCTTCCAAACACCGCGCATTGCATGCGGAGCACTCCGCCGCGCGACTTCGGGACTCATCTGGGATGGCTTGTCGCGCGGACGGAAACCTCCAGTCGTGTCCCATCGGCAAGCTCAACCGCAACCGGTTCCCCGAGTTTCACGATCTGGCCTGTCTCGGAACCGCCTGCATGAGCAAGTTTGTTTACCACCGCCGTCTCGGTATCGACCCGTTTCTGCCAGTTGTCCACGAGCGATCGGAGTTTCGACAGGTCCTTGGAGATGACCCGTCCTGGGCCACCGTCCTCCCTCGCGCTGATGAGGAACTGGTCGTTAAACCGCTTGGCCGATTCTTCGACATCGCGCTTGCGAATCTCCAGCAGCTCCAAGGCTTCCTTCGTCGAGGGATAATTGGTGCCGTACTTGGTTCGCAGGAAATCGTACGTCGTCGCCTGTTCGTTGCGCGCGTTGACCTTGGCCAGCAGCGTCGGATCGACCCGGCAAATCTCCTCGAGCGTGTAGGGCTGGAACCCGCTCAGCCCGACGCGGCGGCGATCAAGATCCCGCTGAGCCTCGGCGAACAACGCCTTCGCATCGTCCAATTTCCTTTCCGTCTCCAGCAGTTGCTGGATGTGCGCCCTCAGCAATGTCTCGTCTCCCTCCACGCCATCCGCTCCGCGTTGTTGGATCCGGCAGAAGATGCGAACCTTGCCGTCCGGTTGTTCGTCGGCTCGAAACTCGGCGGCGATCCCCTCCTCCTTGCCCGGCGATCGTTCGATGATGACCGGCGGCTTGCCGGTGTAAACGAACCGAATGTCGGAGCCTGCGTGGAGACTGAACGACGGCGTCGCGAGCGCCTTCCGTTGGCCATCGACGATGCCGCTCAACACGCAATCGGCCGTGAACGCGGCAGCCTGCCGGGTCGCGGGCGCGGTGGCCGGCCCCGTCGCGGGGCCGGCGGGATGCCGGGAGGACTCAATCGCCTCGACCAGCGCCTTGGCTTCCTTCGGCGTCATGCCGTTGAACCCGCTGGTGATCACGGCGGCCCGCGAGATTGCCGCCCGGATCACCGGCATCGATAACACGCGCCCGTCGAACAGGATCGCCATGCGCCGGTTGAGGTTGGCTGACGTGACCGCCAGGATCTTGGCCGCCCCGGCGTCGGTAAATTCGACATCCACCGCCAGTTCGCCGTTCTGGCTTCGTTCCTCGCGTGCCGCCTTCACGTCCGCTTCGCTGAGGACGCTGTCCTTTCGAAAGCGGTACGACTTGCCGGAGACGGGGTCTTTGAGCTCGTCGGTCGTCTCGCCGCCCTCGCCCGGCTTGGGTTCGACCCGGAATTGCAGCCGCGGCGGCGCGCTCGATGTGGTGGTCGGCATTGCCGCTCTCGCCGGTTCGTGCGCGGCAGGAGAACCGTCCGCCGGCGCTGCTTCCTCGTTCATCAGCCACCGCAGCGCGCTGTGCAGGAACACCGGGAAGCTCGGCTCAAACGGCCAGTTGCTCTGCAGCACGTCGAAGCCGATCACCAGGTTCGTCCGCTTCCCGTCCCGGGCCAGCACGGCCAGCGGGCCCTTGCGCCCGTTGATCAGCGTCAGTGCGTCCAGCGGCACGTTCAGCTTCAGCGACTGGGCGACGTAGAGCTGGTTCAGCGCCAGGTCCTTGAGCATCGGGTTGTCGCGCTGCCAGTCGAGCAGTTCCTGATCGGCCAGCAGCACCGGCTTTCCCGACGCGTCGTTCGCGGCGGTGATCTTCTGGCCCGGGCCGGGCGACGGAGGCGGGACGCTGCCGAAGTAGACGAAGTTCCCCGCCCTGGGCAGGTACGTGGGCGTGTAGCGGTCGAACAGGATCACGTCGTAGTTTGCCGGCTTGCGGTTCTCGTAGCTGGCCGGCTGCAGGATGTCAGGCGACTTCAGGTGCATGTTCTGGATCGCCCGCTCCAGGAAGTAATTGCCGTCCGTCACGAGCAGGACGTCGAGTTGCCTGGGCGGCGGAACGATCACCTGGGCCGAGTCGCCGGCGGACGGACGGCTCGTCGCTGGCGCGCGCCCCGTGCCATCGGTCGCATGGGCGGGTTCAGCAGCCCCATGCAGGACCGGCGAACTCGTTGTCGGAGCAGCGCACAGGAGTGCGAGGGGCAGGGCGGCGGCGAGCAGCGCCGCGACGATCATCGCCGCCACAATTCCGCGGCCCGCGTGTGTCGGCCCGACGACGTCATCCATCCGGAGAATCCTCCTGATACGCGCCAGCAGTTCGCCTCGCCCGGACCCGCGTGCGGCGAGGGCGAGCACCGCGTTGAGCCGGACCTCCGCGAGGGCCGCCAGCGACTCGGCGTACGCGCAGCGGTCGCCGCAGGCGCGGACGGCGATCTCGTCGCAGCACTGCTCCCGCTCCAGCCGGATCCGGCGGGAGATCCACCAGACGGCGGGGTGGTAGAAGAGTAACGTTTCGGCCAGCACTTGAAACAGATTGACGAGGTAATCATGCCGGCGGATGTGGGCCAGTTCGTGGGCGAGGATGCCTTCGAGTTGTCCTGGCGTGAGGCCCGTCACGATTGCTGCCGGCAACAGCACTACCGGCCGCAGACAGCCGATGACCATCGGCGTCTGCGCGAGCATCGAGATGACGACCCGAACCGGCGTGCGAAGGCCGAGGCGCGCGCACAACGCTCCGGTGAGCCTCATGGTTTCGTCGCTCGGCGGCTGAATGCCGAGGACGCGTAACCGCTGCGCCGCGACCCAGCCGCCAGCGTGCCAAAGGCTCAACGTCAGCACGCCAGCGGCCCACGCGATGGTGAGCCAGGGGAGCATCGGCTCCACTCGGGCCGTCGCCCGTTCGACTAGCGGGCGGGGGCCAGGCGGCGGGATCACCGCGGGCTTCGTTTCGTGGCTTCCCGGCTGATCCGCGTTCTTCACACTTGGTATGACGAGCGATTCGGGCGGGCCGAAGCGCGCCGCGATCGGGTGGCTCTCCGCGGGCGAAGCATGCGGGACCTGAGGCGCGCCGCGGGGCGGCGGCGTTTCGACGATCGGCCCCAAAGCTCGGAATGTGACTCCGGCCGCGGCCAAGATCGTCGCCAGCGCGGCGAGCGACGCCACATACCGGGCCTGGGCCGATCGGCGCCGCATCACGGCCAATGCAAAGCCCAGCACCATCGCCACCACGGCGCCCTGCCAGAGCGAATCGACCAGCGTCCAGCCGATTCGATATGCGATCGGAGTCAACTCGACATTCGATATGCCCATGACGTGACTCCTCCCCGTTCTTCAATTCCTCTTCGTTCGCTCGATCAGCTTTTTGATCTCGGCCAGCTCCTGCGGGCTGATCCGCCTGGCCGACGCGGCGCGCATCACCAGGTCGGCGGCCGAGCCGCCGAACGCCCGCTGGATCAGTTCGTCGATCAGCCGCAACTGCGTCCGCTCCCGCGGCTGGGCCGGCTGATACACCTGCGGGCGGACCGACTCGTCCTTCAGCAGCAGCCCCTTCTCCGTCATCACCTGCACCATTTTGAGCGTGGTCGAATACCCGGTGTCCCGCTCGGATTTGAGCGCGTTATGGATCTGCCGCACCGTGCTCGGCCCCAGCGCCCAGAGCGCCTGCAGGATCGCCAGTTCGACGGGAGTGGGGGACGGACTGTCGGACATGTGATGCACCTCAATGAGGAACTAACGAAGATCTTCGTCAAGACTCGCGCGGAAGTCAACGAAAATCTTCGTCAATCGCATCAGCCCCCTGTGACACGGGCTTGTAACCCGTGCGTAACCGTCCGGCGCGCCGGACTTGGCTCGTCAGCCAACGGGCGCCGCTCGCACGGGTTAAAAACCCGTGTCACGGAAGCCGCACCTGTGGCAAAGGTGGAACGACTCCGAAGCCGTCGCGAAACTCAGTCAGGGTCTGCCCTTTGAAGTCACTCGCCGAGTGAAAGACGGCTTCGATATCTTCGTACATCGCGTCGATTGCGCGTTGGTCCGGCAGTTTGGGGCTGCCGCCGGGCATCAGTTCGGAGGAGTGGATGACGAACTGCGCGTAGGGCCGACGCTCGCGCCGGACGGTTTCAAGGACTTGCAGGAGGGCGGCGCCGTTGCTGCCGGTCGGCATCAGCCAGGCGGTGTTTGGGAATGCCTTGCGCATCACGCGCGTGCCGAAGAAACTCCCGGCCAATCGCCGGCGGGCGAGTTCGACCGGGGCCGGAAATCGGCGCGTGCCAATGACGGTGACGGGCAGTTCCAGCAGCGGCGAATCGCCGGGCCGGGCAATGTCGGATGAATCAAGGAAGTAGGGGGATTCGGGGAAACCGGTGTAATCCGGCCCGCCGCCCTTGGCAGGGTCGCCCTTGCAGAACTGCCACGAGACATTCGGCGTCACCGAGCAATCGACGGTATACCCTTGCTCGATGAGGATGTGCGCGTACGTCGCGTCAAACCCCCATCGTCCCGCGCGGTGGCTCGTGGGCCGCCGGCCGAATGCCTCGGCCAGCCGACCCGTCATCATCTTCACCTTCTCGCGGATCTGCTCCGCCGGGTACTCGATGAGGTAGGGCTGGAACCGGTCGTCGTCCGTCGTCAGCGCGAAGCCCGGAGGCGAGTTCCACGCGTGCAGGTGCATCCCAACCTCGCCCGCCCCCCAGCGGATAATGTCCTTCCCCAGCTCGACGAACGCCGGGCAGTTGGCCATCTCCCAGTTGGTCAGGTAGGTCGGCTTGAAGCCGTACTTCTCGCACAGCGCCTGGAACCGCGGCAGGTATTCGGCGTTCCGCGTGGTCACGTCCTTCGGCCGTGCCCAGAGATTGTCTCCCTCCGTATCCACGGTGATGAGAAAGGCGGGTTCCTCCCCACGTGGCACGGGCGCCTCGCCCGTGCGGACGGCATGGGAGATCTGAGGCTGTGAATTACTCGACGAGTTCATTCGCGGATGCCCCGACTGTACCGCATCGGTGCCCCCCTTGCCGAGCGTTGCACCCGCTCATAATGTGGCGCGGCAGGGCGATCGCAGGTGGCCGTTGGAAACGAGCTTCCCCTGTCCGGGTGGCATGGGCATGTACTCATGCCCGTGCACGGGCATGAGTACATGCCCATGCCACCCGATGCCTCGCATTCGGCTGCTTGAAACGGCACTGTCGGTGAACCACTCCAACGCCACTGATGTTCGGGCCACACGAGAGGCGATCGGCGCCGCGATCGCCGGCGGCGATTTCGCGGCCGCACGCGCGATGCTCGCCGTGTTCGACGGCCGGCCGTTGGACACGGCGTCGGCGAGCTTCGTCGTTTCCCGATTCGAGAAGCTGCGCGGAAATGTGCCGCTCACTCCATTTCGCGTGGCGATCCTGCGGTCGTTTACGGTAGAGCCACTGGTCCCGGTGCTGCGGGCCGTGGCGTTTCTGGCCGGGATCGACCTGCAGGTTCGCGTTGGCCAGTTCAACACCTATGCCCAGGAGATCCTCGATCCGGGAAGTTGGGTCGGCGGATTCGCGCCGGACGCGGTGTTCCTTGCGGTTCAGGCGCGGGACGTCGCGCCGGGACTTTGGAACGACTTCGCCGATCTGAACGAATCACAGGTCCGCGAGCAGGCCGCCGGTGTCGTGGAGCAGTATCGGCAACTCATCGCGGCGCTTCGTTCGCGAAGTCCGGCACCGCTGGTCGTACACAATCTGCAGGTCCCGCCGGTGCCCGCGGCCGGCGTGCTCGATGTTCAAGGTGATGCCGGTCAGGTCGCGACGTTCCAGCGAATCAATTCGGAACTCGTCCGCGCCGCGCGGGCGTTTCGCAACGTGTACATCCTCGATTACGACGCCCTGATCCGTCGGCATGGCGACGAGTCGTTTCACGACCCGGTGAAGTGGACGACGGCGCGGATGCCGATTGCGGCGGGCCAATGGGTCCACCTCGCGCGCGAGTGGCTGCGGTTCCTCTGCCCGCTCAGCGGACGCGTCTGCAAGGCATTGGCGGTCGATCTCGACAACACCCTCTGGGGCGGCGTCGTCGGCGAGGACGGGTTCGACGGCCTCAAGCTGGGCGACGCGCATCCGGGCGCCGCCTATCGCGCGTTGCAGCGGGCGATGCTCGACCTCTGCCGCCGCGGCATCCTCCTGACGGTTTGCAGCAAGAACAACCCGGCCGAAGCGCTCGACGTGATCGACCGCCATCCCGACATGTTGCTTCGGCGTCCACACTTCGCGGCGCTGCGGATCAACTGGGCGGACAAGGCTCAGAACCTTCGCGAAATCGCGGCGGAGCTGAACATCGGCCTCGACGCGATCGCGTTCCTCGACGACAACCCGGCCGAGCGGGACTGGGTCCGCCGGCAGTTGCCGGAGGTGACGGTGATCGAATTGCCCGAGGACCCGTTCGCCTTCGCGAACGTGCTGCGGCAGGCGCCGGTGTTCGAGCGGCTGGAACTCTCGGCCGATGATCGCGAGCGGGGGCGGTATTACCGCCAGCAGCAGGCGCGGACCGAGTTCCAAGCCGGGGCGGCGTCGCTCGAAGAGTTTTATCGCGGGCTGCAGATGCGGGTGCAGATCGAGCCGCTGACGCCCGCGGCGCTGGCGCGGGCGGCGCAGCTCACGCAGAAGACCAACCAGTTCAACCTGACGACCCGCCGATATACCGAGGAGCAACTGTCGCGGATGATGCCGCCGCAGCGGGGTATTTATACGCTCCGCGCTCAGGACCGCTTCGGCGATAACGGGCTCGTGGGCGTCGCGATCCTGAAGTTCGACGGGCAGGCCACCGAGATCGACACGCTGCTGCTCAGTTGCCGCGTGATTGGCCGGACGATCGAGACGGCGTTCCTCGCGGCGCTGGCGCGGGCCGCTTATGATCGGGGCGCGACGACGCTGGCCGGCTGGTACCTGCCGACCGCCACGAACGTCCCGGCCCGTGACGTCTACCGCTCGCACGGCTTTTCGCTCGCCAGCGAAGCGGGCGGCGCGTCGCGATGGGAACTGTCGCTGCCGCCCGCGGGCCTGAAATGCCCCGAGTGGATCGAGTGCCGCGTCGGCCCGGAGGAGAAACGCAATCCATGAGCACCACGCCCGTCGCCCAGCAGGTGCGGCAGATCGCCGCTGACATCTTCAACCTCCCCGTGGAACAGATCACCGACCAAACGTCGCCCCAGACCCTGGCAGACTGGGATTCCGTCGAGCAGCTGAACCTCGTCCTAGCGATGGAAGCCCGGTTCGGCGTGCAGCTCGACCCCCAGGAAATCGAACAAATCCGCACCATCGGCGATGCGATCCGGATCGCCGAAACGCGCGTCGGATAAATGCTGATTGGCAAGCAGCGTTATATGTAAACACAACCACAGAGATCACGGAGGACACAGAGAACACAGAGAAGAATGCAAGACAGAATCATTAATAGCCACAGATTCACAAGATAATATCAGATTTGAGATCTCAGAGTTCATCTGCATTTCATCTGTGTGCATCTGTGCCCCATCTGTGGCTAACAAGCATTTCTTCTCCGCGCTCTCTGTGCCCTCGGTGTTCTCCGTGGTTGCCTTGTTATCCTCAGCCGCATGTCGAACGCACCCCAGGTTGTCCCCGTGACCGAATCCGACCTGCCCGCGGTGGCCGCGTTCGCGGCGGGACAGGGGCGGGCGGGGGAGGCGATCGCCGAAGGGGCGCTGTCTCCCCTGGAGCGGCTGCGGTGGGTGCTGTTGGAGAACCCGGCCCGGGCGGCCGACATCCCGCTTGGGTGGTGCGTGAAGGACGGGGACGCGGTCGTCGGCACGCTGCTGTGCGTGCCGTTCCGGGTGGGCGCGGGCGATTTCGCCTGCACGGCATTGATGTCATCGAAGTTCTACGTGGATCCGCGTTACCATGGGATGGGCATCGCGCCGATGATGCGGTTTCTCCAGGCGGGCCGCCGGTTCCCGCTGCTGATGACGTCGGCCAATGCGCTGGCCGGCGAGATCTACCGCAAGTGCGGCGCGTTCCAGCTCGAAGGGATGGACCACACGATGCTCGGCGTGGCCCGGCCCGGCCCGCTGGCCGAGGAATGGGTCGTGCGCCGCACCGGCCGGCCGGCCGCGGCGCGAATGCTCGCGTTCCCGGCACAACTCCTGCGCAGGCGAATTCGCGCGTCACTCGCCGATAGCGAGCTGGTGGCGATGCGCTCGGCCGAGGAGGCGACGACGCCGCCCTTGCCGCGCCCGGGCGAGACGCTGGCGATCCTCCGCGACGCGGATTACCTGGGGTGGCGTTACTTCGGCCGGGAAGGGGGGAAGGACGTCTACCGGCTTCGCGTCGCGGGGGAGGAAGACCGCCTGGTGGTCGTGCGGCTCGCCCGTTCCGGGCACCGTTCGCAGATCCGCGTGCTGGACGTGCTCGACCTCTGGCCGGCCGCGAGCCCGCTCGTGGCCGAGCGTCTCGTCGGGCACCTGGCGGCCCGATACGCGGGCCGGTTCGACGTGATCTGGCTGCGGTCCCAGCCGCCGGAGGCGGAAGCCGCGCTACAGCGGATCGGCTTCCTGCGGCACGAATTCCCGGCGCCGCTGGGGTGGTGCATCGATCGCGCGGGGATGCTTCCAACGCGGCGCTCGTATCTGATGCCGGGCGAGGCGGAGTAGGAGGTGAGGCATTGCAAGTTGCAAATTGCAAATTGCAAAATGATGGGCGCCACGCGGCTCCCCAATTTGCAATTCGCAATTATCAATTTGCAATTTGCAATGCATTAGCTAAGACCCAGGCGCAATGTCCCCGACGTCTCGCAGCTTCACCCGCGAGGAGCAACTCGCGTTCGCCCGCCTCAGCGGCGAATTCAATCCGATTCACCTCGATTCGGTCGCCGCCCGGCGGCTGCTGTTCGGGCGCGACGTGCTCCACGGGTTGCAGCTCGCGCTGTGGGCCGCCGACCGGTGGCTCGCGGGGCGATCAACGCGTGGGCGGTTTAAGACGTTCCAAGTGGTCTATCGTCGGGCGGTGGGTGTCGATGAGCCGGTGGGATTTGCCATCGAGGAATCTGCGCCCGATCGGGCGCGGGTGGAAGTGAACGCCGACGGGGCAAGTGTTCTTACCGCCGAATTCGCGTGGGAAGCCGACGACCGGGGTGGAATTGAGATTCCCGCCGGCGCCTTCGACCGATCCGCGCCGTGGGAGCGAAGCGATGCCGAATTGCGCGAGTGCGCCGGCAGTCTCGCGCTGCGGCTGGACCGTTCGCTCGCCTCGCAATTGTTCCCGAGCCTCGCGCGGCTCATGCCTGCCGACCAGCTGGCGGCGATCCTCGCGACGACGCGGATGGTGGGGATGGAGGCGCCGGGGCTGCACTCCATCTGCCGCAGCCTCAACCTTTCCGATGCCGCCGGACGAATGGAGCCGTCACTGGCCTACTGCGCGTCCCGGTACGATCCGCGATTCTCGTTGTTGGACCTGCGGGTGGAGGGGCCGGGCTTGACGGGGACGGTTTCCACCGGGATCCGGCCGGAGCCGGTTCGGCAGGCGTCTTATTCGACGGCGCGGGAGCAGGTTGGGCGGGACGAGTTCGCGGGACACTGCGCGCTCGTGATCGGCGGGTCGCGCGGGTTGGGTGAAGCGGCGAGCAAGCTCCTCGCCGCCGGCGGGGCGGACGTGAGGCTGACCTGGCATCGGGGGGAGGCGGACGCCCAACGTGTCGTCGTCGACATCCGCGCCGGAGGCGGCGCCGCGGCTCCATTTCAATACGACGTTCTGCGCGACGGCGATCGTCTGACCGAACTCCTGGCCGGCTGGCAACCGACGTTGCTTTGCTACTTCGCGACGCCCTACATGTTCGCCGGCTCGCAGGGCCGGTTTTCGGACGCCCTGTTTCGGACGTTCTGTGACGTCTACGTCAGGGGCTTTCATTCCACGTTGCGATCGGCGGGGGAGGTGAAGGGCGTGCTCTATCCGTCCTCGACGGCGCTCGACGAGGTGCTGCCAAATCTGGCGGAGTTCGCCGCCGCCAAGTCGGCGGGGGAGAGCCTCTGCCGGTCGTTGGCCGCGGCCCAGCCGGGCGTGCGGTTCCACGTCCCGCGGTTTCCCCGGCTCGCGACGGACCAAACCGCAACGCTGCTTCGCGTGCCGGCGATGGACCCGATAGAGCCGATCCTGACCGCATTGCGCGAGCTCACGGGAACCGCGCGCGTCGCTCTTCCTCCCTCTCCCTCCGGGAGAGGGTCGGGGTGAGGGGAAGCCGGAGAAGACATTCGAACAGCAGACAAGGCGCCCCTAATTCCCCCTCACCCCAGCCCTCTCCCAGAGGGAGAGGGAGCAAGACGGGGAACTTCGGACAGGGACTCTCCTCCGACCGCGAGGAGCGTTGTCACAACCACGCCTTTCGCAGGACGTGGAGTTGTTCCCAATCCTCTTTGAGGAACATATCGTTCTGTCGCTCGTCGCCGAGCATGATGTTGAAGAAGCGGGCGGCCTCGGCCTTGACCTGCTCTCGGGGGACGCCGCGTTGGAGCTGCGCGGCCCACGCGTCGTCTTCGCGGCTGGCGAGGCGGATCGCTTCCTGGCCGGCGTACTTGCGGACCATCTCGGCCAGGTCGCCGTAGAACTTCATGACGTGGTTGGGGGCCATGTCGGGGCCGACACAATGGCCGTGCAGGGCGTGGCGGAAGTAGCGCGCCTTCTGTTCCCACGTCAGCCGCGGGCCCAGCGCGAGCGTGATGTATTGTCCCACCTTGTACGCCTCGTGAGCGTGGCGCAGGCCGAGCCGGTCGGCCCGGGCGACCTGCTTGGCGTAGTACGTCTCGGGATGCCCGATCTCCGGAAGCGGGGGAACGTCCAGCCAGGATGGTGTAGACATCGCGGTCGACTCCAAGCCCGTTGCCGTACCGAACCACAGACGTGAGCGCCCGCCCAGGTGGGGGGGACGCATCCTATTGTACGCAGAATCCTGACAGACGCGAGGGGGATGGCGATGAAGAAAGTGATACTCAGCTTGCATATCGCCGTTCGAGAATTGTCTTCTTTTGGGTGGCATGGGCATGTACTCATGCCCGTGTCTTCTGATGGGAAGGACACGGGCATGAGTACATGCCCATGCCACGCGGCGGATTACATGGGACTTATCATCAATCCCCGTTTCGGCTCGCGCCCAGCAGCTCGGGGTCGACCTTGCTCTTGACCGTTCTCCGATCAAGCTTCAGCCGGCGGGCGGTTTCTTCGAGGTTTCGCGTGCGGGAGTAGACGAGAGTGCAGTATTTCCGCAGCAACTCGTCTGCGGTCAGGGCGCCGCGGTCCAGTTCCTCGGCCAGCTTGCCCGCGGCGTCGCGGGCGCCCAGGTCCGGCGGGCGATACTCGTGGCGGATCAGGATGTTCCGCACGCACTGCTCCAGCTCGCGGAAGTTCCCGGGCCACGGGTAGTCGCGGCCCAGATGCTTGCGGACCCATGCTTCCACCTCGTCGGCCAGCGGCTCGGCCTCGTCGGCCGCGATCCGGCGGGTGATGAACAGGATCATGTGCCGCAGGTCGCCCGGCGCCTCGGCCAACTGGTCGCGCAGCGACGGCGTCGCGATCAGGTCGGAGCAGATGCGGTAGTAGAAGTCCTGGCGGAACGTGCCCGCGGCCATTTCCTTCGGCAGGTCGCGGTTGGTGGCGGCGATGATCTTGCCGCGGAAGTGTCGCGTCTTCGTGTCGCCCAGGCGCTGGAACGTGCGGGTCTGCAGCACGCGCAGCAGCTTCACCTGGATGGCGGGGTCGAGCTCGCCGATCTCGTCGAGGAAGACGGTGCCCAGCGGCTGGCAGACCTCCATCCACCCGGCCCGGTCCTCCAGCGCACCGGTGAACGCGCCGCGGCGGTGGCCGAAGAGCTCGGACTCGATCAGCGTGGGCGACATCGCCGACAGGTTCAGCGGGTGGAACAGCGCCTCGTAGCTGTCGGCGAAGGACTTGGCCCGCGCGTCGAACGGGATATACCTGGACAGGGCGATCGCGCTGGCGACCAGTTCCTTGCCGGTGCCGGACGGGCCGGTGATGAGCGTCGTCAGGTCGCTCATCCGGTCGTACATCACCCGCAGATACCGGCGCATGTTATGCGTGAAGATCGATTGCCAGATCGCGGCCCGGAGCCGTGCGGCAGGCATTGAGGATCCAACGATGTTCTCGAATGTGTGGTGGAACGCCCGCCGGACCTGGAAGTAGAGCGCGAACAGGTGGGGCGCGTCGAGTTCGCCCGAGAGCTTGAGGCCCGGGATCTCGAAAAAGTGCGCCACGTCCTCCGCGAATTTGGCGTACGCCGCCGACAGTTCCTGCGGCGGCTTGGCCATCTCCCCTTTGATGTAGCGCGTCAGCGGTTCGTGGACGCGGTAGTAGAGCAGGTAGAGGGCCACGTCCTCGTACAGCCCGATCTCCTTTTCCGATCCGCGTTCGCCCGCGGCGAGGCGGTCGCGCGTGCGGGCGGCGAGCCGCTCGGCGGTTTCGAGCAGGCGGCCGATGTTGGGACGATTGCCTTCCCAGTCCTGCGCCAGGTTCCAGGCCGCGTTCACGTCGACGAACTGATCGCCCAGCACCGCCCGCTCGCACTCGATCCGCTCGGGCAGGAATGGGTTGCTGAACAGCAGGCGGGAGATCGCCTGGGCCGCCGAAAGGTCCGCTTGAGATTCGAAGAGCATCGTGTTGGCCACCGGAAGAGGATGCATCCAATGTACAGGCGGCGGGCATTGGATGCCATTAGGGACCGGGCGGAGCTGGAGGGCGTTCGTCGTAAGGGGTTGATCCTTCGGCAGATGCGAGATTTTGGGTGGCGGGAACGGGCAATGCTTTGGGGTATGGGCGTCCGATCGAAGGAGGCCCGGCATGACGCTCATCTTGGCACGGCCGTCTCGGCCGTGTGAGAGGTTGTCGACAATGAACGCGGTTCGCACGGGCGAGACGCCCGTGCCACGGTGGGGAAAGGACACGCGTTACGCGTCCGAGTTATTCCGGCGGTTCTGGTACGCGATGCGGCGGTGCTGGTGGCACTCCTACTGGCAACTGAACGTCAGCGGCATCGAGAACGTGCCGCGGCGCGGGCCGGTGTTGCTGTGCGCGAATCACACGAGCCACCTGGATGCGATCGCGATCCTCGCGGCGCTGCCGACCCCGATGGCGCTCCGCACCGGCACGGCAGTGGCGCGCGACGTGTTCGGGGAGCGGGTGGTTCAGAAGTCGATCAGCCGGGTGCTCACCGGCGCGGTGTCGGTCACGCGAAAGGGTGACTTTGCCGGCGGACTGCGGGAACTCGAACGAGTCCTCCGCGACCGGCGGCCGCTGATCCTCTTCCCCGAATGGCGGCGCAGCCCGGACGGGAATCTCGTCGAGCTCAAGCAGGGCGCGGCGATGCTCGCGATCCGCACCGGGACCCCGATCGTCCCGATCCGGCTCGGCGGGCTGCGGGAATCGCTGGCACGCGGGAAACACGTTCCATTACCCGGACCGGTCACCGTTCGCTTCGGGGAACCGATTGATCCGCGTCCGTATCGCGACGCGATCGCCAGTGGGCGGATGGATCGGCGCGCCGCTTATCAGCAACTCACCCACGAGATCCGGTCCGCGATCGAGCGAATGACTTGAGTCATCGAAGTTCAATTGAAAGCGCCCCAAGGCGGTGCCGTGGGCTTTCGTTCGCGCATTCAGCGTTGCTACACATTTCGAAACCCTTTTTTCGGGAGGTCGGTATGCGAATCGTTTCACGTCTGACGGCGCGGGCTGCGCCGGTCGGTTTGGTATGCGTGGTGGTTCTGATGCTCTTTGGCCCGTCCCGTGCGCGGGCCGCGGGGTTGTTGATCGCGGACGGGGGGAACGGCGGGTTGCTCCAGGTGAAGGAGCACTCGGTCCACGTGACGGTGAACAACGGGATCGCCGTCACCGAGGTGACGCAGGTGTTCCAGAACACCGAGAACCGGCAGGTCGAGGCGCTCTACACATTCCCGGTGCCCAAGGGGGCGTCGGTCGCGAACTTCTCGATGTGGATCAACGGGAAGGAGATGACCGGCGAGGTCGTCGAGAAGAACCGGGCCCGCGAGATCTACAACAGCTACAAGCGCGTCCGCCGGGACCCGGGGCTGCTGGAGCAGACGGACTTCCGCAGCTTCGAGATGCGGGTCTTCCCGATCGCGGCGCTGGCGGAACAGAAGGTGCAGATCGCCTACTACCAGGAACTGGACGTGGACCACGACTGGGCCACGTACGTCTACCCGCTGGCGACCGCGACGCGACCGGGCCTGACCAACCGCACGGCCGGCAAGTTCGCGATCAACTTCGACGTCAAATCGCAAATCCCCATCGTGGCGATGGAGAGCCCGAGCAACGGGAAGGAGTTTGCGATCGCGAAGCAGGGGGAGAACTACTGGCAGGCGAGCCTCGAACGCAAGAACGGGGACCTGGGCCGCGACGTCGTCCTCGCCTACCACATCGCCCGGCCGAAGACCGGGATCGACGTGATCACCAGCAAACAGGGCAGTGAAGACGGCTACTTCTGCCTGACCCTCACGGCCGGCGAGGAGCTGGCCGCGAAGGAGGCGGGCATGGACTACGTCTTCGTGCTCGACATCTCCGGCAGCATGAACGACGACGGGAAGCTGAACCTCTCCCGCAACTCGCTCCGTGCGTTCATCGACGCGCTGGGCGAGAAGGACCGGTTCGAGGTGATGACGTTCAACGTCGAGCCGCACGTGCTCTTCCGGCGGCTGGCGACCGCGGCGCCGGATTCGAAGAAGACGGCGGCCGACTTCCTGGCCTCGCAGGAGGCGCGGGGCGGCACCGTCCTGCACCCGGCGCTGACCACCGCCTACAAGTATGACGACGCTCAGCGGCCGCTGAACGTCGTGATCCTCAGCGACGGCTTGACCGAGGAAGACGAGCGGCCGCAACTCATCTCACTGATCGGCCAGCGCCCCAAAAATTGCAAGGTCTTCTGCATCGGCGTGGGCAACGACGTCGACCGCGGGCTGCTGAGCAAGATGGCCACCGACGCGGGCGGGATGTGCGCGTTCCTCTCGCAGGAGGACAACTTCGACCGGCAGGCCGCCGCGTTCCGGCGGAAGCTGATGCACCCGGTCGCCAGCGATCTGCGGATCTCGTTCGCGGGGCTGGAGACGTATGACCTGGAGCCGAAGACGATGCCGAACCTCTACTACGGGATGCCGATCCGGGTGTACGGGCGGTACAAGAACTTCGGCGCGGCGCAGGTCACGCTCTCGGGCAACATTGAGGGTCAGCCGATGACGCGGACGATCCCGCTCGTGTTGCCGCCGGCCGATCTAGCCAACCCGGAGATCGAGCGGATGTGGGCGCTGCACAAGGTGAACCGGTTGCTCGGCGAGGCGGACGCCAGCGGGTCGCGCACGAGCGTGATCGACGAGATCGTCCGCCTGGGCGAGGGGTATTCGATCGTCACCGAATACACGTCGTTCCTCGTGCTGGAAAACGACGGCGAGTTCCAGCGGTGGCACATCGACCGGAAGAACTCGCTGCGACTGCAACGGGACCGCAACGCGCAGCAGGCGCTGGCGAGTGAACTGGCGGGGATGCGGAACAAGGCCGCCGCGGACCTCGGCCCCGAGCCGGCGATGCCGACGCGCTCCACCGCATCTCCGGTGACATCGACGCCAGTCAGCAACACGTCGCCGGCCGCATCGAGCCCGACGCCGACCGCCTCGGCTCCGATTCCCCTGCATCAGCAGAACAGCGGCGACATCGACACCGGCGGCAAGCCGGGCGGGGGCGGCGGGGCGATCGACCCGGTGAGCGGCCTGTTCGTCCTCGCCCTCGGCGGCATCGCGTTCGCGAGCTATCGCCGGGCCAGGGGGGCCCGGCCCAGGGCCGCGGCCTGACACGCCGCGCCCCCGTGTGCGGCCGGCCCCGGATCAAGAGCCACCGGGCCGGCCCCCTCCGCGGCGGCGGGGCGGTCAAACGCCCCGCCGCCTTTTGTGATCAGCGTGAGGATGCAATGAAAGTGGCGGAAACCCATATCGCGCGAGCGCGCCCTGCGTTGCTCCCTCTCCCTCCGGGAGAGGGTTGGGGTGAGGGGGGATTGCGAACGACCTCCCGCTCTCGTATTCCCCTACTGACGATCGCGATCACCACGGCAACCCTGCTGGCAACCGCGATAGCTGTTGGCCCGTCCTTTCAATACGATCGCGACCTCTCCGTCCATCAACCTTGGCGTATCCTCACCTGCCATCTTACGCATTGGTCCAACAACCATCTCGCCTGGTCCCTCGCCGCCTTCGTCCTGCTCGGCGCTCTCTGCGAAGCCAGGGATCGCCTCCGCTACCTCGCCTGCCTGCTCGCGTCCGCCATGCTCATTCCCCTGGCGCTCCGGATCCTGCAACCCTCCCTCGCGACGTATCGCGGCCTGAGCGGCATCGACTCCGCCCTCTTCTTCCTCGCTGCCATCCCGCTCGCCCGCGACCGGTGGCGCGACAATCGCCCACTCTCGCTCGCGGCGTGCCTGCTGCTCGTCGGCTTCTTCGCGAAAACCACATTCGAAGCGATGACCGGCCGGGCGGCATTCGCCCACTCCTGTGGTGCGTTCGTCCCCGTTCCACTCGCCCATCTGGCGGGTGCGATCATCGGATCCGTATGCGTCTTCCCCTTGGGCGCAACCGGCGGCGGAGCCGCACGGCTCCCTTCGGTAGCGGGACGTTTGCGTCACTCCCCGATTACCTTAATCAAGACGCGTTTTGCCCGTCGCCCGTCGAACTCCCCGTAAAAGATCTGCTCCCACGGCCCAAAGTCGAGCTTGCCTTTGGTGATCGCGACGACGACCTCGCGGCCCATGATCTGGCGTTTCATGTGGGCGTCGGCGTTCTCCTCGCCGGTGCGGTTGTGGGCGTAGCGCTGGCGCGAGGGGTCGAACGGGGCGAGGGTTTCGAGCCATTTCTTGTAGTCCTCGTGCAGGCCGCGTTCGTTGTCGTTGATGAAGACGGAGGCGGTGATGTGCATGGCGTTGCAGAGCAGCAGGCCCTCGGCGACGCCGGATTCTCGGACGGCCTCTTCGCATTGCGGCGTGATGTTCACGAAGCCGACCCGGCCGGGGACGTTAAACGTCAGGTATTCGGTATGCGATTTCATGGGGGGCCATGCTAGCCGGGGCGAGGTACCATGGCACTCGCGTTGCATCCTTTCGGAACTGAAAAGATTCGCCGGCATCGAAAGCGAGGACGGGATGAGATTTCGATTCATTTCCCCGATGGTTCACGGGATGCTCGACTACCTGACGGCGGCGACGCTGCCGGTGATTCCCCGGGCCTTTGGGTTCAGCAAGCCGGTGACGCGGCTGCATGATGTGGTGGCGGTGGGGACAGGGGCGTCGGCCCTGATGACCAACTACCCGCTGGGGGCGGTGAAGATGCTGCCGCTCAAGGCGCACCTGGCGATGGACGCGTTCCACGGCGGGCTGTTCCTCGCCTGCGCCGCAATTATGGACGATGAACCGCAGGCGACCCGGATGTGCATGGCAAGCACCGGGCTGTGCCTGCCGACGACCGGGCTTTGCACGCAGACTCAGAAGGAGGAACAGGCGCCGCATCGTGAAGCGTACGCGAGGCAGGAACCGATCGAGCGATACGCGCAGGAAACTCGCCCCGACATCTATTCGCCCCAGCGGACGGGAGTGGTCTCGGGACTATAGCCCCGCAGAAAAGGCGCCGCTTGTCGG
>DASXMX010000246.1:0-10320 GCA_036495445.1 Tepidisphaeraceae bacterium
TTCACCAGCGCGATGTTGATCATGCTCACCGTGATCTGACACGGCGTGTACTGATAAAGCTGGTTGATGATCACGTTCGGGTCGGCGTCGCGCTTCAGGTCGACCACGATCCGCACCGCGTGCTGGCGGCCCGACTCGTCGTTCACCGCCGACACGTCCCTGATCAGGTCGCGCTTCACCGCCTCGGCGACCGATTCGACGATGTTCTTGCGGATGATCCCGTAGGGGATCTCGTCGATCACGATCGACGCCTTGCCGCCCGCCTTGCTCGCCTCCTCGACGTGCAGCTTGGCCCGCAGGCAGATCCGGCCGCGGCCGCTGGTGTACCCTTCGACGATCCCGTCGCGGCCGCAGATGATGCCGCCAGTGGGGAAGTCGGGGCCGGGGACGATCTCGAGCAACTCCGGCAGTGTCACGTCCGGCTTGTCGATCACCTTCACGATCGCGTCGCAGATCTCGCGCAGGTTGTGCGGCAGCAGGTTGCACGCCATGCCGACGGCGATGCCGGTTGACCCGTTTACCAGCAGGTTGGGGAACTTGGCCGGCAGCACGGTCGGCTCCATCAGCCGCTCGTCGTAGTTGGGCTGGAAGTCAACGGTATCGAGGTCCAGGTCGGCCATCAGGTCGACCGTCGGCGGGGCCATCCGCGCCTCGGTGTACCGCATCGCGGCGGGGGGGTCGCCGTCGGTGCTGCCGAAGTTCCCTTGCCCGTCGATCAGCGGGTAACGCATGCTCCAATCCTGGGCCATGCGCACCAAGGTCGGGTAGATGACCGCCTCGCCATGCGGGTGGTAGTTGCCGCTGGTGTCGCCCGAGATCTTCGCGCACTTGATGTGCTTGCGGCCCGGCGTCAGGTTGAGGTCGTTGACGGCGACCAGGATCCGCCGCTGCGAAGGCTTCAGCCCGTCACGGACGTCCGGGAGTGCCCGGTCCATGATCGTGCTCATCGCATACGTGAGGTAACTGTCCTGGAGTTCCTGCTCGATCTGGAGGTCTTCAATCCGATCGGCGGGCGGGGTCGGTTCTGTCATGCCAAATCCTTCAACACCGCCAGCGCTGAACGCCCACCCGAAAGGGCGGGAGTCCCCCGGCGGCGGCTCGTTCGTAACACCAGTTAAGACAACGGGCGACGGGCCATCCATGCTGCCCGAAAATCCCTCATCCGTGAAGCCCCAACGGGTCCCTTCAACGGCAGGAAATTATAGGAGAATCCCCCTCAAATATCGACCGCCGCGCCGGCAAAGGGCAGCCAATCGCGCGCGTGTGATGGAGCCCTCCGCAGCGCATTAACAGCGGGCGTGCCGGTGGGTGGGCAGTCAGGGGCGGATCTGATGCCCCAAGGACCACCGGCACGCCGCAGCGACTCAGGAACCTTCCTATTTCATGGAACGCAATGCCCAGCCGCCAGACGTACCCCGATCCGTTCCTGCTCGAGCACCTGCCCGTGGCCGTGAGCGATGCGGCAGAGGCAAACGCGCCGAAGGGGCGATTCGTCTGGCGGCGCCGTTCATGCGGTTGCGGGTTTGACGGCGTACACCTTCACGCTCGCCGCGAACTCGTTCACGTCGTAGCGGTCGAGGACCGCCGTGATCCCGTCATGTACACCGGCCGTTTCCTTCGGGCCGCAGCAGGAAGTGCCGCAGCACGATTCGTCTGCGACGGGGAAGGCTTCTGGCTTCTCCATCGGCGGCGAGCAGCAGGCGGACTGTCCGTCGACGTGCTTGTAGGCGTTCAGATCGGCGCCGGTGTCCACAATTTGAACGCCATCAAAGCCGGCCGTGCGGAGCCCGCTCTCGTAATCGCCGATGTGGATCGCCCCGGCGATGCAACCGACCAATGCCATCAGGTCACGGGCCAACTCTTCGGGCAAGTCCCGCTTCAACGCGATATCACTGACGGCGACGCGCCCGCCGGGCTTGAGCACGCGGAACATCTCACGGAAGACGCCGTTCTTGTCCGGGGCGAGGTTAATCACGCAATTGGAGATGATGCAGTCGGCCGATCGGTCCGGCAACGGAAGGTTGTCGATGCTCGCCTCGTGAAATTCGACGTTGTCGAGTTTCGACCTGGCGGCATTGGCTCGGGCGCGTTGGATCATTTCCGGCGTCATGTCGATGCCGATCGCCCGACCTGTCGGCCCGACCTTCTGGGCGGCAAGGAACACGTCCAGCCCGCCGCCCGAGCCCAGGTCTACAACGACCTCGCCCGGCCGCAGCGAGGCCGTCGCGGTCGGGTTGCCGCACGAGAGGCCCAGGTTGGCCTTGGCGGGGATCGACGCGAGTTCCTCGGCCGAGTAGCCGAATGCCTCGGCGACGGCCCGCACGCCGGCGTCCTTGCTCGACAGCGTGCTCGCCGCAACTTGCCCGTACTTTTCCTGCACGATGCCGTGAATGTCGTGGCTCATGGTGTGGCTCCTTGTTCGATAGCTTCCGTGGAGGCAGGCTCGCACCGGCCGCGCGTCAGCCGCCAGAGCGGTACAGCGACGGCCGCGCCCAGCACCGGTGCGATCAGGTAGACCCAGAGGGCGTGGAGGTTCCCGCTGATCAGCGCCGGCGCCAGCGAACGGGCGGGGTTCATCGACGCTCCGCTGATCGGGCCGGCGAACAACGCCTCCAGCCCCACCACGCCGCCCACCGCGATGCCGGCCATGGTGCCCACCTCTTTCGGCCCGGTGGAGACGCAGAGGATCACGAACATCAACATGCCGGTGAGGACGACTTCAAGGCCGAACGACTGCCAGGCCGAACCGAGTGGCAGGGTGGCCCCGAGAGAAGCGCGGTTGCCGAACAGGGCCAGCAGCGTGAGGCTCGCCAGCACGGCGCCTGCGATCTGGCTGACGATGTACGGGACCACGCAGCGGACAGGCAATCGGCCCGACGCGAAGAAGCCGAGCGTGACCGCGGGGTTCAGGTGCGCGCCGGAGACGTCGCCGACCGCGTAGATCATCGCCATGACGACGAGGCCGAACGTCAGCGAAACGCCCACGTGCGTCACGCTCCCCCCGGTCACCGCATCGATCACCATGGCCCCGGTCCCGGCGAATACGAGCCCGAACGTACCGAAGATTTCCGCCGCGTACTTGCTCACCGCGCAGCCTCCACGTGCGGTTCCCAGACTGCCATTGCCCGGTCCAGTTCGTCCCTGACGCGCCGGAACACGGCCAGCTTCTGCGCTTCGGTCCCCTCGGCTTCGGCCGGGTCGTCGAACGGCATGTAGGTTCGCGTGTACGCCCCGGGCCAGATCCGTGGGCAAGTGCCGTTGGCCTTGTTGCAGACGATCAGGACATGCCGGACCGGGTGGCGTCCGAGGTAGTCGCGGGAGGACTTCGTTCGCTGATGGCTGATGTCTATGCCGATCTCCGCCATTACCTTGACCGCCAGCGGGTGAATCTCCGCCTTTGGGTCCATGCCGGCACTATGGACGTCGTATTTGTCGCCCTGGTGCTTGCGGAGCAATGCCTCGGCCATCTGGCTCCGGCAGGAGTTCCCCGTACAGAGAATCAGGACCATCGGAGGATGGGTGGCCATCGGTCATCTCCTTGGGATCGGGATGTAATCTTCGAGATGCTCGACGAAGTGGCGGATCTCGTCCCGCACGCGGCGGTAGTGGCCGAGCGCCTCTTCGTCGCTCCTGGCTTCCTTCGCGAGGCGGGGCGGATCGTCGAAGCCGACGTGGATCACCTTCGTCCTGCCGGGGAACAGCGGGCAGGTCTCGTTCGCGTGGTCGCAGACGGTGACGACGTAATCGAGCGGCACGTCTTTCAGTTCATCCACGTGCTTGGAGCGGTGGCCGGCGATGTCGACGCCGGCCTCCCGCATCACCTGCACGGCTCGCGGGTTCATCCCGTGCGGCTCGACGCCGGCCGAGTACGCCTCGATCGCCGCGCCCCGCAACGCCCGCGCCCACCCCTCGGCCATCTGGCTGCGGCAGGAGTTGCCGGTGCACAGGAACAGGACCTTCAGCTTGCCCATGCGTCTTCCATCCTCATTCATTCGCTTAAACGAATATGCGAGCGTAAATTTTTTTCAGCCGCAGCACGACCCCGCGTCGTCGCAGGAGCGGCCGAGCGCCGTCACGTCCCGCGCCAGCTCCGGAACGTCGGTGAAGCAGCACGCCAGGCACTCCATCAGCTTGTGGTGGAACGGGTTCATTGCCGGCGCGAGCTGGTAATACATCCACAGCCCCTCCCGCCGCGACGTCACGAGCCCCGCCCGCCGCAGGTAGGCCAGGTGCCGCGAGACCTTCGGCTGCGGGACGCCGATCGCCCGCACCAGGTCGCACACACAGAGCTCGCCGGTCTTCAACAGGTTCAGGACGCGCAGCCGCGTCCGATCCGAGAACGCCCGGAACATCACGTCGACGCGGGTCTTGGGTTCGGTCACCTTCGGCATATGCGCTCAAGCGAATATAGTGGGATGCCGATCCCGGGTCAACTGGGGCGTGAGCCGCGCGCACGAGCGGACGCGTCCGCCGCGTCCACCGTCGGCAGCGGCAGCCGGCAATGCAGCCCGTGTAATGACTGGGAATTGGACGCCTCCCGTTTTCCCACGTCGATGGATGTCACCGACCGATCCTACCCGACATCCCTCCTGTTAGGCACACGCTCCAACACCATGACGCCGCCGGTTTCTCCCCGGACGGGTTGAAAGTCTTTCGGCCTGGGCGTGCCCGCGGCGGCGGAGTGGATTCGCAGCCGGTTGCCTGTGAGCTCGTAGATGCCCGGTTGTCGAATGGGATTTCCGGGATTGAGCTCCACGACAAAGTCGATCTGCTTGGGGTTCGTGGGCGGATCGAGCGTGTACTTCATGCCCGTGCTGTCCTGTCCGGGGCGGCGGATGGTGAACGTGTCGTTCGTGATGACCACCCGCATCCCGTCCGGAACATCCCGTCGCTCGCCGCTTTCGGTGAATGAGATGTATTTCCAGGTCCCCACGATGTCCTACCTGTCATCGTGCTTGTCGGCCGCGTTCGCGCCCCCGACGCCGGCATAAGCCAACCCAGCGACGAGCGCCGCGAAAGCCGTAACGATCTTCATACTCGTCTCCTTTCCCGGCCCCCCACGGCGCGGCCCGCCAAATGCGTACAGATGACGGACCTGCGATGTTCCCGTTTTTGACTGAGCCCTTTCAGCGACGAATCAACGCGAAGTACAGAGCGGTCCACACAAGGGCGATCGTCGACACCGTCAGATACGCAGCCCAAAGTAATCCCCCCAGCAGTCGTGGTGCGGTTGCGTCACACGGCTCGGGCTCGAGCTCAAGTGGCCCGCCCTTAGGTTCGGATGCGAGTACCTCCGGGGATACCCTCTCGGCCACCAGGAGAACCAAACGGGCCGTCTTTTCGCTCAGGTAGCGCACTCTGTCAGACACGCCGAGGACAGCGTGAACCGTCATCGCGTACGCTAGCAAAATGCGCGTAATCAGGATTATCAAAATGTTGAACCACCCAAGGAAGCGAATGGCCTTTGACGGGCTGTCGCCTACGAGCAGTCCGGAGAGCGGAACCGAGAGATAGGCCACCACGTCCTCAAAAATCCAAAAGGCGCGTGACCGCACTGTTCGGCTCATTGCACGCTTCAGGCGGTCTTTCGTAAACACCCGCCTAATCAGAGCAACGGTGCCCGCAACAGCAGAAACCGCCACCGTTGTTACGACGCCAGTGAAAACCGTATCCCAGTTGATCGTTGCCAACGCAAACATCGCAGAAAGTCTCCCGAAAGTGGAACCGGAGGATTTGCCGCTCGTTTTTACGGAACTGTTGCGGGGCGACTGGAAGGACTGTTCGCGGAGTTTCTATGCGAGGGGATTAACGAAGCGGCGTAACTGGATGCGACGATGGCTGTCAGAATAAGAAGGAACACCCATGCGGTTTGGATCTCCGCAGCGATCGTTCCCCATAGCCCGTAGATCCGGCGAGGAAAGTCGATTGGGACACGACCCTCCGAGTCTGTTAAAACGATCCGGTCGTTGCTGAGATCGGGATAGCCGCTCTCTGTCCAAACCTGGACCTCGATGTTTCGTCGGGGACGAAGCGAACCAAGTTTGATAGTCTTCTTGAAATCCCGCACTCCGGCCTGGCCGCCGTCCTCGTCGTCCTCATGATCGGGGTCGTCCGGCGCATCGGTCGTGTAAATGCCCGAGAAGGGAAGGGAGAGTTCTAAGTCCTTCACCTCGACGTTCCCGTGATTCTTGACCTCGATCACCCATCGCGTCTCCCACCGGAACACCGAACCGGGCGAGTATTTGCTGAACAGTTTCTCCGGCGTCTTCGCGAGAACGGCCTTTACTCGCTCGTTAAAGGTATCGGGCTCGTCGTCCTCACCCACCTCGCTAACGGTCGCCGTTTCGGTATTCATTTGGTCGTCCCCCTCCAAGTCATCGTCGTCCTCCAATTCTTCGTCTTCGTACTCGGCCGCTCTCAACCTGCCCTCCGCCTCCCGCTCCAAATCGGACAGCAGGGACCGGAACGCCATCGCCTCGGATGACGCCGAAGGCGGGAGGTTGATTTCATATGGGGTTGCTCGGCAAGCGACGTTCTTTCGACGCTTCGCCCACCTGAAAAGCCCGTACACGATACCGATGACACCGGCTAAAGAAGTGAAGTTCCTTGCGACTTCTGCAAACCCATCCAACATGGGGGAAGGCTAATCAAAACCCTCCGACTCGGCAACTCCGGACGCGAGCGGGCCCGGAAGCGACGCCGGGCCACAACTGCTCGGGTTCGTAGGCTATGTCCAGGCACCGGCGACATTGTCCAAATCGAGAGATCGGGACGAGTGAACGAAAGATCGACCAAGAATCTCGGGACGTCCGGACGCGGGACGGACTGAAAAATCGGAACGTCTTTGAACTCCCGGTGGCCTCCGCCGTAGCGGGAGGAACTTCGGCAGCTCCTACGCCATCACCTTCTCATCCCTTCAGCCCCTCGCGATTCAGCCGCAGCACGTTGGCCAGCACTGCCTGATCCACCCGCTGCCGCTCGGCGGCGAGGGGGTGGTCGGGCGGGAGGGGTTGGCCGGCGCCGGTGTCGAGCCAGACGGCGGCCCAGTCCTCGGACCAGCCGCCGGCGGGGTCGGTGGCGGCGTAGGCGGCGAGGACGGCGCGGTCGAGCCGCTCGTGGGCGAGTTTGAGCCACTGGGGGCGCTCGTTGTAGAGGTTCGTGAGGGTGCGCTTTTTGAGCCGGGGGTCCTTGGCGGCGGCGGCCAGGATGGCGGACCGCCGGACCAGCGGCCGCGCCGCCGCCGGCACGTCGGCGAACGTGTCCGCCGCGTCCACCTTCGCCGACACCTGTTCGATCCACTCCGGCGGATTTAGCCAACGCTCACGCTGTTCGTTCAGTTCCCTGGCCGCGGCAGCGATGCGGCCGTAGTGCGAACTGGCCGTATCCTCTTCGCCGGGAGCCCATGGCAATGGGAACGTTTCGAAGCACGTGGACGGCGTGTAGCGAAACCCAGACTCCTCCTCGCGCAGTTGAGTGCCCGTCGCGCGCGCCCAGACCTCGTGCGCGGAAGAATGAAGGATTCCGAAGGAGTAGTCGTCGTCTCGCGCGAACACGATCAGTTGCCCATCAGCAAGTGTGGCTGGATCGCGAAAGGCGAACAGGCGATGTTTCGATACGCGCGGCGAGGCAATGAAGCGGGCAAGCCGACGCACAGCATTCCGCACGTCCGGAACCGGCCTCGCATGCAGCCACCAACGCTCCCGCTCCGCCTTGTTCCGAACGTGGTCGCGCTCAGGCTTGACGACCTCCCGAACATACGCAAACGGCTTCTCGTAGAGGCAAGCCTCCGACTCGGGCATTGTGTTAAAGTCGATTATCCATGCGCCGCGCTCTCGTTGGGCCACGTCCTGTCCATTAATCCACGGCACGATGACATCGGAGTCTGGTCTACCGTTCGGATTCCCGCCGCCGGAAAGCATCTGGCGCGCGGCATCATTGCTAAGGTCAAAACGGCCCTTCTTCATCCCTCCGACAAAGCAGACGTTACGGTTCTCGGCGAGCGGCGCCGCCAAGGTGGTGTTCACGCCGGTCGTCAGGTCCGGGTTGTTGTTCTTGACGGCAACGCCGTCAAGAAACCGCTGCGTTTCGTCGCCGCCATCGAATCCGACGATCGAGACATGCACGTTTGCGCCATCGAGGACCCAATCGCGGTCCGACCACGCCATGAAGATGTCACCCGTCTCTTTGATTCGCTCCAAGACTTCCCGGGTATCGAGCCCGCGAATTGCTTGCGTTGCCAAGAGCCCGACCCGAGCGCGCCTCAGAGATTCGACCGCGGCGCGGCCATTCTCGAACCAGTAGCAACAAAGATCGGCATTGCGATTCAGATTGAACGCTTTGTAGAGCGATGAAATATACGTGTCCGACAGACCGTTCTGGCGGAAGAGCTTGTTACCTAAAAACGGCGGGTTCCCGATGATGAAATCCGCCTCCGGCCACTGGGCCGGCACCGGCTTGTTCTTGTCGGACAGATCGAGGATCGCATCGCGTTGCTCGATGTTCTGGAGCTTGTCGAGGATGGGGCGGTTGGGCGGGTCGATGCCGCGGTCGTGGAGCCACTGGAGGTAGCCGATCCAGATGACGACCTGCGCCAGTTCGGCGGCGTAGGGGTTGATCTCGATCCCGTGGAGCTGGGCCGGGCGGACGTGGGGCGTGGGGTTGACGTTGATGTCGTGAATCGCGGCGAACCGCACGGCCTCGTCCTCCAGGTCGAGCAGTTGCCGCAGGGCGACGTAGAGGAAGTTCCCGGACCCGCACGCCGGGTCGAGGATCCGCTGGCGGGCGAGGTATTGGCGGAAGCCCTCGATCGCGATGCGGATCGGGGCGGCGAGGAAGTCGCGCTTCCTGGGGTCGCGCTCGGCCGCGTGCGCCGCCAGCGGCTCGGCGAGCTTCGCCTGCAGCTCCGTCCACGTGCGGCGGAGCGGGGCCATGACCACAGGCTCGACGGCCAGCAGGATGTCGTGGCGGCTGGTGTAGTGGGCGCCGATCTGGGCCCGCTTGCGCGGGTCGAGCAGGCGCTCGAAGAGCGTGCCGAAGATGCTCGGCTCGACGCCGGACCAGTCGCGCTCGGCCACCCAGCGGAGGATCGTCAGGTCGCCGCTGGTGAGCGGGATCGGCGGCTTGTCGTCGAACAGCCCGCCGTTGAAGTAGGGGATCTCGTCGCTGCCGTACTCGCCCCCGGTCCGCATCCGGGCGAACAGGGTGGCGCACCGCTCCGCGAACTTGTCCGGGTCGGTTTGCGACCGCTCGACCAGCTTGGTGAACGTCTTTGCCGGCAGCAGCGTGATGTCCTCGGCGAAGAGGCAGAACATCACCTTCATGAGGAAGTGGGCGACCGGGTCGCCGACGTGCTGGAACAGGTGCAGGTCGCCGGGCGGGTAGCGCTCGATCAGCCGGTCGGCGAGCTTGCCGAACTCGTTCGCCAGGTCGAGCGTGACCTCTTCGGTCTTCTTCGCGGGGCGGAACGACTCGGGCGCGGTGAAGACCCGGCGGAGGACTTCGAGGCGGCCGGGGATCTCCTCGAGGCGGATGACGACCTTGGCGGTCGGGTAGCCGGGGAAGTGGCTGCGGATCTCGGTCGTGCGGATGTCGCAGACGACCGAGAGCGGCGGGTTGTCGAGCGCGTCGCGGTACTGGTAGAGCTGGCGGTAGGCCTCGTCGAGCGTCTTGTACTTGTCCTTGCGCTTGTACTCCCAGGCGAAGAAGCCGCGTTTCCAGACGTCGACGAACCCGCCCTCGCCCTTGCTCCCCTTCGACGCGGCCTGCGTGACCTTGACCGGCTTCTCAAAGCAATAATCCTTGCCCGTCGGATCCGCCTCGGCGGGCGTGGGCTGGCCGAGCAGGCGGCACAAATCGATGAAGTGCTCCTGGCTGGCGGCCCGCTCGGACAGGTCCGCAGCCGACCATTTCTCTACAATCCGCTCGGCGGCCTCGGTTGAATCGACGACTGACATGCGCGAACACACCCTCCCACTCGTGGCGATGGGCGGGATGGTACGGGAGAGCCCGTCGATTTGCCATGGTCGGCGCCGGATGGGCGCGTCCGCCGCTGAGGCAAGCATCGTCCCACCGGGTCGACAGCTCCGGCCCGGCGGCGGCGTCGCGGTGTGCTCGCGCGATCCGACCGGGGCGGGCGGGGCGAGGAGTGGACGGGGAGAGGGGGGACGTGGGGACGGGGGGACCTGAGGCGGAGTGCTGAGGACTGAGTGGGCGGAGGCATGAAGGGACGAAGGGACGAAGGGACCAGGAAAGTGCTGAGGACTGGGGGTGAGCGGTCGTGTAGCCGGGGAGCTTGCTCCCCGTTCCGAAGCGAATACGGGG
>DASXMX010000247.1:0-1981 GCA_036495445.1 Tepidisphaeraceae bacterium
CCCCGATGCCGACCTGCAACAAGACCAACGAGCTGACGGTGTGCTGGACGTCGGACAGATCGATCGCGACGGTGGTGATGCCGTTCGATCCCCGCACCGACACCGCTCGCCACTGGATATCGGAGCCGTTGACCGAGGGCAGCGTCGTCGGATTGGGGCCTACGTCGTTGTTGCGCGGCAATGCCGGTTCGGCATTGCGGTCGTTGATGGCGGTGAATGGTGTGCCGTCTGTGCCGATGCCGCGCACGTAGAACTTCGACGGCGGCCGCCCGGCGTCGGGGAGTTCGTAGGGATTCGGCGACTTCCGCCGCGGGGCCTGCGCCCAGCCGCGGGAGGCCTCAAGCAGGGTCTGGTCGATCCGGTTGATCAGAACCTGATGCAGGATCGAGGTCACGGCGATGCCCGAGACCGCCAGACCGCAGGCGACAAGCGCCAGGGTCGCGGCCACCAAACCCACCCGTAGTGGCAATCCGCGTCGAACTTGATCGGCCATCTCCGTACTCTCCGCCACCGGCACTCTCCGCTACCGCGGCTCCCGCAGCACGTAGCCCACCCCGCGCAAGGTGTGCAGCAGCCGCTTCTCCCCTGTGTCGATCTTTCGACGCAGGTACGACACGTAGGACTCGACGACATTGACGTCGCCCCCGAAGTCGTAGCGCCAGACATGGTCGAGAATCTTGGGTTTGCTCAATACCGTGCCCGCGTTGATCACAAAGTAGCGAAGCAACGTGAATTCGGTCGGCGACAGCGACACCGGTTGGCCGGCCTTCCACACTTCGTGAGTCTCTTCGTCAAGTTCGATGTCGGCGAAAGTCAGGCGAGCACTGCGAGGTTCGGCCCCGCCCTTGCCGGCGCGTCGGAGTATGACCCGAAGCCGGGCGACAACCTCCTCGAGGCTGAACGGTTTCGTCACGTAGTCGTCGCCGCCAAGGGTCAGGCCCGCGATCTTGTCCTGCAGGGAATCACGGGCCGTCAGGAACAATGCCGGGGCGTCGATGCCGTCGGCCCGCAGCCGCCGCAGCACCCCGAAGCCGTCCATTCCGGGCATCATCACGTCGAGGATCACCGCATCGGGGCGGGCGTCCCGGGCGCGATCCAGTGCCTGGGCTCCATTGGTTGCGGTGTAGACCTCAAATCCCTGGAACTTCAGGCTGACGGAGAGCAGTTCGACGATGTTCGACTCGTCGTCGACGACGAGGACGCGAGCCTCCGGTTTGGTTTTGTTTGTGGTCGCGGCTGTCATGAGTACTTCCGTCCTTTTGCTTGAACGCTACCTTCAGGGTCCCTTCAGAATCACTGTGTGAATCCTGAAAGGTCGATGCCAACACTCTGTTAGCAGTCTGCCAGGAATCATCCCATGAGCTTGGAACGGGTGCGGGTTTAGCGGGGCGGGTTGTGCATAGACTCGAGACATGAATTTCGCCAAAGGCATCGTGTCTCTCGCGACCGCCCCCGCGCGAGTCGGGCTTGCGGCCGCCGACGCGAGCTTGAACGTCGCGTCCGCGGCCGTGGGGGTGGCGAAGCGAACGCTGGGTGACGCCGGGGGCGGCGCCGGGACCAACGCAATGACGTCCATGCTGGGGATTGACGACGCGATCATCCGCGCCAACCGGTTGGCACGACTGCTCGACGACGACGCGCCGTTGGGACGCGCGGTCGCGCCCGACGGGCCGATGGATCGATTGCTGCGCCCGGGCGGGCTGGTCGACCTGCTCACGGCGGAGGGCGGTTTGCTCGACCGGCTTACCGCGGAGGGCGGCGGGCTGGAGCGCGCGCTACAGCCCGGCGGGGTGGCCGATCAACTGCTCGCCGAAGACGGATTGATCGATCGGGTGCTGTCCCAGGACGGTTTCGCCGAGCGACTGCTCTCCGAGGGCGGGCTGATCGACAAGCTGACCGCAAAGCGTGGCCCGCTCGACCAGCTCGCCGACCTCGCCGACACCCTGGCTCGATTGACACCCGGGATGGAGGCGCTGGAGCC
>DASXMX010000248.1:0-8417 GCA_036495445.1 Tepidisphaeraceae bacterium
CGTAGAGCGCGCACGCGCCCGGCCCGTCAGCGGGACGTTCGAGCTCCGCGACGCGGCAGGTTACGCCGGCCAGGCGGGTCGGCTGGACCTCCCGCGCCCGGATGGACGGGTCCGTCAATCGATACGGCACCGCAACCCAACTGGCCCATTGCAAGACCGCGGGCCAATCCGCGCCGTCGAAGGTGCTCGGGCAATCGATCCAGACCCCGTGGCCATCGAACCCGAATGAGGTCAGGCACCCGGCCGCCGCGGGAAATTCGAGAACCAGACGATTGCCGCGCACGTCATAGGTCATCACGCCGTTCAAGTCCGGTCGTCCGGCGCGGCGCACGGTTACCTCGCCCCGCAGCGCATTGCGGCAGCGCCACGCCGGACCGCCACAGGCGGCATCCACCTCAGCGATCAGGTTGTCGCGCGGTGACGGTAGCGACGCGCAACCGGCCAGTGCCAGCAGCAAAGCCGCGGAAATGCGGGCAAATCTTAGGACCGGGCGGGGATGCATAGGCCTTCCGCTCTACTGAGCGTAGGGTCGCGGACAAAGGAGGCTGAGCCGTTCGGCCTTTCGCGCAGGCGTCTGCTTGCTTCAGCGGCTTTGGCTCAAGCGTAATAAGCGTCTGAACTGCCGTCGTGCCGGCATAGCGGCGTGGCCACTGCGGCGGTGGCCACGCCGCTGGGGACTGTGCGAGCACGCGTCCGTCATGCCAGGCACGCCTTGGCGAGCGTTCCCTGCATCGTTTCCAGCAGCCCCTCCGGCGGGGCCAGGCTGGCGAGGGTGAGACAGAGCGATCCATCGATCGTTGCCGCGCCGACGATTTGGTCCTCCGTGAACTGGCCCAGCCAGGCCGGGCCCCAAAGCGCTTCCAGTTTGAGGCGGCCGAACTCGCCGGCGAAGGGGAGTTCGCCGATGTTGGAAAGCATCGCTTCCCGCGCCAGCCCGGTCGCGACGAAGTCGGTGGCGCCTGGGGCGTCGAGCCCGTGCGCCAAAAGGCCCTGGAACGCATGGACGAGGGCGTTGACGCTCTCGGGTTCCCTGGCCCGCGAAATGCCGGTCTTGGCCAACCGGGCCAGATCCCAGAAAGACGCCGCACCGCCTTCAAACGACTGGGTCGTGTTGCTGAGATAGCATCCGCAGCAGTCGCCGACGTCCTGCATGGTTCGCGTCTGGATCGCGGAGACGATGCGAACCGGGATGTTGCGCCAGGCGGAAGAAGTCTGCCGGCCGGCGACGACCAACGCGGCGCACAGCGCCCCGTGCACGCTGGCGCCTTCGTCGCGTGCGCGGGCGCGGAGGCTGGCGGTGAACGCCGCGGGCAGGCGCAGGCTTCGCACCTTTGGGATCGCAAGGCCGCCAGGCGGCCGGACCGTGGCATTCGTCGTCCGCGCCGGTCGCTCGGCGCGGCGTTGCATCGGCGTCGTGACGTCGCGCTCGCCGATTAACTCATCCTGCGACGGCACAACCGGCAGCGTCTCCAGCCGGGCGCCGGACAACGCCAGAAGCGTGTCGCGGATCACGTACGCCGCCGCCAGCGCGTCGCCGATCGAGTGATGCATCAGGAGCATGAATGCGGCCCGGCCATCGCCCTGAATCAGGACGGCACGGGCGAGCGGCGCGTGTTCAGGATCGAAAGGGGTCACCAGCTCCAATTCCATCACGCGATGCCAGTCCGATTCGGGGTTCCCCAGGATGGTTCGGAGCGGAATCGGCGCCGAATGCGCGCGCCAGAACCGGGGCACGCCGTCCACATCGGTGTCGATGTAAGCCGACAGAAGCGGATGACGCCTCTGCACCTGCGCCAGCGCCCGCCGCCACTGGTCCGGCGTGGCGTCGCCGGCGACCTGCGCGACCATCCCGAAATGCACCGGCCGATCCTGATCCAACAGCCAGAACAACTGCTCGAACGAGCCCAGGCTTCGCAGCGCGACCGATGGCCAGGAATCCCGCGTCAGCGTTTGAAGATCCATCAAGCTGCTACTCATCACATTCTCCTCGTTGAAACCTGCAGGCGGTTCGCCGCGTGAACGGCACCGGCGTCTCGCCTGCGGACGAGAAGAATGTAGAACGATGACCGCGGCGGCTCTTGGAAGGGCTTGCGGAGTTTTATGCGATTCTTGCCGAGGTCCTGTATTGACGGGGCGTCACCCCGGCGACGCGCCGGAAGTGATTGGAGAACTGACTTTGATCCGAGAACCCGACCGCCAGCGCGATTTGCGCCAGCGCGACGTCGTCGCGATCGGACAGCAGCAGTTGTTTCGCCCGATCGACGCGGCGGGCGATGACATACTGGTGCGGCGGCAGGCCGGTGCTGTTCTTGAACTGGCGCGCAAAGTGATACGGGCTCAGATGCGCGACGGCCGCGAGCGCGTCGAGGCTCATGCTCGTGTCCAGGTTCGCATGGATATAGTCGATGACCGCGGCGAGCTTGTTTTGGGGGAGCGACCCGTCGCCGCAGCCGACGGGGCGCCGGGGCGCGGAAACGTGGCGGATCAGTTGCACGGCCAGGAGGTTGGCCAGCGATTCAGCCGCCAGCTTTCCGCCGGCGCCGCCATTCATCAACTCGGCGTTCACGCCGAGCATGGCCGATCGCAATTGGGGCAGATCCGCGGCGTCCAGCGCCGGCATATCGACCCGCGCCGGATCCATCTCGAATTCCTCGGCGGCCACGCGCGCGACGCGCTGCGGTTCGAGAAAGACGTGAAGCGAATCCTTCACGCCGGTCCAGCGCCAGTTCGCCCGTGTGCCCGCCGGCACAACCAGCATCGATCCAGCCGCCGGCGCCGTGCAACGCGAGACATCCGCAAAGCAAACGTCCAGTTGCTCCGGCGGGCGGTTGAACAGAATCAGCACATGATGCGTGAACGCCGGCAGGTCGATCCGGGACGAAGGCGCCTGCCGCGAGCGCAGCGCCTCCACCCCAACCCAGCCGAGCTTGTCGCTGAATGCGGTATGCTCGAACGGCACGAGCTCCTGCAACATACGGGGCGCGATCGGCGCGCGCACATCCGGCGACTCCAATACGAATGTCTTCACGAGCAAGACTCCTTGACCCACACTCCCCAAGGCAAACCAGCGCGGCTCGAAGACAATAGACCGGCCGGCCTGCCTGCGTCGAGCAGAGCCAGGACAATTTTCGACAAATCATGAGGATGGCACGCGCGTGATCGGTCCAACTGACCTCAGAATCGCCCTTGCCTCAGTAGGCTCGCTGCCAGTGTTCTTCGCGACTCATTCACGTTAGCCGATTTCGGACGATGCACTCCTCACGGACCAACCGGCGTAGCTGTGTGCCGGGCCTTCGTGATTTGCGATTTGCGATTTACAATTTGCAATTTTCAATGCATTCCGCGCCACCGCTCCAACGAAAACCACCCTGCGCCCCGCCCCGCGTCCACGGTGATCGCCCCGCTGCGCGCATCCACGCGGAACCTGTGCCACGCTGCCGCGCCTTCGTCGTCGCGGTCTTCGCCGACGTAGATCTCCCACGCGTCCGGCGCGTCCGCCGGGCGGCCCCGGCTGAAGAGCAGCCCGTGCGCTTCGCCGTGCGAGCGACGATTGACCGAATCCATGAACCGCCCCACCTCCGGCACCCGCGCGACGGCTTCCTCGGCGTCCGTCTCACCGATCTTCATCCCGGCCGGCTGCGTCGCCGGGGCGGCGGGGAGCAGCTTGTCGATCGCGCTTCGCAGCAGCAGGTAATCCGCATTCTCCCCGGCCGCCTCGGGATCATCCGATGGGAAGTATTGCACGCCCGGATGAACGAACCGGATCACGCCCTGGGCATCGACCAGGAATGAAACGCTCGTCGCCCGGCGTTGGCCGGTCGAGAGCCACACCGTTCGCAGCGCGTCCCAATGCGAATCGATCGCGATCGCCCCGTCCCACCCGATGCGCCGCGCCGCCGCGAGCACCTTCGCGTCGGCCACGTCGCCCGGCGGTTTGGGATGATAAACCGCCACCACCTTCAACCCCCGCGGACCGAACTCCCGCCGAAGCTGCTCGATCGCCGGCAGCGTCTTCGCGCAGAACGGACACGTGTCCGTCCACCACCGATACAGCGTGACCGCCCCCTTCGACTCCGGCGGCCGGTCGCCGGTCGTATTCAACCACCGATCAAACCGCACCGCCGGCAACCGCGTGCCCAAGAGGTCCTGCCCGCCGCGAGACGCGGGCAGCGTCTCGATCGTCGGCTGCGACGCCGGCCGGCCCCAAGCGGACCATGTGCACGCCATGATCAGACTGAGCACGGCCCAAAGCGAACACGCGGTTCGTCGCATCACATTCCTTTCGGCAGAGTGCTGACCATTGTACCCGACCGACAAAGAAGTATTAGCCACAGATGGGGCACAGATGCACACAGATGAAATGCAGATTTCAGATTTGAAATTCAGATCTGTGTTCATCTGTGTGCATCTGTGGCTAATTCTCTCCCGGCTTTCTCTCTGTGCCCTCCGTGTCTCTGTAGTTGGCTTTCAGGAAACTCGCTTGTCCCCACGCCTCGGGACGGTTACGTTGCCCGCCGCAAGTTCACCGCGAAGGAGGCCAAATGAAACTCGCGATCCTGTGTGCCGGGGTGCTGGCGTTCGTGTTTGCCGGCGTCTCGTTCGCCGCAGATGAGTCGGCGACGGCCAAGAAGGGCCCGGTCTATCACGTCGTCTGCGTGAAGTTCAAAGAGGGCACGACGCCCGACGAGATCAAGGCGGCCGAGCAGGCGTTCGCCGAGTTGAAGACCAAGATCCCCACGATTCTGACGCTCCACTGGGGCACCAACGTGAGCCCCGAGCAAAGGAACAAGGGGTTCACGCACTGCTTCGTGCTGACGTTCGCCACCGAGAAGGACCGCGACGCCTACCTCGTCGACCCGGCCCACAAGGCCTTCGGCAAGCTGGCCGGGCCGCACTTTGCCGACGTGTTCGTCATCGATTTTGTCGCCCAGGACTAAAACCGCCAATCCGGCTCGTCTGCTTGTTTGCAGGCTCGACCGCGCCTATTGTCCGGAATCTTCCCCCCGCCGGGTTGCCAACGGCGGCGGGTGCGGTTAGGGTGATGCGAACAAAGCTCAGGGTGTAGCTCAGTTTGGTAGAGCACCAGCATGGGGTGCTGGGGGTCGCAGGTTCAAATCCTGTCACCCTGACTTGACGAGACATCAAGCCCTTCGACGAGCACGTCGAAGGGCTTTCTCATTTTGGGGACGGCCGAGAGGGTGCACTTCCAGAGTTGGCCGGTCTGGGTATCGCACAGGAGGGCGGTGGTGTTGCCGACGCTATCGCCGGCCATCGTGACCTGATACCGCCCGACCGGGCCGCCCATCGCGGCCCCGGCTTGGCCGGAGGCAGGCCGATGATTGGTCTAACGGCCCGTGTAACTCAGCATCGAGAACTCAGCGGGCGACGGTCGGGGCAACGCAACACCATGTCGATCACGCTGCAGCAAGTCGTTCCGTGGGGCCGGTTGCGGCGGGAATATGAGCTGATGTTCCGGCTGACGCCGGACGACTTTCGCCGTCGCATTCTCGACTGCGGGGGCGGGCCGGCGAGCTTCGGCGCCGAGGTCAACGCCGCGGGCGGGCGCGTGGTGTCGGTGGACCCCATCTACCGCTTCGCGGCGGTGCAGATTCGCGGGCGCTTTGCCGACGCGGCCGAGAGCATCCTCCATCAGATGCAGGCCGCGCCGGACGCGTGGACATGGGGATTTCACCGCGACATCGACGACCTTCACGCCAACCGCCGCCGGGCGCTCGATTTGTTCCTGGCCGACTACGACTCCGGCTCGCGCGCGGGCCGTTACGTTGCCGGAGAGCTGCCGGCCCTGCCGTTTTGCGATCATCAGTTCGGCCTTGCGCTCGTCTCGCACCTGCTGTTCCTCTACTCCGACCTGCTCGGCGAGGCGTTTCACGTCGACTCGGCATTGGAACTGGCCCGCGTTGCGGACGAGATTCGCATCTTCCCGCTGCTCACGCTCGGGCGTGAGCGCTCGCCGTATGTCGGCCCGGTGTTCGACGCGCTGGCGGCGCGAGGTTGGTCGGCCGAGGTGGTCCGCGTTTCCTACGAGTTGCAGCGCGGCGGCGATGAAATGCTCGTGCTCCGAAAGGACCGGGGAAAGAAGTGATGGCGGGAATAAAGGTGACGCGAACCTCTATTCCGTTGTGAAGCCCGAAAGATTCTTCGCGTGGGCTACATAGCAACTGAAGGTTCGCGTCACCTTTATCAATCCTCGCGTCACCTTTATCAGTCCGTTAACTTCTACATCATCCGCACCCTTTAACGAATTCGTCCACGCGCGGGATCGGCGTGCCGCATTCCGGGCACCGCTCGGTGCTGGCGCGGAGGTCGTAGCCGCAGACGCGGCAGGTTCCTGTTCCTCCCTTACGCTTGAGTTTCCGGCTCCGAATCATCCACCAGGCGGGGAGGACGGCCGAGAGGAGCATTGGGAGCCCCAGCCACACGGCGAAGATATTCGAGCGGGTGAGGACCATCACGACCTTTCCGTCGCCCGGCCGCTGGAGCGTCATGCCCTCGTGGCGCCAGTGGAGGCCCATTGCCGTCCACTCGCTCAGCTCCGCCCCGTAGGGGTAGCCGGGAAACGGCGCAGTGGCCGCCGCCGGGTTTGGGACGAGCCATTGGGTGTGCGAGAGCGCGACGTATCCGCGGGCCAGGGCCAGTTCCCGGTAGCTCGTCGCGGTGGACCCCGGCAGGCGGATCGGACCGATTGGGCGGGCGTAGCTCAGGAGCCCGAGTGCGGCGGTCGCGATGCAGAGGAGGAGCGAGATCGCCGCCGCGGCGGTGAGCCCGCGGCCGATCGCCGGCATCGTCGGGTCATGGGCCATCGTCGCACATCGTACCACGGGCAGGCGGACCGCTTGTCAGCCGGCCCGGTCAGCGGCGCTTCGGCCCGGACGGAAACAGTTCGGCTCCTGCTCCGTCTAATTGAACGGGCACGCCGTGTGCGCTCGCCCACGGCGCTGGATGGAAAGGAGCTCCCTCATGGCACTTCGAACGACGATCGTTGTGGTGGCCGTTGGCCTGCTGATCTCCACGGTGTCCGCGCTGGCCGAGAGCGGCGCGCCGCCGCGGTATAAGCTCGAGGTCGGGCAGGAGTTGCGGTACGAGGGGACGTCCGATTTCAAATACGAGGGCGGCGGGTTCCGCGGGGAGGATGCGTCCACGGTGTGGGTGATCCGGGCCAATGTCGACGGCAGCCGCAGGGTCGTCATGCGGAGCAAGTCGAAGTTCGGGCAGGTGGTCAACGGCAAGGAGATGGGCGGGCACGAGGACGTCACGCTGATGTACTTCGACGTCTTCCCGGACGGGCGGATCGTGCGGAACGACTCGATCGGGTTTCGAGGTGATCCGAGCTCCGAGTTCCCGCGCCTGCCCGATGGTTCAGCCGACCGCGACTGGAAGACGCAGGCGGACGACCGGACGATCCGCTACACCGCCCTGCCGGAGCGCAGCTCGCCCAAGGAGTTCGACTTCCGGGCCGAGTCGCACGCGCCGGAAGACGCGATCTACCTGATGACCAACGCGGCCACAATCCACTTCGACCTGGAGCGGGGGATCGTCTCGGCCATCGACACCGAGCAGTCGCAGGGTTGGGGATTCAAAGGGAGCGGCACGGGCACGATGACGCTCAAGGGCGTCGAGTCGAAGGGCGAGGCGTTCGCGAAGCAATTGGCTTCCGAGTCGGAGGTCTACTTCAAGGCGATGGCCGAGTACAACGCGGACGAAACCAAGGCGAGTCACGATGCGGGGCAGGCCGAGGCGATCATGAAGTCGGCGGCCGACGGGCTGCGGTCGGCCCGGGCGAGGGTCACGCTGCCGATGCTGGCCGAGGCGCTGGACAAGAGCCTGGCGGATCAGGAGCGGACCGTCAGCGCCGTGAAGGAGGAGGCCGGGGAGTTGGCCAGCCAGATCGGCAAGCCTTCCGCGGACTGGAGCCTCAAGGATTTGGACGGCAATACGCACGCGCTAGCCGACTATCGCGGCAAGGTCGTCGTGCTCGACTTCTGGTACCGCGGCTGCGGGTGGTGCATGAAGGCGATGCCGCAAATGAAGCAGGTGACGGATGATTTCAAGAACGCACCGGTCGTCATCTTCGGCATGAACACCGACCGCGATGACAACGACGCGAAGTTCGTCGTCGAGAAGATGGGACTGAACTACGCCACGCTCAAAGCCACCGGCATCCCCGAAAAGTACGGCGTGCACGGGTTCCCAACGCTCATCGTCATCGACCCGCAAGGCGTCGTCCGCGACGTGCACATCGGCTACTCGCCGCATTTGCGCGAGGACTTGGGCCAGACGATCCGCAAGCTGCTGCCGTCGGGCGGAAGCAAGGGCGCGTGACCGAGCATCGCCTCGCCACGGCATGACGCCGGTCGGTTCTCGCAATGCCGCAAGACCGCTTAGCGGTTTCGCAATCC
>DASXMX010000249.1:0-31848 GCA_036495445.1 Tepidisphaeraceae bacterium
ATCCATCGGGTCGTAGATCGGCGCCGGCTCGTGCTTCAATCCAAAGTAGTCGGCCGGTTCGCGTGAACAATCGCCCCGGTACCCGCCGAGTTCCAAGTGCCCCTTCGGCGTCCAGACCCACACGATGCCACCGGTCCAACCCCATTTGAATTCGTCCTGCACCCAATAGCTGCGAACCCAGACTGCACACGCGAGAATGCAGGCCAGCAGCGAAACGGCCGAGCCGAAGGTGAACAGCCGGCGGCGCACGCCGGGCAGTCTACCGCGCGGGGCCTGGCTCACCCACGACAGTCCGTTTTCCATCGGCGAATCAGCGACGTCTCGTCGTGAACGCCCACTTGTCGGACAGGAAACGCCCTCTACACTTGAGTCATGCCCACGACTGCTGCCATCCGTCGCCGCAGGGCATTGCAGAAACGGGGGATCGGCATGCCCGGGGACAACACGAAGATCCTGGATGTCGCGCGGTCGCTTCGCGATCGGGTGGACGCGCCGGTCTTGGGCGGCATTGCCGTTTACCTTCACGGGTATCTCCGGACGACCGTCGACCTCGACCTGTACACGCCCGACCGCCGGTTGACTTCCGGGCAACTTTTGAGCGCGGGCGCCCGCTGGGATGCGCCCAGGCGTGAGCATGTGCTGGGCGGCGTCCGAATCCACACGGTGACGCCGGAAGATGCGGGGCACAAGGTCGAACGTACGTCGATCATCGATGGCGTTCGGGTCGTCAGCCTCAAGGACCTCATCGCGATCAAGCTGATCTGCGGTCTCACCAACACGGGGCGCGCCAAGGACATCGGCGACGTGGAGGAATTGATCCGCGCGGTCCCGCTCGACAAGCGATTCGCCGGCGGGCTCCCGCACGAATTGCGTGCGCCGTTCAAGAAGCTCGTCGATGCCGTGCGCGCCGGCGAACGGACGCAACGGGAAACTCGATTCTAAGTGCTTAAGGACTCCTCCAACCCGACCACGGTTGCGCCGCTCCAATACGCCGGAGCGGACGCATATCAGGAGCGACAGCCTGGATGGCGCAGGCGGTTCACGCTGACGGACGATCGCCTTCTCATCCACGCAAAACGTTTTCTCGGCAGCGAGTGGGAGGTCCCCATTTCGCTACGTATGGTTGACCCACTGTATTCGAAGGTCTGGAAGCGTAGCGAAATTGCGGGGGCCGGAGCACTGATTCTTTCGGCGATCTTCTTTGCCCTGCTTGGGGTCATGATCATGGGCCCCGGTCCGAAAGTGATTGGAATCGTTATCGACGGGGGCTTGGGCGTGCTCTGCCTCGGGACCGGGCTCCGATGCATTTGCAGGATCGAACTCGCGTCGTTCGGACACAGCGGAGGCGCGCGGTTCGACATTGCACGGAGCGGGCCGGATCGAGACCGTTTTGACGCGTTCGTCGCCCGGATTGTAGATCGCGTCAATTCACTGCGGGCCGCGCCGATCACCCAATCCATATCGGATGGTTCCGGCCCCGCTGCGGACCTGATCCAAATCCCGCAATCTGAATCGGGCGAGAGCGTCCAGCCTAACCCACCGGGTGCGTAGGCGCCTCACACGCGGCACCGTTGGCGAAGGCGCGAATCAGATATCTTTTCCGTAGAGACATTTGACGATGAACAGCGAGCAACCAACACCAGCGCAGCCGCTGGAGTACACCGGGCCGTTTTCGGACGACGTCTATCGCGACCGCACCAAGGGCTGGCGTCGACGCTTCACGATTTCAGGCGACCGTCTGATCATCGAAGCCAGGCAGTTTTTCGGGTCAGAATCTGAAACCACGGTACTGCTGCGCGACATCAACCCGATGTACAACATCGTGCGCGTGCGAAGCCCAATGGCCGGCGGCGGCGTCCTCGTCTTCGCGATCGTGTTTCTGGTGTTCGCGTTGCTGCCTTACGTCAATGCCACGACCGGCCCGCTGCCGAGCCTCTGGCAGACGCTGACGCATGGGCCGACTGCCGTCTGCCTTGGCGTGGCGCTCATCTACGCAATCGTGGGGCTTGTGAACATTCGCCGCATCGAGCACTACCAGTTCGTCGCGCGCGGCGTTCGCTTCGACATCGCCCGGAAAGGGCCGGATCGGGATCGTTTCGACGCGTTCATCGCCCGGCTGCTCGCCCGGGTGCAGGAGGCGCGACGGCCGGCTGCGGGAACGACTGCCTCAAAGGAGTAGTCCCCGATATGTCAGCCAATCGGGCCTCAGCTTTGAGCGGGCCGGTTCGACTGCAGGTGCGTCAGGACGAAAAGCGCGAGCGGCCCGTAATTCCCCCGCATCGCCTGCGCCATAATCTCCGCGTAGGGTGGATTCGGTCGCGGATGCACTTGGTGTTGCGGAGGTACGCCAAAACGGAACAGGCACCAGCGCCAAAGGAGCCGGGAAGTGCGCCCGTTGCCGTTGATGAACGGATGGATCCGAATGAACCCGCCGACAAGATTCGCCGTCAGAACTGCGACCTGATATGCACGCTCGCCCGGTGAAAGCGAGGACCAGCCGAGCTCAACTCTCGTGAGCTGTTCACGCAGGTGTTTGAAGATCAATTCGACGTGTCGCTCGGCGAAGCGATAGTCGGACCCCGCTACACCCCCAACAGCCACATTGACCGCTAAGCACGGCCACTCGGATTTGGAGCAGCGAAAATTCCCTGCGTAGTAATCCAAGGGAACCGTGGCATTGAACAGGTGCCGATGCCACCCACACACGTCCGTGGGGGCGAGCACGGCGCGGTTCGCCGAGGATACAACTTGCTGCTGAACCCCGGCGAGCAACGCCTTGAACTCGGCGAGCCGATCGGCGGGAACGTCCTCGTCCCATTCTGGGCAGCTAGCCGTTAAAGGCGCGTTGATCGTCATCGAATAGGAACTCCAGTTCCTCTTCTGATAGCGGCTCCGTCCGACGTTCGATCCTTGGTGATGCGAAGTGTTGAGCCGCCCCCGCGATCAACGCGTCCAAATCAAGACCCTGGCCAGCGGCCAACGCGCGAAGGCCTTCTCGAGCGGCAAGCGGGTCGAGCATGCTCCGCATCAGTGACTCATTGGAATCCGCGGTGCCAATCGCATTCCCTCGAAACCGGCGAATTGCACGAACGCCTTCTTGAACCGCCTTGCCAGTTGTCTCTCCGTGCAGTCCGAAGCTGTACCGCAGGATAACCGTCGCCGTGCTCGCGCCAGGCTTTTCCCAAACAAGGGCTGCAGGATTGGGGGCAATCGCAGGCATTATCGAATCAGCTCCCGGGCTGCATCCGTGATGCATGCCTCGAAAACTTCATTTTTCTTCACACGGAACTGCTCTAACAGATGCCAAATTGCCGTATCTTCTTGCGGCACATTATTGGCACAACTGAATCCAATGTCTAGCACGACCGATGCGACATCAATTTGGGGCGGAGGCACGAGCGTCTGCGTCAGAACGAGCATCGCCTGCAAGTCCGGATAAGGAACCTGCAGCTGCATGAAGAACCCCGCGAGTTCCTGTGGCATTGCGGGAGACACTTCGGGCGTCGTACGAAAGAAGTCCTTTAGATCCGCGAAGGGAAGCGGGAGGTCGAATCGGTTGATATACCGGATCCCAACGCGCGTAATTGCTTCGGGGCTTGCAACACGTCTGTAATCCGACCAAAACTCTTGCGCCTCTGCTCGAAGGGTTTCCCATCGGTCATAGGGCGCGAGACGGCTGAACGTAAACCCATCAAGTCTCGCTTGGGCCACACGCTTGTCATCCGAACTCCTGAATATCCACCCCGCTTGTTCCGCCGTCCCCGTCGCCGCCTGCCCCTCACCCACCCGGAATTCAATGTAGGCCCGCTTCAACTCCGAGGCGGACGGGAATTGCGCCTCTCGTGCCCCGCGCACATCGCGTAACGTTTCAGACGTGATCGCGGCAGGAAGCCGGACCTGCAGGTCAATGAGAGCTTCCGTAATTGGCGCCTTCGGGTAATGTGCCACAATGACTTTCCGCGCTCGCGAACGGCTCCCACTGCGTAGGAACCGTATCGGCTCACGGATCGGTATGCAACGGCCCTCGGGCCGTACTAACACCCGAGTCCGATAATACCATTTTCGGCAAAGCAGGGTGGGAATTTCCAGAATCGGAACAATCCGGCTTTCCTGTCACCGGAACCTGGGTTAGTCGGCCTGCTTCATGTTGTCCTTCGCCTCTTCGCGACTTCGCGGTAGTTCGCTTTGATCCGCGTCCCCCGGCGCGGCCCGTTCCGGTTGGGACACCGCGTTCCGTGCGGGCGCGGCCGGCTCTCCAAGATCGAGCAGATCCGACAGTTGCTTGCCCATTGCTTCGACCGCCCCCGCGAGCTTCTGCTGGGATTCCAGCAAAGACTTCTGCGCGTCCGCGAGGCGCTGCACCGGGTTCACCTCAAAATGCTCGGGCTTGCCGGTGACCGGGTCCACCTCGACCATGTTGTTCGGCACCAGCGGCTGCTCGCCCCAGGGGACGGGGTCCAGGCCGACCGATTGGCGGATCTCGTTCCGCGTGATCGCGCCGCTCATGCTCGCGGTCCGCGTCTGCTCCAGGGCGAAGACCTCGTCCTCGGGCACGGGGCTGTCGTAGGCGAGGAAGAGTCGCCCCGTGTCGTCGAACATCGGGACCAATCGCGCGTTGAGCGTCTCCTCGATGCGACGACATCGCGGCAGGCCCGCGTCCACCTTGTGGGCATAGTCCGCGGTCTTGGCGCTGGCGAGGTTGGCGGCGTTGCGCGCGAGCTTCGCGTCGGGGACGCCGAAGACGTTGCAGATGTCGGTCTTGATCGCGGCGGCCCGCTGGATCTCGACCACGTCCTGCGGCGCCCACTGCAGCGGCTGGAGCGTGCCCGGGGTCTCGCTGACGAAGATCCCGCCGCGGCCCGCCTGGTTGAACGTCTGGCGGAACGCGCTGCGGAGCCGCTGCGCCTCGGCCGAGCCGATGCCGCCCCCCTCGGCGTCGCCCTTGGGCGACCAGATCGCGTCGGGCCGGCCCATGTTCTCCAGCATCGCGTTCACGTGCGCGTCCTCGCGCCGCCCGATGCGGATCTTCTCGATCGCCGCCGCCAGCGGCGCGTAACCGCCGAAGTACGGGTTCTCCGGGTCGGGGAAGTGGAAGCGGATGATCTCCGAGGGTTGATAGCGCGCGCCGCGCGAGCCGCCGTATTCGTAGTGATCGATCAGGCGGGTTCCGGTTGGGTCTGCTACTTCGCGCACCAGGTGCGAGCGGAGGAGCCAGAGTTTGCCCGGGATTCCCAGCCCGTCCCGCTCGACGAGCCAGTACGCCCGGCCCACCGATTCGAGGTAGAGCTGGGTCATCCAGCGGAAGTCGTAGCCGGAGAGGCCCGGGTTGTCCGGGTCGCGCTGCGGGGCCTTGAGCAGCGCGAGGATCGGGTGATGCGTCACCTGCTGGATCGTCACGTCGCCCGCGACGAACTCGGCGAGAGCGGGATCATCGTGCAATCGTGCCAGCGTCTTGCGCGAGACCGCCTGCGGATGGAGGTGGCCCTTGGCCTTTGTGTCGCCGGGGCGCGTGGCGACATAGAGCTTGAGCGCGGTGGAGGCGACCAGGTCCGCGTTCAGCGTCGCACACGCGTACGCGACGCCGACGAGCTGCTGCACCAGCTCCCGCGGCGTCGGCGCGCGGTCCTTGCGGAAGACGTCACTGTAGGGCGCGCCCAGCGGGAACGGCATCAGGTACGACGACGCGCCCACCATCGGCGCGGCGCCGGTCTTGGCGACGAAGTCGCCGGCGCCGTTGGGGATCAGCGACAGGTTATAAACTGGTTCATTCATAGAGAAGAGTTAGACTTGTTCGCGCACGGCCCGCTTCGAAGCAGGGCGGACACCTTGTGCTTCGCGGGAGTACTTAAATCGCGAGAAGTGCCACGACATGGCGCTGATCGGCGTCTCGTGCTCCCGGTAGCGGCGGGTCTGCGCGAAGGCCGTATCCGCACAGGCTGGGAAGTGGACGAGGAGCAGCGCTCGCGGAAAACGGTATAACACCGAGGAACTCGTGGGAGCCAACTACGACATCATCGTCGCGCGTTGCGCGCAGAGCGACAGAATCTCCGCAACGATTACTGACTTGCTGTTGAAGAAGGGGCTGCGAGTTGCCAGTGTGCTGCCGCTTTCCTCCGTCGAAATCGACGATGACATGGCAGTCCTACTGAGCCAACCAACAATTCAGGGATGGACCGCAGTAGTGACGACCAGCCCGCTGCTTGGCGGTGGTTCTTCTCCGTGGTTCGATCGCAATACGATTGCCATTCGTCTCTCGTCCGACGCTTCTGTGACAGGTTGCATTCACTTCTGGTCGCTCGACTCCGGGTACGTTGTCGGCTACGGACTTTACGAAGATGGAATGAACGTCGAAACGGAATGCGTCTTCTCAAACGCTGCCCAAAGCCACGATTTGTTGATGGCTGGTGTGCCCACGCCGAAGCGACGGTCCGGCCACCGTCTTGCTGAACTGCTAGGACTCACGAGGGATTTTTGCTCGGTTGTGTCGAGTTTCAGGAACTTGGAGATCGGGTTGGCCTCGATCATCTCGCGGTGTGGGGTCAGCGCGAGCCTCATTGACGTTCATGAGGCAGTCGACGAAAAGAAGGCGATCGCCGTCATGGATGGAAAGCATACCTACGTCGATCTGACAGGCTGGACGGCCATCTTGTTCCAGCGATGAGATGTTGCATTCATGACCCGCATCGCGGTCGCATCGGTGAACAGGCGGCGGATCATCGGGCCGGATTGTACCGCCCGGCCGTGCTTCCCGCATCCCGAGGTTCGGCTTAGCTCGGCGACGGGCGAGGCGCCCGTGCCACCACATTACGATCAATGCCAGTCGTCATCGTCGTAAGTTGCAGCATCGACTCGCCCTTCGTCAGGCACCGGCGTTCCGGCCGGCGGCCCGCCGCGGTGCTGGACCAATCTCGCGGCGTGGGCGAGGGCGTCGACCTGGTCGGCGTATTCGCCCTTGGGGAAGTGGATCAGCTCCTGCTCCAGCTCCCACAGGAACGGCGCGCCGTGGGGGAAGTAGACCTGGCCCGCCGCCATGCGGATCTCGGCGGTTTCGCTGCGGGCCTCCTTGGAGCCGCGGGCTTTGATTGCTTTCACCAGGATGTTGCGCTTCTTGAGGGTTTGGACGAGGCCCAGGCCGAGTCCGTCCTTCTCGACCGCGAGGTATTCGATCTCGAATCGCCTGGCGATTTGCTCGGCAGCATCCGCTGCATCCGGGGTCTGGACCTGGGCGCGATATTGATGGACGAGCAGCATGTCGTGCGCGGGGGTGACGTCCCAGACCTGGATGACGGTGTAGCACGGCCGCGTGTTCTGATCGGGCTCGGTGCCCGCCGGGTCCATGACCGCGAAGCGGGTGCAGTCGGATTCCCTGACCCGATCGACGGACCCGTCGGGTCGGATGAGTTCATAATGGGAGACGGTGCCGGACGAACGCGACGGGGAGACAGGGAGACGGGGTGATGGGGGGACGCGGTGACAGGGGGACACGGGGAGGGGAGTGGAGAACACTGTCCCTGCCCCGGCCCGCTTCTCCGCGTCGCCGCGTCTCCATGTCCCCGCGTCCTCCTCCCTCTCCCCGTCCCCCTGTCCCCCCATCCCCACGTCGCTTCTCTTGTAATACCGGAACCACTCCTGCCTGAACCGGTTCCCGCCTGCCGGCGCGGGGCGTTGCTGGAACTGGCCCGCGTAGCCTGCGGGGCCGAGGCGCAATTTGAAATCTGAGATTTCAGATTCGGAGATCCGCTCGGGCCAGAGCAGCGCGCCTTCCTGCGTGCGTGTGTCCTTCCACCCGGGGATCGTTGCCTTCGCCCGGTCGGGCTCGTATTCCGCCGGCAGGCACAGGTGAACGTACCCGCTCTGCTCCAGCACGTGGCCCGACAGGTCTTTCTCGTGGATCCGCTGCATGACGATGACGCGGGCGCCGGTCTTCGGGTCGTTCAATCGCGTGCTCATCACCTCGTCCCACCACTGGAGCGTCGATCTGCGGACGCAATCGCTCTCACGGTCGTTGACGTTGTGCGGATCGTCGACGACGACGCGGTCGCCCCCTTCGCCGGTGGCGGAGCCGTCGACGCTGGTGGCGATCCGGCAGCCGCCGCGGGTGTTGTCGAAGCGGGCCTTCTGGTTCTGGTCGGAGCTGAGCGAGAACACCTTGCCCCAGCGGGAGCGGTACCAGTCGGATTCGATCAGCCGCCGGCAGCGGACCGAGTCGCGCGTCGAAAGCGACTGGGCGTAGCTGGCGAAGAGCCAGCGGCGATGCGGGTACATCGTCCACTCCCACGCCGGCCAGAAGACGCACACCGCCAGCGATTTCATGTGCCGCGGAGGGATGTTGATCAGGAGCTGGCGGATCTGCCCGCGGGTGACGGCTTCGAGGTGCTTCGCGATCGCCTTCAGGTGCCAGCCTTCGACGAATGGCGTGCCGGGCTCGACGACGGGCCAGGCTTGCTCGATGAAGTAGCTAAGATCCCCCTCCATCTCCTTGCGGTAGTCGTCGGTCGTCTCGTTCTTCTCGAATTCGTCCATGGGCTTTGGCCAGCAGGTGTCTCAAACGCTCGTGCTCGTCGTCGGTGAGGTTTTTGCGATCGAATTCCCCGCGCGCTGGGGAACGCCTCCCGCGCCGCTTTCCGGCTCCGCGACTCCTGCGCCCGAAACGCGTAGGCCAAAGCGACTGAAGAAGGAACGCAACCGCCTGCCAATTCTTGAGGCGCTTCAGTTTCTTGAGCTGCGTCTCCATGCACTTGGCGATCGCCTGGTTAACCTCAGCCTTGAACGGAGGTTCCTCATCCATCGCTCGCTGAATGTCCTCCACAGACAGCGTCACCAGGTCGGCAACCTTCGTGAGAGGCATGCCGATCTTGAGGTTATTGATGATGTCTTTGCGTTTGTTCTCGTCGATGCGCATGGGGTATAACCAAATTGGAAAGGAGCGGGACGCATGTCGCGGGAGATGGATGACTCGCTGCATCGGCAAATCACCTCCCTCACCGACGAGGGGAACGCCCTCGCGGACAGCAATCGATTCGCGGAAGCAGCCGCGAAGTTTCGCTCTGCGCTGGAGCTGGTCCCCGACCCGAAAGACGATTGGGACGCGGCGACCTGGATCTACGCCTCGATCGGGGACGTGCTGTTCCTCGACGGACAATTCGATGATGCGTTCGAGGCACTACAACTCGCGCTCCGCTGTCCCAATGGGGTCGGGAACCTGTTCATCCACCTGCGGGTCGGGCAGATTCATTTCGAGCGCAACGACATGCACGCCGCAGCCCAGGAGCTCACGCTCGCCTACATGGGGGCGGGTCGCGAGATCTTCGAAGGAGAAGATCCGAAGTACTTCAACCTGCTCAAACAAGTGCTGAAGCCCCCGATAGGCCAGGACGAGCTCTGAAGATCAACCGCGAAGGCGCGAAGCCGCGAAGAAAGACGAACGAGGGCGCGGCTCACAACCCTGTCGCGCGCCCCCACTCTGCATTTCATCCGCGCTATCCGCGTAATCCGCGGTCCAATTGTTCTTTCGGAAAGCAAGAAGAGAACCGCGGATTACGCGGATGGCGCGGATAAGAAAGACATTCAGATTTCACTTCGCGCCTTCGCGCCTTCGCGGTGAACTGTCTTTCAGATGTGCGAGGCGGTTCGCGTCTCTCACCGGTTCAACCGGATTTCACAACCGCACGCGCAACTCCGAGTCGCCACGCGTCCCGAAGTCGCGGCGGCCCCACATACTCGAACCCCGCGGTGACCCGGCCGCGCGAATTGGAATCGGCCATGCACGTCGTGTCGCGGCTCGATCGCGCGTGGCGCGACACCGGCGCGGGGGCGCGGTGCATCTTCCACAAAGGCGACTTGGCCCGGTGATGGATCATCGCGGGGTGGCTCGTGGTGCTGAAGTAGGGTTTGCCGGTGGCGACGTAGCAGCTCGCGACGAAGTCGCTCAGGGCGGAGCCAATGCCGACGCCCTGGAAGTCGGGGAGGCAGACGAGCCGGTGCTCGCGCCAGCCGGGCCGGCGCGGGTGCGGGAACGGGAGCACGGCGGCGAACGCCGCGGGGCGGTCCTCGAAGCGGGCGAGGAAGCACGCGGCCCCGCGGTGCAGCGAGCCGGTCAGATAATGATGACGCTCGAAGAGGCTCCAAATCGATCGGTCGCATCGCGTGATCTCGAGGGCGATCGGCGGACATCGAACCCGACCTCGTGATAGGGATGGCCCCGACATATCCAGGACCCAGTCCGGCCCGAGCCACCGGACGACGTCGTAATGGCACGTGACCGCGACGAACCGGACGTTGACTGTTCCGCTTCGGATCGCCTTCGATACGGCCGCCGACGCGATCCGCGCGACGGTGCGGTCGACGACGCTGGTGAACTCGTCGAAGACGACCGTTGTCGGAGGAGACGGGGGGACGGGGCGGAGTGGAGACGGGGGGATAGGGGGATGGGGTGATGGGGGGACAAGAGCGGTAGTCGGGACGTTTTCTGGTGTCCGTTCCTTCTCCCCATCTCCCCGTCTCCCCCTCTCCCCGTCGCATTTCCGCCCCGCGTCGCCTTTCGTCAGCAGCGCCCTCGCCAGCTCGCATCGGAACCGCTCGCCGTTGCTCAGGACGGCGTACGGTTTGAGCCACGTGCGCGGGGCGCTGAGTCCGACGGCGGTGAGCGTGCGCGTGAGCTGCTTGATCGGCAACTCGCCCAGGCAGTCGATCACGGCCCGGTCGGCGGGCCAGGGCTGGGGCGCGTAGACCGCGGGGCCGAAGGCGGCGCGGGCGAGAGAGGTTTTGCCGGAGCCCGACGGGCCGACGATCACGCCGATCGACCACGGCTCGTCGGGCGACGGCACTTCGGCGCGGATCTCCTCGCCGAGCGTGGGTTGGTCGACCTGAAGATCAAACATCCCCGCGACCTGGCGGACGCGGAAGCTGTCGAAGAGCGGGCACTGAAGTTGGACGGTGATCGGCAGCATCTGTTGTTGACCTTGTCCCTCCTCAAATCACCCACACGCGGCACTTGACGCCGCGGGCGGCGAGTTCCTCGTAAAGCTTCCGCTGCTCCGCCTCGTCGCGGCAATCGACCAGGAGCTGGAACCGCTCGGGGATCGCCGCCGATCGCGTTCGCGCCACGGCCGGCTTCCGGTTCGCTGATGGACGCGGCGGTGCGTTGCTGTTCATGGGTCGCTTGAAAGTCAACCAACCACAGAGGACACAGAGGACACAGAGCAAACACAGAGAAACACCAAATGCGTTGTTGGCCACAGATGGGGCACAGATGCACACAGATGAAATGCGGATGGGAAATCTGGGAGCTCGGATAGGATATCGGGCATGGCAGACTCTCCGCAGAAACTTGATTACTCAAGCACGGAGTCACGTCGGCGACCACGCACGAATCGGCTCGGAATCATGGCTTTGACGTTCGTCGTGCTGCTAGTCCTGTGGCCGATCCTTTACGCAGCAGGTTACCTGTACGTGGTGTGGCGATTGGTCCCGCCCTGACCCGTTACCAATCACGCACGCAAGGTGACCCGCCACTTCAAACCAGTGCTCATCTGTGTGCATCTGTGTTTATCTGTGGCCAATTCTCTTGGGGCCGTCCACGGTGTCGACTCTTGACTCTTGACATTATGTCAAGAGTCAAGAGTTGACCCCGATCAGCCCCCGAACCGGGGGAACACCTTTTCCCCGACCGCCAGCGCCTCCGTGGCCACCTTCCGTGGCGACTTGCCGGTAGTCATGCTTTCAGCAATACGTCCGCCCGTTCGGGCGGACTCAGCGGGAACTACGCAGGTTTTCTACAGAGCAGCGTTGACCCCGATTACTGCCGCCTCGATCTCTGTCAAGGACCAGGTTTCGTCGGAGTAGGCGGTGTGACATCGGAAACGTATTCATAGCACTTCAACACGGCGCCTTTGGGCGAAAGGCCTACGTTCCCCTCCCGCCAGTGAACGACCTTCATCCATTGGGCCGCGCGAAGGAAGTGTCCATCAACCAGCCATCCGTTTACGCTACGCTTCAGGAACTTCTCAGCCGCGGCCTTAACGTCTGCTTCCAAATATTCCTGCCTGAGCCGGTGGCGGCAGATAACGTAGCACAATTGACCTTCGCTCCGAATCGAATCCAACGATTCAGGAACTTGCAAGCCAGCATTGGCGAACCGCTCTAATGCCTGTTGATAAGCACCGGCATCAACGTAACCCAATAAGGCCAAGGATACATTCGTCTTGTCTCGGCCAATTTTGGAGCCCATCAGGAAGCGGTCTTCGTACTCGACATATCGCTTCAAGTTTTCGACGTCATGCACCGCATGCAAGAGCCAATTGCACATTGCGAGGTCCCGATGCCACTGGGCCTCGGTGCCGTATTCGCCATAAGCGCGCGGCCTCTCTTTTTCCTTGATGGCCACGGTTAGCCATTCGAACGCGCGCTTCGACAGTTGTGACGCAGCATCGTCGTATCCAACCAAGAGACACTTGACCGCCATGTTGAGAAAGGCACCCGCGCTGCTGGCAAGCCCCCGCATATTTCTTGCTTCTTCAAAATTACGGCTTAACGTCCAGCGATACCCGACGTCGCCGTCAAGTGCTTCGCGAGATTGAGTGGGATTAAATGCTTTCATAAGTCAGTTTCCCAAAGTCGAATTCTTGGCATTCCCAAATCCGACGGTGCGAGTTTGGATATTATTGCTCTGCAAATTAGCTATCGGATTCGAACCAAAGGCGCACCCCCGCATCTTACCGCCCGCGCATGAAAACGCCGCCCGTGAGCGGCGCGGGAACGCCGACGTGCCCCTTTTGCGGCGCGGTCGGTAAGATGCGGAACGTGAAGGGCGTTTTCGAGGCGATCCATTTCTTTGCAGCAATCGCGCTTGCCATCGCCGTCGCGGTGCTCATGGACCATTATGCGCCCGGGGCTCGTTGGCGGAAGGGGGCCGCCATCGCCGTCGCGGAATGGCCGCCCTGGATTCTGTTCTGCCGGGTGATGGCAAAATCACGACGTTGAAACTGACATTTCCCTGGCAACCGGCAACTAACAACTGGCAACTCTTATCGGCGGGCCTGCAGCAGGCGGACGACTTCGAGCAGGGAGGTTCCGCCGGCCCAGACGATGGCGGCGACGACCCAGCCGACGTCGACGAGCCCGAGTTCCCAGAAGACGCCCAGCACCAGCGCGCCCGCGACCGCGACGAACGCCGCCTCGGTCAGGATCCGGCGGAGCGTCCGCACGGGGGCGGAGGGAGGAGGCGTGGGAGGGGAATCGGAGGGTGTCGTCATAGCGGGGTCAATTGAATTCAATTGCTGATTTCGGATTGCTGATTGCGGATTGAAAAGGCGGTCGTGAAACGTGATGAGTGAAACGTGACGCGCGGCCGAGGGCATTGTCACGTTTCACTCATCACGTTTCACGCATCCTGCCTCCCAATCAGCAATCCGAAATCCGAAATCGGCAATGTCTTTTTCCTTACTTTTCCAGCGCCGCGAACGCCGGCCCCTCGCGGAGGGCGAAGGCGGTGCGGCGGCCGAGGACGTTGAGGTGGACGTTGCCGTTGATCACCTTGTATTCCCACGCGGGCTGCAGGGGCATGTTCCAGATCGGCTTGCCGTGGATGTCCCAGGCGCCCAGTTCGAGTTCGCCCGCCATCAGGACGACGTCGCCGTGGCGGGTCCATTCCCAGAACCCGGCGTCGACGGTGTGCTCGAAGAGCCGCTCGGGCACGTCGAGCCGGTAGCCCAGGACGCGGCGGCCGGCGCCGATGAAGAGCGTGTGCGCATCGGGCGCGATCAGCACCGCCGGGTCCAGCCCCGCCTCGGCCAGATCGAACCGCTGGGCGACGATCAGGAACGGCCACTTCTGCGCCGCGGAGACGGAGACGAAACAGAGCTCGCCCCCCTCGTGCGGGCGGATGGAGAACTCGTCGCAGAGTTTGGCGTGCCGCTTGTAGTCGCCGTAGATGGCCGGGAGGCTTCCCTGCTGGACCGTGACCGCGTAGTCGCCGACGTTGACCGTGAACATGTTAACACCTCGGGCGGGAGGGCCTGCCCGATTGTAGCACCGGAATGTGAAGTTCTTTGCCGGGTCGGATAAGAAAACCGACACGGGGACGCGGTGACGCGGAGACGCGGGGAAGGAGGCCGTCTTTCTCTCCGCGTCTCCGCGTCCCCGTGTCTCCGCGTCGTGTTTCTCCCCCTTGGCGTCCTTGGCGTCTTGGCGGCGCATTTGCTTTTCATCGGGCGGCGCCCGCCACGAGCGAAGGCTCGGGCGACGGTTCTGTCGGAACGGGCGTGGGCGTCGGGGTGATCGCGTCGGCGCGGGCGGGAAAGAGGCGGTCGCGGATTCTCAGGGTGGGGAACTCGACCAGGCGGGCGAGCGCGGCGCCAGCGAGCACCGAAAGCGTAACGAACGTCAGCGTGACGGCGAGCCACCAGAGGGAGACGTGATGCTGCGGGAGGCGGCCGGCGTTGAACCAGGCGGCGATCGGGTCGTGGCCGAGGTCGAATTGCCAGAGGTAGATCGAGTAGCTGTAGACGCCGACCCACGCCAGCAGCGCCGCCGGTCGGCTGGCCAGCAGGTTCCCCAGCGGCTTGCCCGTGGGGCTGAAGACGCAGGCGAGCAGGATGCACCCGTACCCGAGGTAGAGCATCGTGTAGCCGATCGTCCAGACGAAGCGGTAATCGGTCAGGTCGAAGATCCCCATCGGCAGCACCAGCGCCAGCCCAATGGCCAGCAGCCACCCGGGCCGGCGGGTGAGGCGGGCCAGCGTTTGCGGCTGGAGGTGGAACAGGTAGGCCAGCAATACGCCGAGGAACAGCCCGTCGATCCGCAGGTGCGTCGGGTAAACGTTGGCGACCTCGTCGAACGGGCGGTTCCAGTTGACGAGGAACCGCAGCGCGGTGCAGGCGACGATCACGGCCGCCGCGGCGATCGGCACCGCCGGCATCGCCGCGCCCGGCGTGCGCCGGCGGACCAGCAGCAGCAAGAACAGCGGCAGCACCAGGTAAAAGTGCTCCTCCACCGCCAGCGACCACGTGATCCCGCGGGCGCTGTGGTGCGCGTAGTTCTGGACGTGAATCAGGTTCGGCCCGATGTCGTAGAGCGCATTGCGCAGACTGTGACCGTGGGCATTCCAAATGGACGCCATCGCCTGCGACGGATGGTGCGTGAAGACGCGGACGAACTCCGGCGCGATCACCCGGCCCGGCGTGAAAGCGGTGTATTGCGCGACGAACACGTAGGCCAGGAAGACGAAATAGGCCGGCCAGATCTTCAGCCCCCGGCGGATCAGAAATCGCTTGACGTCAAGACGATCGGTCGTCTTGATCTCCTTGAAGAGCAGCCCGCCGATGAGGAACCCGCTGAGGACGAAGAACAGGTCGACGCCGGTCCAGCCCAGGTGCCACAGGAACCGGGCGGCGGGCCGCAGCGGCCCGGCCAGATTGGCGCTCAACGGCATGTGCCGGAACAACACCAGCAGAATCGCCACCCCGCGGAGCACGTCCAACTGCACCACGCGCACGTGGCTGGGCGTCGGGTTAGGGACGTCGGACGTCGGGTTCATACGCAACCGATCGCACGGGCCACTGATCCGGGGGTCGAGGGCCTGCCAAGACTGACTTTGCCGGAAGACACCCCCTTCCACTCCTGTCCACTATCGGGCAAGGGGCCGAGGCCGATCAAGTGTAACCCATGAGGCGGGCGAGGGAACGGGGGCAAAATCTTGGGCCGGATCGCTCGGTCGCTCACCAGACCTCGCGTCCGGCAGGTTTGCCCCACTCCCACTCGCCTTGGCGGTGTTCGGGTACTTCTGAAGTCGTGCGGGCGTGGGCACGATCATTCTTCGGAACGGAATGCGGGTGACGGTTTCCCGTGGCACGGGCGTCCCGCCCGTGCTGAAGCGTACCCAACAATGTGGGCTTTTCCTACAGATTCCCTGACAGACCGGATTTTGGGGGCCGCCTACTCATCGCCGCGATCCGATCTTCGTTCCGCACTCTGGGCAAACGCCGCTAGTGTTCCCAGTCAGGTCGTAGCCGCAATGGTGGCAGCAGCCCCATGGGAAGCTGACCTTGGCGTGTCGCGAAGACCAAACCCTCATGCACCACACAAGGCCAAGGAAACCGATTGCAAATCCGGTGATCTGCCTCGCGCTTGGTGGGCTCCCGATTAGCGGGCGTTCCGCCGTCTCGCCGATTGCAAGGCCAACACCGATTGCTAACGCGCCGGCAGCCATGCTGAGAATTAGGCGGCTGGGCTTCATTTGGGCATCGTAGGCGGGCAAATCACCCGGAACCTTTTGGCGCGGGCGGCGGTAAGATGCTGTCATGGACGCGATCGTGATCAATGCTCCCGATGAAAGGGCCATCATGATGCTGATTCGATGGCTCGTGGCCGATGGCGTTAAGGTCGCAGAGAATACTTCTTTGTGTGAAGTGGAGATTGCTTGGGTCTACGAGTCCCGTATCCCGGTCAGGCAGACCGTTGTCCCATTGAAATCCCCGGCCTTCGGCACCGTTGAGCAGATCGCAAGGGAGGGTAAAGTATTGGGCCCGGGGGAAGAAATAGGCCGGATCATCCCTTGGCATTAGCCTTTGGATATTGCAGACGCGCTTTGGGATGACGCGAGCGACTCCATGTACGGCCGCATCACGTTCGCCACCCGGCAGACTTGCGCCATGCCGTGGATTTCGTCCCTTGTGGCCCTCCGCTGCCGCAGGCATTCCCGTAGGGCGTCGGGGGCCACGTCGAGGCCGATCTTGTTTCTGAACTTGAAGCAATCGGCGACGGTCTCGGCCGGGCTGTACAGTTTCACGCGGGCTAGAATTCCGCCTCTGGATCAATCAACGAAAGCGAACGTGCAGTGACCTCGTCCAGAATCGGACGGGGACACCGCGCGACCCATTCCATCGAGCGCTCGCGAAAGTCGAGCTGGCGCACCGCGTCGCAAAGCACGACGGAATCGACGTCGCCAACGCCCGCCTTGGGAGGCAAATGGCCCTTCGGCAATAGCACCTCGAAGGGTCCGCCTCGTATTCGGGACGTGATCGCGACACAAATCGACGTTCCGCTCCCCCGATTGTACGATTTTGGGCTCAGTACGAGCGCGTAATGCGGTCCGGTCAGTTCCCGGCCAGCCGAGGGGCTCAAGTTGACATGCACCAGATCCCCCCGGTCCGGCGTGAAGGATTGACGGGCCATGGGGTGATCTACCAAACCTCGTTACCGACGGGACCGCCCAAGTCCCACTCGCCGTGTCGATGCTCCGGCTTGTACTGGGCCATCAGTTCCGAAAGTTTGTACCGCCGACGAAGTTTGACGACGCGGACGGATTCCAAATCCAGCATCGTGCCGACCTCGATCTCGCGCGTCTTGGCGAACTGGCTGGGGATCAGCACGGCCATGCTGCTCCCCCATTTCCTTACCTTAACGGGAGTTGCCATAACCAAAGCTCCGGGATGATATAAAATGATATCCTGTGGGAATGCAAATCTCAAGGCACCGATTTCTGCCTTGACCCCCCTCCCGATCGTTGGATAATGGTGGGTCGTGGCGAAGTACCGGATTGACACATTGGCCGAGTTCGCTCGGCAGATGGAGTTTACGCCGCAGGACGTGCGGCTGGCGCAGGTCAACGCCGCCGAGGATCTGCTCCATACGATCGATCCGAACAAAGCTTACCCCTGCGAATTCCTCGTCTTCCGCATCACCGGGTATCACCCCAAAACGCTGAGCGATGAGCTGCTGGCCGGGGCGGCGGTGCAGCATGATCTAGGGCTGTTGATCGAGCAGATCAGCGACACGCTGGACGTGCGGACCGAGGCGCTCAGCCAGCCGGTGCTGAGCATCGAGGACGTGACCGAGCGGTTCAACGTCACCAGCAAGACGATCCAGCGATGGCGCCGCAAAGGCTTGCCGGGACGGCGGTTCGTCTTCCCGGACGGCAAGCGCCGCGTCGGGTTCCTGCTCTCCAGCGTCGAGCGGTTCCTCGCCGCCCATCGCGAGCAGGTGGCGCGGGGGACGAACTTCTCGCAGATCGATGAACGAGAGCGGGACGCGATCGTCCGCCGGGCCAGGCGCCTCGCGGGCCAATGCGGCTGCTGCAGCAAGGAAATCGCCCGCCGGATCGCCCGCAAGCTGGGCCGCTCGCCCCTCACGATCCTCCACACCATCCGCAAATTCGACCAGGAGCACCCGGCTGAGGCCGTTTTCCCCCAGGCAACCGAAGCGATCTCCGATGCCGAACGGCAGCGCATCCTCCGGGGATTCCGGCGCGGAATGTCGCTCAAATCTCTGGCGAAAAAGACCTGCCGCACGCGGTCGGCGATTTATCGCGTCATCGTCGACGAGCGGATCGAGCGGCTCAATCGCCGCAAGGCCAAGTTCATCGACGATTCGCTCTATCACCAGGACGACGCGGCCGACCTGATCCGGCAGCTCGTCTCGCAGGAAGAGCTCGCCGCCCAGACCCGGCCCGAAGATCTGCGGATCCCGCGCGATCTGCCCCCCTACCTGCAGGACCTGTATCGCACCCCGCTGCTGACCCCGGCCAAAGAGCGGGCGCTGTTCCTGAAATTCAACTTCCACAAGTTCCAGTTCGTGACCGCCCGGCGGAACCTCGAGCCACAGTTCGCCAAGTTGCGACACCTGGAAGAACTGGAAGGCTACCTCCGGGCCGCGATCGAAACGAAGAACGCGATCCTCCGGGCGAACCTGCGGCTCGTGGTCAGCGTCGCCCGCAAGCACCTGCGGCCGGGCGTCTCGATCATGGAGCTGATCAGCGACGGCAACATCACGCTGATGCGGGCCGTCGAAGGGTTCGACGTCCACCGCGGGCACCGCTTCAGCACGTACGCGACGCTGGCCTTGATGAAGGGCTTCGCCCGCAGCGTTCCCCAGATGCTTTCGGCCAAGCGCACCACCTCGATCGAGGAGCACATCCTCGAATCCGTCCCCGACCGCGACCACGAACTCGCCACCGACCGCCTGGCCGACCGCGAGCACGTCGGCGTGCTCCTCTCGCGCCTCAGCGAAAGCGAACGCCGGGTCCTCTCGGCCCACTACGGGCTGGGCAACGACTCCGGCATCACGTTCGACGAGGTCGGCGAACGCCTCGGCCTCTCCAAGCACCGCGTCCGCCAGATCGAAAAGTCCGCCCTCGCCAAGCTCCGCCGGGCGGCGGACGCCTCAAGCTTGTAACTCGCAATCCGATATTTTTACCGCGAAGGCGCGAAGGAAGGCCGGGGAGGGTGTGTGTTTCCCCATCCGCGTCATCCGCGCAATCCGCGGTTTTCTCGTCTTGCGAAAGAGGAGGAACCGCGGATTGCGCGGATGACGCGGATAAGAAGAAAGGCACGCAAGTCAGTTCGGTTTGTTTGCTCGGAGCCGCGTATGGACCGTCATGACTTCGGTATGAGCGACTTCGTCGCGCAAATGACTCAGGTCGAGCGCCTCGGCCCGTTGAGCCGGTGGATGGGGATGATCCCCGGTATGCGCGAGCTGACGAGCCGAGTCGGGGGCACCGACGCAGCAGTCGCGAAGCAAATCGTTCGGATGCGGGCGATCCACGGATCAATGAGTCGAAAGGAGCGATCGGACCCAGACCTTTTGGACGGCGCTCGTCGCCGGCGGATCGCCCGGGGCGCGGGCGTGCAGATGGGCGAAGTCTCGCAGTTCGTCAAGCGGTTCCGGATGAGCCGCGAGATGATGCGCGCAATCAATCGTCCGACGAGTTCCCCCACCCGCACGCTCGCGTCGGTTCTCGGGCTGGTCTCGCATTCCCGATCACGACGTGATCCGTCGTGGGTCCATCCGTGGGCGCCGCGGGATCCCTGGCAATGGCTGGTGTGGCTCGCGGTCGTGTTCTGCATCATCGCATTAGTTGCCCACGCGATCACCGCGAGATGATATGCTTGACCGACGCGCTCACGCTTGCTCCACGCGATGAAATGGCGTGATGAACGACCAGTGCTGAAGGGGCAAGTCGATCCGGGTGGGGTTCTGGCGGACGTAATCGATCGCGCCTTCGATGGCCGGTTCGTCGTTCAGGTAGCGGAACCAGCCGCCTTCGACCCAGGGCGGGGGAACGCGACCGGTGTTGCGTTGATAGTCGCGAAGGGGTGAATGCCTTCGCGATTCAATTGTCGGGTGGCGGCGCGCTTGAGGTAGGAGACGATCCCCTCGATCAGCCACTCGGGGCTTCGGTCGATCACAAGGTGCACGTGATCGGGCATGATGGCGCAGGCGAAGGCACGGACTCGGATCTTGGGAAGGATCGTCCCGAAGCCTCGCCCGACGGCGCGGGCCAAGCATCCAAAGAAGAAGTGATGCCACACGGATACGGGATGCAAGATGTTTGAGTTTCCGGATAATTCCATCCACAGTCTCGTGATCAGCGTGCTTTTGCTCGTGGTTGGGGCAATTGGGCAGTGGTACTTTGATGGCCGCAAGCCGCCACCCTCAGCCGAGCCAGAACTCGCGGCAGCGATTACCCGCCGCAACAAGCTGTACTTCTTGGCATTCATCATGGTCATCGGGTTTGGGGCCTGCCAACTGCTGCACTTCATACACGCGGCCCGTCTCGCCGGAATTCAGTGGTAGTGCAACAGGTATATTGTTGCCCTTCGTTGCCTCCCCGAACGGTCGCAGGCGCCCACACCTCGTTCGACCAGGATCCGCGGGCATCATTCGGCAACCAGAATCCGTAACAGGACCAGATCGCGTGGTACCCCTTGACCATACCGCAATTCTACTAAACGCGATCATCCATCCGCAAGATCCCGTTCCTCCGTTTCCCCCGTTTAGCCCCGGCGCCCACGCCGGGTCTCCGATAGCGCATCCGGAAACCCGGCGTGGGCGCCGGGGCTAAACGGGGGAGCGGGGAACTAAACCGGGGAGGGACGTCGAAACTTCTGCACCCATTGCCCCAATTCATCCGTCACCCGCGCAAGGACGTCGTCCCAATCCCGTTGGACCCGAAACAGGCGAGCGGTCGGATACCAGGGGCTGTCGGATCGCTCCAGCAGCCAGCGCCAGTCGGGAGCCTCGGGCAACAGGACCCACACCGGCTTGCCCAGCGCGCCGGCCAGATGGGCGATCGACGTGTCGACGCTGATCACCAGGTCGAGTTGCTCGATCAGGCCCGCGGTCTCGGCGAAATCCTTCAATTCGCTTCCGTGATCGCGCAGGTTCAACTCCGGCGCGCGCGAACGATCGGCAGCGGAGGGGCCGACTTGCAGTGAGTGGAACTCGATCTCGCCCACCGAGGCCAGCGACGCGAACTTTTCGAGCGGGATCGAGCGGTACCGATCGTTACGATTCTGCGGATTGCCCGCCCAGCACAGCCCCACCCGAAGCGCGGCACAAAATCCAACTCGCTCGCGCCACGGCTGCGCGATCTCAGGGCTCATCCGGATATACGGCACCTCCGCGGGCACGGCCTCCGGCGTCGTGGTCCCGCAGAACAGCGGGAGGCTCAGCAGCGGCGAGTGCAGGTCGAACGCGGGCATCTGCTGCCCGGGGACCAGGACCTGCGCGACGCCGGCACAGCAGGCCATGAGCCGGCCCAGTTCGGGGCGGCAGCCGAAGATCACGCGGGCGCCGCGGTCGGCCAGGACGCGGGCGTAGCGGGCGAACTGGATCACGTCGCCGTACCCCTGCTCCTCGTACAGGAGGATCGTCTGGCCGGCCGGGTCCTGCCCGGCCCAGCGCGGGCGGTCGAACCGGCGGATCTGGGCGCCGTCGCACTTCCACCGCCACTCGTATTGCCAGAAACCGTCGGCGTAGTCGCCAGTCAGCAGGAGCAGGATCGCCAGGTTCTTGTGCGCGTCGGGGTGATCCGGCTGGAGCGCGATCGCCCGCCGGTACGCGGCCCGCGCCTCGTCGAGGCGGTTCACGTCGCGCAGCTCGATCGCCAGGTTGCTCCAGGCGGACGCGAAGTCGGGCCGCAGGGCGACGGCCCGCTCGAACGCGGCGATCGAGCCGTGCAGGTCGCCGGTCATGTAGAGCGAGATCCCCAGGCCGTTGTGGCTCTCCGCGTGATCGGGCCGCTGCGCCGCGGCCGTCCGCAGCGCCGCCAGCGCCTCGGCGTACCGTCCCTGTGCCTGCAGCGCCATCCCGAGGTTGTACTGGATCTGCGCCGAGTTCGGATTGAGCGATGCCGCCTTGCGGTGGCTCTCGGCCGCCTCGCTGGCGCGGTCGAGCGCCGTCAGGCTCACGCCCAAATTATTGTGAAATCCCGCCGCGTCGGGCCGGAGGGCGATTGCCTTCTGATAGAGTTTGACCGCGTCGGCCAACTGCCCGCGCTGGTGGGCGATCAACGCCCGCAGGTTCAGCGCCTCGGCGTCATTCGGCCGCGCAGCCATGAGCTGCGCGCACGTCCGCTCGGCGGCGTCGAGGTTGCCGCCGTGCAGTTCGGCCATGCCTTTCAAGATCAATTCATGCTCAACGCCCATCGCTTGGCTCCCAACTTCGTGATCGCGGGAACAGATTGCACTCCGTCCGGTCAACATTGAAGACACGGGCATGAGTACATGCCCATGCCACCCGATACTGGCCCGATCGTCCGGAAGACTCACCCGCGATCGGACTGGCAGCGATCGGGTCGGAGCCGATCGTCAAGCTCACGGCGATCGGTCGACCACGACAACCCGCCCGTCCGCAAGCGGAACGATGATCTGGCTCTTCCCGCTGCCGGTCAGATCCGCGGCGATCGGCGAGCCCGCGGCCGGCGCGGGCAGGTCGGCCGTCCATCGCACGCGGCCGGCGGTCTGGTCATCCCAAACGGCATACAACCGGCCGTGGCTCGTGCCGAACACGAAGTCTTGCTCGCCCGCGCCGCTCACATCGCACGCGATCGCGTCCGTGCAGGTGGCGGCGACGTCCAATTCCCATCGGAGCGTTCCGTCGCTGACGTTCACGCAGGCGAACTTGCCGTTCTGCCGGCCGAATCCCATGAGCCAATGGCCATCCGGGTGTTGGCAGAACCCTTCGTTGGCGGCGCGCGCCTCGCCGACCGGCGGGAGCTTGTACCAGAGCGGCCTGGCCCGATGCGTCATCGCCGCCTGGAAGTAATGGCCGCCGGCCAGGCAGACTGTCGGATCGCCCCCATCGGGCGAATCGAGGACCGCCGGAAACGTGTAGAGGCCCTGGCTGGGCTGATGGAAGATGTTCGCCGGCAGCAAGGGCCCGAGCAGCAGCTTGCCGGTGCCGCCATCGGCGACGCAGTAATCGTCCGGGTTGGTGAAGATCAGGTCGTCGTGCCCCGCGCGCGCGAACGGGGCGGCGGCGGCCAGGTTCACGCTGGGGCCGACGTAGCGTTCCAGCGCCGGGATTTCGCCGGCCTCCCAGACGATCCGGCCGTTGCGCCCGTCGACGACCGCACTGCGAACGGACGGCACCGCAAACCAGCAATACACGTCCGCGCCGGGCCGCCCGGTGAAATGGCCCGCCCGCAGGTAAGCCGGGCGGGGCTTGGGCAACGTCGGATGGGCCGGCGGGGGAAACGTCATCGTCCAGACGATCCGACCCCCCTCCGACGGGCTGATCGCCTTCACCGACGGCTGATGATCGAGCGACGCGTCGCATAACACCAAGTCCAGCCGCCCGGTCCCCTCCAGGTCGGCGATGACCGGCAAGGCCGTGGAGGGATATTCGGCCGCCTTCTCAAGCGTTCTGCCGGTCAGGCGATAGAGCGTGGCGAGGCCGTCGCGATAGACCAGCAACTGATTCCGGCCTTCGCCCAGGAGATCGGCCGCCAGCAGCTCCGGCGGCGCGCCGGCCACGGGGAGCGAAGCCGCGATCGAAGGCACTTGGGAAGGCGGTGATTGCCAGGGCTTGGTCGTGATCTTTCCCGCCGCATCGGCTGCGAGTGTGAACGCTTGCCCGCCGCGACGCAGGTGCGGACGATCCGCGCCCTCCATGCGAACCGCCTGGGCATCGGGATCGCGCCGGACTTCGCGCAGCGTGCCGCCTTCCGCCTCGTAGGCAATCACGCCCGCATGCGATGCCACGCGATGGCTGCCGTCCGGCTGGGCCGCCCCGGGATCGTCGGAGGGCTCGGCGAGGATCGCCGCGCGGTTGCCCACCCGCGCCAGCGTGCTGGCGATCACGCCGGGCAGGCGATACTTCACCCGCCCCGTCACCGCGTCGTAAACCAGCGTGAGCCAGGCGTGCTCGTTCTCGGAGTTGAACATCGAGACGACGATGCACTGTTTGCCATCGCCATCGATGTCGCCGTGCGCGGGCAGCGGGTAGCAGGTAGCGACGCGGCCGATCGTCACGCTCTCCGGCCAGCCCCGGTGCCACGCCTCCGTCATCCGGCCGTTGACGTTCAGCAGCACCTCGTGGTGCTGGGCGAAGTCGGCGATGCAGAAAAAGTCCTTGCGGCCGTCGCCGTTGAGGTCCGCGAACTGCACCAGCCCGTAGCTGCGAATGTTGCCGGGGGACACGTCCCAACTGAGGTACTGTTTGACGCGCCCGGTGAAGGCGTCGAGGAACCACATCCGGCTGTGGGTTTCGACGACCAGCTCGTCAATGCCATCGCCGTCCAGGTCGTCGGTGAGGAGCGTCGGGAAGCAGGTGTAGTGATCGAAGGCGTAGCGCCATCGTTGCGTGGGCGACTTGGCCCCCTCGGCGAAGCTGAAGAGCGTGATGTACCCGTTTTGCGGGTCCGGCGGGTAGCCCTGCATCAAGACGACGATCTGCTGCGAGCGCAGGCCCGGCAGGTAGTGCCCGACGTGCAGCGTCCAGGAGTAGGACATCGGCTCGACGTCGTACCGCCAGACGACCTGTCCGTCGGCAACGGATACGAGGACCGCCGCGGCGTACGGTTCGGCCGGCCGGCCGGCCTGCAGCGCGACCAGCGCGCCGCCGTCGCCGGCGAGATCCCCGTGGGCGGCGATTGACGTGAAATTCAGGCCCGCCGGGTGCGTCGCCCAGCGGAGGCGGCCTTGCGCTTCGTAGCACCGCAGCGCCCCGCCAACGATCGCCAGCCCGACGTACCCCGCCCCGTGCGGCAGCGCCACGGGCAGCAGCGCCGCGCGGCTCGTCTTGCCCTCCAGTTCGGCGATCACGCGCGGCGGCATGCTCATCGCGCCCGGGAGCGGTTGCACCCCGGTGAGGTGCGCGTCGTGCCGCGGCTCGGGCCACCCGCCGGGCGGTGGCCCGGCAACGGCCCATCGGGCGGCTGAAACGAAGACGATCACCACAACCAGGAGCGTGCGCGGCATCATGCGTGGGGTTCAATATACTCGACCGCGGGCCAATCGGGAGGGCGAGGCTCCTGCCGAGCCGGGGCCTGGGAACGCCGACGTCCTCATCGGCATCCTCGTCCGCCCCGCGCCGGCGAGGACGTCGGCGTTCCCGAAGCCCGTGCTGCGCCGCCGGCTCGGCGGGAGCCTCGCCCTCCCATTCAAGCAAGCGGCCGTTACTCTCGAGCGGCAAGCCGGATGTTCGCGTGGACTTCGGGTCCGCCCGTCAGCATCCCCACGATCCGGTGGTCCCCGCCGCGCTGCGCCTCGTCCAGCGGCGTGCCGCCGTCCTCGTCCGTCGCTCGGACGTCTGCGCCACGCGACAGCAGCACCTCGATGCCGGCGACGTTGCGCCAGCGGACCGCCAGGTGCAGCGGCGTGTCGCCGTCGCGCGTGCGGTCGTTGGGATCGGCGCCGCGATCGAGCAGCCCGTGGATCAGCTCCGGCGAGCCGCCCTGCGCCGCCAGCATCAGCGGCGTCATCCCCGCAGGCGTGGCGCGGTTCACGTCGGCGCCCCGCGCCATCAGCAGGCGGGCCATCGGCGCATCGTTCAGCATCGCGGCCACAAGCAGCGGCGTATAGCCGCTGGTATCGGCGTGGTTCGGGTCCGCGCAGCGCCCGTTCATCGGACCGAACGATCGCGTCGGCCGCCGTCGCCGGCGCGGGGTTCGCGAGGTGGTGTGCTTCGAGACAGAAGCCGAGCACGAAGAGGACCACAGCCAGCGTTTTCATCGGTGTCCTCCCGGTTGCATGTCAACGACTACAGAGATATGGCCGCCGGCAAAGTAAACGTGACGGTCGAAGTAAGGCTCGGCGCAGAGCCGCGCAGGGCGAGAGAGCGCAAAAGGTGGGGCAGACATTCCTGTCTGCCCTAAGCTGCCGCAGGGACATTCCTGTCCCTTCCTTCTCGTCTTTCACAGATGGCTCACTTGTGGGTCCGCCGGATCGCTCTCCGTGTCCTCTGTGATCTCTGTGGCTGTATTTACGAGAAACGCCACGTGCATGAGTACATGCCCATGCCACCCAAAGCACCTGCGATGGCGACTACCGCGCGGAAGGGCCAGGGATGCACGGGGTTGAAATCACCGTGGCTGGGAGGTCGGCTAGTCCGCCGTTTCGACGAAGATTCGGGAATAATCACAAAACGGCGTGTCACGCAGATCTACTTCGATCACGCGCTTGGCCACCGCCGCATCGACGACGATGCACGCGACTTCCATGGTGCCGGAACCGATGCTGCCGCCGTCCACGTGACCGACGCCAGTCCAACCGAGCGTCTCGTTCAGCCGGTCTTCAAGTGCGTGGCGTTTCTCAAGCTCCGGGGGTGTTCCAAATCCTTGCACTGTGTATTCGACGAGCAAGAGTTCGTGGCCGTCGCGGTCGATCGGTTCGAAACCGGCTTGGATCGCAGGTTCCAAAACGCGTGCGATGCTGCGGTCCTTCCCCAGTTTGCGGTCGACCTTGTGCTCACGCTGCTGGCCGCGCGTTCCGAGTTCGCCCCAATGTTCGATAATCTTCGAGCCAGACGCCCACGCTTCGTGGTAGTGCGTCACTCGTCCGTTTTCCCGCCGATACAGTTTCATCATCTGTCATGCCCTCTTCACTTGGCCGCGTGGTTGGACAGGCAGGCGGGGCAGAGGCAGTCGGTGTAAGTCCGTTGCAGCCACTGCAATGCGGCGGGGCTGAGCCGGACCTGCTCGCACCAGCACCCGGTGCTGCGGCACTCGAAGTCGCCGCCGCAGCGGCCGCACGTTTTGGTCTTCACGGACTGGGTCGCCTGCAACGGATCGACTTCACGACCCGGATATGGGCAGTTCCGGCAGCCACTTCCGCAGCAGGAGTTCCGCGCGACGAGGAACTCCCCGCTGAGCGCCCCGGCGTCGTCCAGCAGCGGCCGCAGCGCCGCCCCGCACGCCCGGCAATGCAACCGCCCCGCCGCATGCTCGGTCGAGATGCACTGCGGGCAGAATCGGAGGGTCCGCTGCGGCATGGCGGGCATGGTACACTGGCGATTCACCGCACGCGAAGGAACGGGCCATGTGCTGTAGGGGAAGAGCCCTGTCTCTGCCCTCCTGCACCCCGCATCGGAGAGGGCAGACACGGTGGTCTGCCCCTACATCTTCAACCAGGGCGGACACGGGGGTCCGCCCCGGCACCTTTCGCTTCGACGACGGGGCTTCCCGCGCAAAAACCCGCCAGCGTTCCCGTACTGGGAAAGGGTGAAACGCAATCCCGGGAGAGCCTGGCGGTCGGGCCGCAGTTCTCGGCAGGGCAACATTGAGTGAAATTCTCTTGCCGTTCGCGACTGCCGCGGTATGCTTGCGATCACAATTCACCGGCGTGTGTTGGCAGGGCTGTAAAGCGTTAACAGATCGGGTCCCCGGCGCGGGCGGGCTTGCCGCGCGTCCGTGCCTCGCCTCTCTTGGAAGGAGTGGGTATGCGCAGCCGTTCTCGTGACATCGGTCAAAGGTCGTTCGCCCGGAGGCAGTCACGGTCGTCGATCCATCGGGCCGCGGTAGAAACGCTTGAACAGCGGCGGCTGTTCACCGTCGTGTTCAACCTGCAATTCGGCGCGGAGTCGCTGCAGTCGTCGAACACGAGCAAGATGATCCAGACGCCGCCGGTGTTTCACGTGGTGCTCTGGGGCACACACTGGGGGACCGGGGCGGGGCAGTTCAACCCGTCGACGCCGGAGAACATCGCGACGGCCATCCTGAACAGCAAGTATCTGAGCGGGCTGACGGAATACGGCATCAGCGCCGCCAACCTGACGCCGGCCTCGGTCGACTATTACGTCGACACGTCCTCCGACCCGCCCAGCAACTTCAACCCGGGCAACCTGGGCGACGGCCACAGCCTGGGCCAGGCGCAGACCGAGTTGACGAACCTGGTCAACGCCAACAACATCACCGGCCCCGGCAGCCCGTCGGACCTGGAGCACGCGCCGATCTACGTGATCATCACCGATCCCACCGATTCCAGCACCAACGGCGGGTACAACACGAGCGGCAGCGTCGCGAGCAAGAACGTCAACATCTTCTCCGCCGGGACCGACTCGAACTTCGACAACTTCCCCGACACGTTCAGCCACGAGAGCGCCGAACGCCTGAGCGACATCGAAGGGGGCGGCGTCGAGCTCGACCTGCCCAACAACCCCAACCTCCCGACCAACTCGATCGGCAGCCCGGGATCGCTCGTGCAGGTCGGCGATGGCGAAGCGGAGCCGGGCGGCCAGGCGCACGAGACGTACCGCATCGGCGGGCCGACCTCGCTGGCGATGGTCCAGCCGTTCTATTCCAACAGCTTCGGCGCGTACATCGCGCCCGATGGCAACTCCGAACGCTTCGACCTGCAGCCGATCTGGACGATCGACAACAACAACCCAAATAACGACAACTTTACCGACACCTACAACCTCGCGATCAATGGCGACCAACTGGCCAACAAGAACGACACCATCATCATCTCGCGCGACGCGGCCGGCGGGACGCAAGTGACCATGAACGGCCAGACCGCCTGGTTCGACCCCGCCACCAACAGCTTCCAGGGCACGCCGCTGAACTCCATCACCCTCAACAGCCTGACCGCCAACGACACGATCACCATCGACTACACCAACGGCAACCCGATCCCCGCTGGCGGACTGACGATCAATGGCGGCACGGGCACCAACACCCTGGTGGCCACGGGCGGGTCCAACACCTGGAACATCTCCGGCGCCAACAGCGGCACGCTCAACGGCACGGTGACGTTCTCCAACATCCAGAACTTCGATGGCGGCAACGTCGCCGACACGTTCAAGTTCCTCACCGGCGGCAGCGTTTCGGGCAACGTCGCCGGCGGCACAGCCGCGAACGAGGCACTTGATTACTCGGCCTTGGCCGGGCCGGTCACCGTCAACCTGCAGACGCATACCGGCGCCGGCATCGGCGGGACGTTCAGCGCCATCAGCCGCTTCACCGGCAGCGCCGGCGCCGACACGCTGATCGGCCCCAACGCGAACACGCTCTGGTCGCTCAATGGCGCCAACAGCGGCTTCGCCGGCGGGCTTCCGTTCGCCTCGTTCGAAAACCTGACCGGCGGCAGCGGAAACGACACCTTCGCCATCCGCCCCGGCGCCAGCCTCTCCGGGAACATCGACGGGGGCGGCGGGACGAACACGCTTACCTACGCCATCCTTGGCACGCCGGTCACCGTCAACCTGGCCAACCGCACCGCATCCGACATCGGCGGCACGATCAACAACCTGCAGAACTTCGTCGGCAGCACCGGGTCCGACCTGCTGATCGGCCCCGCCGGGCCGGCGGTTTATTCCCTCACCGCGCTGAACGGCGGGTCGATCACGGGCGGGTTCACCTACTCCTCGTTCGAAAACCTGACCGGCACAGGCAACGGCAACACGTTCGCCTTCCACGGTGGCGGCGGCGTGTCGGGCAACATCGACGGGGGCGGCACGGGCAACACGCTCGACTACTCGGCCTTCCCCGGTCCCGTCTCGGTCAACCTCAACGGCAACACCGCCACCAACATCGTCGGGACGTTTGCCGACATCGGCAACTTCGTCGGAAGCCCCAGTAACGCCGACACGATCAGCGGGGCCAACGTGGACGAGACCTGGACGATCAGCGGCGCCAACAGCGGGTCGGTGGGCGCCGACACGTTCTCCAGCTTCGAGAATCTGATCGGCGGGCCGGCAAAGGACAACTTCGTCTTCCTGCCGGGCGGCAGCGTGGCCGGCAACATCGACGGCGCCGGCGGCGTCAACACGCTCGATTACTCCGCCCTCGCCGGCCCGATCACCGTGAACCTCACCACTGGCACCGGCCCAGGCATCGGCGGCACATTCGCCAACATCTCGAACTTCGTCGGCAGCGCCGGATCCGACACGCTGGTCGGGCCGGCCGGAACAACAGCGTGGTCGATCACCGGCGCCAACGCGGGCACCGTCGGCAGCAACAGCTTCTCGTCCTTCGAGAACCTCACCGGCGGCGCCGGCGACGACACGTTCGCCTTCCAGCCGGGCGGCAGCGTCTCGGGCAACATCGATGGCGGCGCCGGGACCAATACCCTCGACTACTCGGCCCTGGCCGGGCCGATCACGATCAACCTGCAGACCAACGCCGCCCCGGGCATCGGCGGCGTCTTCGCGAACATCACCAACTTCGTCGGCAGCGCCGGCTCCGACACGCTCATCGGGCCCAACGCCACCACGCAGTGGAACGTCACCGGCGCCAACAGCGGTGCCGTCAGCGGCGGCTCGATCGCCAATGACACGTTCTCATCTTTCGAAAACCTCGTGGGCGGCTCGGGCGACGACACGTTCTCGATCTACGACGGCGGTTCGCTCTCCGGCAACCTCGACGGCGGCCCGGGCAACAACACGCTCGATTACTCCCACTACACCGGCAACGTGATCGTCAACCTCGCCCTCAACACCGCCACCGGCATCGGCGGGACCATCACCAACATCAACGGCATCATCGGCGGCGCGGGCAACAACATGTTCGTCGGCAACGCCGCCAACAACTTCTTCATGGGCGGCTCCGGCCGCAACATCCTCATCGGCGGCGGCGGGTCGGACACGCTCGTCGGCGGCGCGGGCGACAACATCCTCATCGGCGACTCCACGATCTACGACACCAACATGACCGCCCTCAACGCGATCTTCGCCGAGTGGACCCGCACCGACCTCAGCTTCGAGCAGCGCGTCGCCGACCTGAACAGCCCCGGCAACCAGCCGCGGAGCCTCAACGGCAACTACACGCTCGACAAGAAGAGCATCCTCAGCGACGGCGCCCCCGACACCCTCACCGGCGGCACGGGCCTCACCTGGGCCTTCGTCACCAAGAAACAGGACACCTTCACCAGCAAGTCGCCGCGGGACCATGTGACGGAGGTGTGAGCGTGTCCCCCCAGCAGACGAGCGAACATCAGACGGCTCTTCCATGGTGGGGCAGACATTCCTGTCTGCCCTGCCGTGTTGCAGGGACATTCCTGTCCCTTCCTTCTTCTGCATTTGTATTTCTGGTGGGGCAGCAATGCAACCACAGAGATCACGGAGGACACAGAGGGCACAGAGACAAATGCCAGGAGACAGATTTTGGCCACAGATGGGGCACAGATGCACACAGATGGAAGCGCAGGACGGCCAAACCACGTCGCCCCCGGCCGGCGTCGCACCGTCCGTGCAATGAAGGTTAGGCACCTTTAGGAACAGCGTTCTTTCGCGATTTCGGCCGATCCGCCTTCTCGGTTTCGACGACTTCGATCTGGACGATGTCACCGACCTTCAACGGCGCGACCGATTTCCATCGAAGATGGACGTTCTTCTTCGGGTCGGGCCGGGCGGTCAGGCCTCCTACAGAATAGAAGACCTCACCCGTGGTTTCGTCCGGACGCGCGGGCGTCGTTTTCCCGCCGAGCTTCCCGCTTGCCGTCACGTGAGCGGACAGGACGCCCAAGTCCTCCGCACCTGCGATGCAGACCCGCTTCCCGTTAACTCTCACTTCGAATGCAATCATGCGGGTGGAACTATAACAATGACGCGTTGAAGACAGGAAGAATTGCCGTCTTCACATCCGCGATCCGCGTAATCCGCGGTTCTTTTCTCTTTGTCTTTCCTCTGTGC
>DASXMX010000250.1:0-2271 GCA_036495445.1 Tepidisphaeraceae bacterium
CGCGGCGTCCTTCAGCCGGGCGATCACCGCGTACATGCTCGGCACGCCGGCCACGATCGAGACCTGGTGCTCCCGGATCGCCTTCACCGCGGCCACGGGGTTGAACCGCGGCAGATAGATGACGGTCGCCCCGAGTTGGATCGGCGCCAGCATCGTCGCGTTCAACCCGAAGACGTGGAACAGCGGGACCAGCCCCAGGAACCGGTGCCGGCCCTGGAGCTCGACGTGGGCGATCGCCGCGTCCACGTCGCTCTGAAGGTTCGCATGGGTTAACGGTACGCCCTTGGGGAGCCCGGCCGTTCCGCTCGTGTAGATCAGCGCCGCGACGTCGTGGGGCTGCGGCTGCGGCGGGCGAATCAGCGGTCCACGGTCATCCGCTTGACGCGGCGGGACCGCCGCCGCCAGATCGACGACGCGAAGAGGCAACCCGCTTAAGCGGCCCGCGAGCGGCGCGACCGACACAACCGTGTCGATCCCACTATCCGCCACCACGTGCGCGATTTCCCGCTCGCCCAGCAGGAAATTGATCGGTACCGCCGTGCGCCCGCACGCGATCGCACCATAGAATGCGGAAACGAATGCGGCACCCGAGGGCAGGAGCAGGCCGATCGTTTGGCGATCGGTGACCGAGGGCAGATGTTGGGCGATCCTCGACGCCCGCGCCGCGATCCGCGAATACGTGTGCGGCCCCAGCTCATCGATGACGGCTGGCTCCTTCGGCCGACGCTCGGCATGGGCGAACAGCGGGTCTGACAACATCAGGCGCCTCCCTGCGTTGTGCGTCCTCTCCGCGGCCTACGGGTTCGGCGAGCCTGCCAGGGCGGATTCCTGCAGCAGCCCCGGGAAGCGATAGCCGACCGCCGCCAAACGAACGGCGCGCGAGGTCGCCTTGGTCGCCCGCAGCCCCCCGCGATATGCCGGCGAGAACAGGAACACTTCGGCTCGATCCGCGGTCACGCAGATCAGTGGCAGATCGGGATCGCCGGTGCGAAACTGCCGCATCTGGGCAGTGTCGTAGCGGATCCCTTTATGAAGGAAGACCATCGGTTCCTTACTCCCGCGCAAGCGGTCTCGCCGCGGCAGGAAGTGCGAGGTGAATCGGACGTCTCATGCTATGTGCCGCCCGTCGCACAATCCACCCTGGCCGAATGGCGTTGCGGGACGCCGGGACGCGGACTGCCCTTGCCCATGCCACCCGAGAGGCCAACATACGATCGCCTTGCCGTCTGCGAGAATCGGCGGGAATTTGCTCGCGTTCTGTTGTGTATGCCGTCTATACTGCGCCCACGTCCGACACTCCCGCCGACCTTTTGCCCCTGCAAGGTAAACCGGTTTGCCCGATTGCCGATGGCGTGCGGAGCCCGCGTGCGGCCCCGCGCCCCGGGAAACCGTTGCTTGCGGAGCATCCACATGTTCGTCAACCTGATCGGCTGGAGTTTGCTGGGATTGATCATCGGCGAAATCGCGGGGCGGATCTTTCGGTCGGCGGGCGACGACCCGAAATTAGACCTCCTCGTTGGCGTTGCCGGAGCCGTGGTCGGCGGCGCGCTCGCCGGGCTCGCCGGCGCGCACAGCATGGCGAGCTTCAACCCTTGGTCGCTGGCCTTCGCGCCCGCAGGCGCGATCGCCCTGCTGCTCACCTGGCACGGGTTCCGCTCGTTCGCCACCCGCCGCAGATGATTCGAGCGGCGAACGGGATGTTGGCAGCATCCTCGCGAAGCTCCAGGTCGGGGGCGGCGGGTTGGCCGGGCGGCGGATGGCCAATCGACCGGACCACGTTCGGAGAGGAATGTGGCTGTCCATGGCTCGTTATCATAGCAGCAATCAGATCGTCGCGAGTCGTATTCGGGCGAGGCCGCGCGTTCGCCGAGGGCTTCATGTTTGAGGTAGGCCCGCCGGTGCTCCACGGCTTCATCCCCCCGCCCGAGTTCGTCAAGCGCGTCGGCCATGTTGTAGTGGGCGTGGAAGTCGGCGGGCGCCAACTCGATCAGGCGCCGGAATGCGGCGCAGGCTTCCTCGTGGTGGCCCATCTCCGATAGCAAAATGCCCAGGTTGTTCCACGCGTCGGCGTACCGTCCGTCCGTCTCCACCGCCTGACGGTACCACTCCATCGCCTGCTCGCGTCGTCCCAGCGCCGTGAGCGCATTTGCCAGGTTGAAGCAAATCACCGCGTTGGGGCCGCCACGAGCAGCGTCTTGCGGTAGCTCTCGACAGCCTCGTTCAAGTATTCGGCCTGCTCCTGTTCGATTGCCGCGTCGAACCACTCCGATG
>DASXMX010000251.1:0-11135 GCA_036495445.1 Tepidisphaeraceae bacterium
CGTGCGATCAGGATCGCCGCCATTGCGTCGCTGCTCCTCGTGGGCGTTGTGATCATGCTCTGGGCTCGGAGCTTCGCAGGTCACGGCGATCACATTTGGTTCACGACGCGGGACGGCTGGAACATATACTTGGCAAGTGAACGTGGCGGTCTCACTTGCGATCGGGAACCGGCTCACCCGCGTTACACGATCGAGCTCGGATCGACGATCGCGGTTCGTTACGCGTTCCTGGTACTGGTCGGATTAATCCTTCCGGCATGGCATTGGGGAAGCAGGCATCGGTCGCGTCAGATCGGGCTTTGCCCGACGTGCGGGTATGATTTGCGGGCTACTCCCGCGCGATGCCCGGAATGTGGCGTCGAACCGAACGAAACGCCGCGCGTCGAAACTTCACCCGGCATCGCCTCCAAGATCTGGCTTCTTGGGTCAATCAGCTTCGTTTGTCTTGCGGTGGGATGGGTCGGGCGGCCGGTCATGCCCGAGACGGCAGACGACGCGTGGCTCTTCGCGATCGTCTGCGGCGCCGCATTCGTAGCGATGATCCTGATTGCCTCGATTCGCGCGATGGGCATGTCACGAAGAAGGCGCGAGTAACTTACACCCGCATCTCACAAATTCATTGCCATCGTCGGGGCGCATATCCCCGTTCCGCGTTGGCGCGGGCCGGGATACGCTCGCCGACATGACTTACTACGGGAACCAGGGCGGCCGGGGCGGGTTGCCGGTCCGGTGGATCATCGGCGCGGTAATCGCGCTGATCGGGCTGGTCGCCTACTTCACGCACACCTCGATCAACCCGACGACGGGCGAGAAGCAGCACGTCACGCTGACGTCGGACCAGGAGATCGCGCTGGGCATGCAATCGGCGCCGGAGATGGCCGCCAAGATGGGCGGCGAGGTGCCGCCGGACAACGTGCAGACCAAGGAGGTCCAGTACGTCGGCGACCGGATCTGGCACCGCAGCGACGCCGCGCGGAGCCCCTACCCGTTTCATTATCACCTGCTGGCCGACCGCCAGACCGTCAACGCGTTCGCCCTGCCCGGCGGCGAGGTGTTCATCACCAAGGGCCTGCTCGACCGCCTGACGACGGAGGGCGAGCTGGCCGGCGTGCTGGGGCACGAGACGGGCCACGTCGTCGAGCGGCACGTCGCCCAGCAGATGGCGCAGAGCCAGCTCGGCAAATACCTCGTGGCCGGCGCGGCCGTCGCATCGAGCGACAGCCGGCATCCCTATGCGAGCACCGCCATCGCCGCGTTGCTCGATCACATGGCCCAGCTCCACTTCAGCCGGGCCGACGAGTCACAGGCCGACGAGCGCGGCCTGCAGTTCATGACCCAGGCCGGCTACGACCCGCGCGCGATGCTGAACGTGATGATGGTGCTGGAGGACGTGACCAACGAACAGGGCGGCCGCCCGCCGCAGATGCTTGTCACCCACCCCTACCCCGAACAGCGGATGCGCGACATCCAGGCGTGGATCCAACAACACTTCCCCAACGGCATCCCGACGAACCTGTCGGACCCGCCGTTGCCGTGGGAGAAACAATAAAAAAGCAAAAGAGAACCGCGGATTACGCGGATAGCGCGGATGAGAGAAAACGTTCTTTTCTTATCCGCGCCATCCGCGTAATCCGCGGTTTTCTTCTCTTTTGATTGACTGAAGAACCCGCGTCGGCGGTCCCGCTCACACGTCCAGGTTCTTCACTTCCAGCGCGTGTTCCTCGATGAACTGGCGGCGGCGTTCGACGTCTTCGCCCATCAGGACGCTGAACATCCGCTCGGCCTCGGCGGCCTCCTGCATCGTCACCCGCAGCAGCACGCGGACGTTCGGGTCGAGCGTCGTCTCCCAGAGCTGGTCGCTGTTCATCTCGCCCAGGCCCTTGAAGCGCTTCACTTCCATGCCGCTCTTCCCGACGCGGTGAATCTCGGGAATGATCTGCGCCACGCCCGCCACGTCGTGCGTCTGAGATTCGTTCACCAGCGCGTACTTGGTCGCGAGCTTTTCGCCGCTAACCGATTCCTCCTGGGTGAGGAAGTAGTCGTCGATCGAGAGGCCGTATTGCTCGAGCTGGCTGAACAGCTTCTCCATCTCCTTCACCTCGTGCAGCTCCTGGTTCTTCTGGAGCCGGCGGAGGCGCTCGGCGTTCTTGGCCGAGCCGTTGCCGTTCGCGCTCGGTTGCGCGCCGGCCGGCGGTGAGGTTGTCGAACCGTCGCCTTTGCCCTGCACTTGCGCGACCTCGTCCTCGACGAGGAACTTGTTCTGGCGGAGGAACTCGTCGCGGTCGTTGGCGGAGTGGAAGAACCGATCCTCGCCCTCGACGATCACGCGATACAGCGGCAGCCGGCCGGCCGAGTCGCGCTTGGCGAGGAAGTCGGCGAAATCGATCCCCCGCCGCTGCACCACCTTGATCAACTCGTCCATCCGCGTCAGCAACTCGACGACACGGCGCAGCTCGTCGCCCTTGAGCCGGCGGATCTCCGTTGTCGGCTCCTCCGGGTCGCGGATCACCAGCTCCGTGCTCTCCAGCCCCAGCTCGGTGAGCGTCTGCCGCATCTTCCGCTCGTTGAGGACGTACTCGCTCTTCTTGCGGCGGGTCACCTGATACAGCGGCGGCTGGGCGACGTAGACACGGCCGCCGCGGATCAGCTCCTGCATGTGGCGGAAGAAGAACGTCAGCAGCAGCGTGCGGATGTGGCTGCCGTCGACGTCGGCGTCGGTCATGATGATGATCTTCCCGTACCGCCGCTTTTCCATGTTGAAATCGTCGCGGATCCCGCACCCCAGCGCGCTGATAATCGTGCGGATTTCCTCGTGCCCGAGCATCTTCACCAGGTTGGCCTTCTCGACGTTCAGCAGCTTGCCGCGGAGGGCGAGGATCGCCTGGACATTTGAGTCGCGCCCCTGCTTGGCCGACCCGCCTGCCGAGTCGCCCTCGACCAGGAACAGCTCCGTCTCCTCGTTCGACCGGCTGCGGCAATCCGCCAGCTTGCCCGGCAGGCTCGTGCCTTCCAAGGAATTCTTCCGGCGCGTCAATTCCCGCGCCTTGCGGGCCGCCTCGCGCGCCTCGGCGGCGAGCATGCCCTTCTCGAAGATCGTCCGAGCCTCCTTCGGGTGCTCCTCGAGAAAAGACCCCAGGCGCTCCGCGACGGCCGAGCTGACGAACCCTTCCACTTCCGGGTTCAGCAGCTTGTCCTTGGTCTGGCTCTCGAAGCTCGGTTCGGGAAGGCCCACGCTGATGACAGCGATCAAACCCTCGCGCAGGTCGTCGCCGCTGGGGCGGGTTTCCTTGATCCATCCCTTCTGCTCGGCGTGACGGTTGATGGTGCCGGTCAGCGCGGTCTTGAACCCGCTCAGGTGCGTGCCGCCGTCGTGGTTGTTGATGTTGTTGGCGAACGTCAGCAGCGTCTCGTTGAAGCTGTCGTTGTATTGGAGCGCCACCTCGATCCGCATCCGCGCCGCGGCGTCTTCCTTCTTGAACGAGATCACATCGTGCAACGCCGCCTTGCCTTCGTTCAGGTGCTGCACGTAGGCGACGAGCCCGTCGTCGAACTTGTACGTGTCGCTCTTGTCCACCCGCTCGTCGACGAAGATGATCTCGACGCCGCTGTTGAGATAGGCCAGCTCGCGCAAGCGCTGGGCAAGCGTGCCGTGCAGAAAGTTGGTGTCGGGGAAAAGCGTCGGGTCGGGCTTGAAGGTGACCTTGGTCCCGGTGCGGGTGCTCTTGCCGATGACCTTCAGGTCGCTGCTCTTGCGGCCCCGTTCGAACTCCATGTGATGGACCTGCCCGTTGCGGCTCACCTCGACTTCGAGCCATTCGGAGACGAAGTTGACGACGGACGCGCCGACGCCGTGGAGCCCGCCGGAGGTCTTGTAGGCGGAATCGTCGTCGTGCTCGAACTTCCCGCCGGTGGCGAGGCTGTCGAACACCATCTCGACGGCCGGCTTGCCGGTGTCGGGGTGAACGTCGACAGGAATCCCGCGGCCGTCATCGACGACCGTGCAGGAGCCGTCGGGGTTGATGCGGACTTCGACGTGGTTCGCGTAGCCGGCCAGGGCCTCGTCGATCGAGTTGTCGACGATTTCGTAGACCAGGTGATGGAGGCCGCGCGGGTTGTACCCCCCGATGTACATGCCGGGGCGGGTGCGCACGTGCTCGACGTCGTCGAGCGACTTGATCATCCGCGCGTTGTACTCATTGCCCTGGCTACGCTCTTCCTGGCTCATTCAATCTCCTGACAACAACAAAGGACTCCAACGGCCTTGCGCCTCTCGCCCCGCGGCAACAAACCGACACGATTTCGATCGATCGGAAGGTGATGACCCGAGACCTGTCTATTATCGCGAAAACCGCTCTATTTACTACGATTTTGGGCCGGTTTTGTTGGCCCGCATTGAAGTGAAATCCGTCTCTTCAAGTGGTTGATTCGCCTTACGTTACCGCCATCGACAAAGCATCGAAGCCCGACGAATTGCCGACGCTCCATTGTAGGCCGGGAGAACCGGGTTTTGCACCGGTGAAAGCACAAGAATTTGGATGGGTTCGCCGCGCCGCCACCGTCACGTGACGCTGAAACTCGAATGTCGAAACGCGAATCCCAAAGCAAACCCGAAGGACGAATGAACTACGGCGGAACACGAGCCGCCTTCGCTTCTGGCTTCATCGTCCTTCACTCATTGTGCGACCCATCGCCTTCGGACAAACTCGCCAAGTTAAGCACTTGTCCACCCATAGTCGGATACTCGCGCCATCGAGTACCGGCGCAATTGGCGATGCCTCGGCCTCCCGGCTAGAGTGGCGCACGAGGAGCAAGCGGAAATGGCCAAGCACACGATCGTGATGATCCCCGGCGACGGCATCGGCCCGGAAGTGACCGGCGCCGCCCGGCGCGTTTTTGAGGCGGCGGGCCTTGCGGTCGAGTGGGTCGAGCTCCCCGCCGGGGCGGCGGCGATCGAGCAGGGGTTCGACAACGTCCTCCCGCAGCGCACCATCGCCGCCATCCAGGCGCACAAGGTCGCGCTCAAGGGGCCGGTCACCACGCCGATCGGCAAGGGGTTCACCTCGGTCAACGTGCAGCTGCGCAAGAAGCTCAACCTCTATGCCGCGGTCCGCCCGGCCCACAGCATGCCGGGGGTCAAGACGCGGTTCGAGAACGTCGACATCGTCGTCATCCGCGAGAACACCGAAGGGCTCTACAGCGGGCTCGAACAGGAAGTCGTGCCCGGCGTCGTCACGAGCCTGAAGGTCGCCACCGAGGTCGCCTGCATGCGGATCGCCCGCTATGCGTTCCGCTACGCGACGCGCCAACGGCGGAAGCGGATCACCGTCTTCCACAAGGCCAACATCATGAAGATGTCCGACGGCCTGCTGCTCACCTGCGCCCGGCGCGTTCACGAAGAGGAATACCCGAACATCGACTACGAGGAACTGATCATCGATGCCGGCTGCATGCGGCTCGTGCAGGACCCAAGCCGGTTCGACGTGTTGCTGACCGAGAACCTCTATGGCGACGTCGTCAGCGACCTGTGCGCGGGCCTGGTCGGCGGCTTGGGCGTCGTGCCCGGGTCCAACATCGGCGACGACGCCGCGGTGTTCGAGGCCGTCCACGGCAGCGCGCCCGACATCGCCGGCAAGGGCGTCGCCAACCCGCTGGCCGTGATCATGAGCGGCGTCATGATGCTCCGCCACCTGCACGAGGACGCGATCGCCGACAAGGTCGAGCGGGCGTATCGGAACGTGCTGACCGAAGGGAAGGCGCTCACCCGCGATCTGAGCGGGACGGCGGGGACCGACGAGTTCACCAACGCGATTATCGCGCAGCTGAAATGCTGAAATAATGTCTCCGCCGCTTGCGGCTTCGCGAACGTCGCCGCGTCCGCCGTCGGGCGCGCCATCGCCTCATCGAGATTTCCAAAGGTTCTCGCGAGGGCGAGTCCCTTCGTTCGCGAAGCCGCAAGCGGCGAACCCGTTGTCAGGATCGGTTCCTCGATTGCGCCCACGCGAATCGCCCCGATTGCAGTTCCCGGTCCGCTGCAGTTCGATCCCCCGCGCGGCCAGTTCGCCCAGTTCGCGCGGAAGCGTTTTCGGGAAAGGCAACTCGCCCAGATCGCCCACTTGGAAGTTGACCGTCGGATTGATCGCCGCCGGCAGTTGGGCGGCGGCGTTTGAATTCAGGAGCGCGAGCAGCCCGAGCGGATCCTCGGGAAAAACCGATGACGCCGCGACGTCGAAGATCGAGCCGGCCTCGAGTCGTCGCGCGCTGAAGCATCCGCTGGTGAGATAGGACCAGCAGACGCCGCCGGGGCGGCCATAGCAGGAGGCGTTCTTCGCCACCCATTCCCACTTTCCGTTGAGATATGGATATCGCTCGACGATCGACTGCTTGATCTGGCGGCCGTCGTCCTCCCAATTGACTCGGTGTCGCGGCGCCTCGTACCAGCGACGGAACCGGCCGCCCTTCGCGTACGGGAACCACCGGCCCGGCGTCGCGCCGGCTGCGGGCGCCGCGGAGATCGGCTCGACCTCCCACCAGAACCGGACAAATCGCGCGTTGTCCGTCGTCGCCAAACCCTGCCGCGGCGGCGAGAGGTCGGCGAGGCGCGGCATGCGGGCGAATGCGGCGCGAACCACAGGCGGGGTCCAGTACGACCATGCCCCGCGCGGCATCGACTGCAGATCCGATTGCCTCATGCGATGAACCCGCGCGTCGGATCGGCCCGTCCGCAGCGATCGCAGTTGGATCGCAAGCGCTTGCCGCTTGGACGGTTCATCACCCTCCTCGACCACCCGGAAAGCGATGAACGATTGCTCATCACGGGGCGGGTGATGGTTCCGGCGGCCCGCCCCACCTTCCCTCCCCCGGTACTCCGGGGGGAGCGAGCGGATTGGGCGACTGCCCGCGAGCGGGTTAGGGAGGGGGTTCGTGCGCGAATCCCGCTCGCGCGAACCCCCGTCCCGGCCCTCATCCGGATTACCGGGGGAGGGGGAAAGATTCGGCACGAGCCACATCAGTTGCTCACGCAACGGGCTGCCCGGGTGCATCTCGAGCCACAGCCGCCCCAGCGTGTTGTGCAGGAGGAATTCGACGACCCATCGCGGCGTGAACAACTGAGTCACCCGCGGGATCTCCTCCGGCGCGAACTTTCGGTGGTCACGGGCCGTGCCGCGGTAGGCCGATTGCAGCGAGGGTGCGTTGAGCGCTTGGTAGATCAGTCCCAGCGCATCGTCGCGCCGGAGCAGGCATTCGACATCGGAGCTGAGCGTAAGCGGAAATGAGTGCGAAGGGGGCGACGCGGCCCACCCGGAATTCTGTCGCAGCCGGTGCATCGCCTGGACGCACGACTCAAGCAGGTGGCCGTTCGAAGCCGACGATGAATTAGACGCCTGCAAGAGTTCCCGAATTGCCGCGCCGGGGGATGCGTCCATGGCGGGCACAGGTATACCATTGTGGGTCGCCTTCGTCCGCTACAGCCCAAGGGACGCGGTTGCGGCCCCTGCGAGAAACACGGATGGTCTTCCGCGGCAATCGCGTGTAGGCTAGGGGATGATGGGGCGAGAATCGGGCTGGTTAATCCCTCGGGGATCCGCCTTCACTGACGAGTTCGGTGCGCCGCGCGTTCAACGGATGAACCGGTATGTTGTTGCCCGCCGTCGTGTTGGTTGAGGACCTCCTGCTGGGGGCAACTGCGGTTTTACTGGCGGCGCCGCTGGCGGTGCTGGGCGTCGAATGCTTGGCCGCCCTGCTGCCGCAACGGCGTTCGGCCATCGCAGAAAGCGACGAACGGCCTGCCGTGGCCGTTCTCGTCCCGGCTCATAACGAAGAGCTCGCGCTCGCCGAAACGCTCCGCTCGATTCAACCCCAGTTGCGCGACGGCGATCGCCTGATCGTCATCGCGGACAACTGCACGGATGCGACCGCCGCGGTCGCGCGGTCGCTGGGCGCCGGGGTGATCGAGCGGCAGGACGCGAACAAGCGTGGCAAAGGGTTCGCGATGGATTTCGGCCTGTCGCATGTGGCGCAGGACCCGCCGCCGGTCGTGATCTTCACCGATGCCGACTGCCTGCTGGCGCCGCGCGCGATCGACGAGCTCGCGCGGCAGGTCAAAGTCACGGGCCGGCCGGCGCAGGCGCTTTACCTGATGGACCCGCCGCCCGGCGGCAGCCTGCGCGATGCGGTCTCAGCGTGCGCGTTTTTGCTGAAGAACCAAGTCCGCCCCGCCGGGCTGGCACGGCTCGGATTGCACTGCCCGCTGTTTGGAACCGGCATGGCGTTCCCCTACCCGGTGCTGCGGCAGGTGCCGCTGGCCGACGGAAATATCGTCGAAGACCTGCAACTGGGCCTGAACCTGATCCGCGCCGGCGCCGCGCCGGCATTCTGCCCCACGGCCCGCGTAACGGGCCGGCTGCCCGTCGAGAACGCAGCCGCGATGACCCAGCGCCGCCGCTGGGAACACGGGCACGTCCGCACGATCTTCACGCAGGTGCCGCGGATGCTGGCCGAAGCGCTGCGACGGCGCAACGTCATCGCGCTGGCGACCGCGATGGACCTGTGCGTCCCGCCGCTTTCGCTGCTGGCGTTCGGGGTGATGCTCGGATTGATCGTGCTCGGCGGCACCGCGGCGCTGGGGGCGTGGACGGCGCCGTTTGTCCTGCTCGCATCCGTCGTCGGCATCACGCTCGTGACGTTGCTCGGGGTTTATCTGAAATTCGGCCGGACGATGCTTCGCCCCGGGGCGTTGCTGGGGATTCCCAGTTACGTGCTGTGGAAGGCGCCGATGTACGTCGCGATGCTCGTTCGGCCGCAGAGGCAGTGGGTGCAGACGCCGAGGACGGGGGCGGCGCCCAGCATGTCATCGGCAGCGACAGCGAACGCGTCCGTCGATCCACTTGAGGCGATCGGTGTGACCGCGGGCAGGAGCGACTGAACCACTCGTAAACGATTCCCGATTCGAAATCCATCGGGCCATTGAGCCGGAATCGCCGTTCGACCTCGCGCCGCGGTCGACGTCATCAGCTCTTCTGAACCTGAATCTTCTGGACGCTCACATCCCCCGTCGATTTCCCGTTCGTGCGGACGAAGCGGACGCCCAGGTAGCGGGGATGATCCCCCAGTCCGTTCGGCCCGGCCCACAGGCGGTTCCCATCGCTTTCGACGATGGCCAGGTCCTTGTTCAGGATGAAGCGGATCGTGAGCGTCTGCGTGTGATCCCGCATCGGCGTCTGTCGTTCCACGCGTCCGCCCACGACGACCTTCTCCTCCTTGCCTTGCAGTTGCCAGACCAGTTCCTGCGGCCCGGTGGCGCGGTCGGAGCTGAAGTCGGGCGAGTTGGAGACGAAGACTTGGGGGATCAGCGCGTCGCCGGGGTTTTTGACGTCCAGCGTGATTTGGGCGGAGAAGGGTTGATCGGCCGGGAGGGGCGCGGCCATCACGATGCCGCCGCCGATGTAGCCCCCTTCTGGAACCGTCGCATCGCCGGGGCGCAGGCCCTTGTCGGCGTTCACAGGCAGGCCGCCGATCGTCCGCCAGCCGCCATCGGGGAGGCCCGAGTCGAAGGTCGTCGCGAGGAGCTGGTTCGGGAAGTAGGTGGACTGAAGATCGTCAATGCTGCTGCGGGTGCCGGGATTGACGGGGTTGCGGGGGACGAGCTTGTAGACGACCATCGTGATCACGCCGAGGATCGCCAGCCCGGCCACGGCGGCGATGAACCCGGCCAGCGGGAAGGGCTTTCGGCCGGTGCCGGCATGCCATTCCTCGTCGAGGTGGGTCATCAGCTTGCGCGTGAAGCCCGCGCCGGCCCGCACCGAGCGATAGTCCTTCCCGCTCTCCAAGGCCTCGCGCGCCTCGATCAGCAGGCGATACTCGTCGACGCCCTCATCCGATGAGGTCTTAAGCTTCGCGACGGCGTCGCGCCACTCGGGGCTCCCGGGGCCGGCGCGCAGCGCATCGGTCAGAAGCACGAGAAAAGGATCTTTTTCGATTTCCGTGGGCTGGGGCATGTCGCGGCTCTGGAGAGTTACTTCGCGTCGTCCTCTTCCCCCTCGCCGGCGCCGGTCACGCGGGCCAATCGGCGAAGGCCATGAAACATCCGCGACCGCAGCGTGACCGCCTTGGTGCCGGTGATCGCCTCCATCTCCGCATAGGAAAGGTCCTGGAAGACGCCCAGCACGATCACTTCCTTCTGGTCGGTCGGCAGGCCGTCGAGGGCCTTGAGGATGCGGGCGATCTCTTCCTGTTTTTCGACGCTGTCAGTGGCCCGCGTGGCGACCTGGTACGGGTCGCCGCTCATGTCGATTCCCTCGAGGTTCAACTCGGTGAGGTTGCGAATCGGGCTGCGCTTGCGGCGGCGGGACTGGTTGATCGCCAGGTTCCGCGTGATCGTGAACAGCCAGGTCGAAAACTTCTGCGGGTATCGATACGTTGGGGCGAAGCGGAACGCGCGAAGAAAGACTTCCTGGCCGATCGATTCGACGTCTTCCAGGTTCCCCAGCATGCGGTAGAGGTAGGAGAGGACCGAGGCGCTGTACCGCTCGTAGAGCAGCGAGAACGCGGCCTTGTCGCCCTGCTGCGTGCGACGCATCAGGTCTTCGTCGCTGGCGCGGCCCAGCGCAACGGGCGCGAGCTCCTCCGCCTCCACGACAGGAGGCGGCGGCTTGGGAGGCTTGCGCGAGCTTTTACCCTTTTCCGCCTGCCGTTGCTGCATTCGGACTCCGAAAACGTCTCGTGGGGCTGCTTGCCGGCCTGAACTCTCGTTTCCCGACGGGCTTCCGTAGGAGCGGACCGACGATCCTACCCGCCTGCCAACGCCCGGGTCAACCAAGCCCAGTCCTACCATAATGCCACACAAATGGACCGACGTGAAACCTTTGCCCGCGCGCACCCCAAGATGTTCGCGTGCAGCCTGCAACGGGAGGGCGAGGCTCCTGCCGGGCCGCGGTTTTCGAGCGGGCTCCGGCTCGGCAGGAGCCTCGCCCTCCCAGAATGCGGTCTGTTGCGATTGCTCGCATGCACCCCTTTGTCGCGTAATTGTCGCCCGGCGTCCGGCAGGGTACCCTCGGGCCAAGAGGAGGATGCCCCATGCGGCAGCAGGTCATTACAACGGTACTAATCGTTTCCTTGCTCTCGGCGATCGGTTTCGG
>DASXMX010000252.1:0-6420 GCA_036495445.1 Tepidisphaeraceae bacterium
CTTGCCGACGCGGACCTCGTGCCCTTCTCGCTTCGCGTCGGCCTCGGTGAGGCCGACTTGGGCCAGCTCGGGGTGCGTGTAGACGACGCCGGGAATCGTGCGATAGTTCACGTGGCCCGCCGTGCCAGCCATGATCTCGACGGCAGCGATGCCTTCTTCCTCGGCCTTGTGGGCCAGCATCAGCCCGCCGATCACGTCGCCGATGGCGAAGATGCCGGGCACGTTCGTGGCGAAGTGCTTGTCGACGGTGATGAACCCTTTTGCATCGGTCGCGACGCCGATTTCCTTTAGCCCCAGCCCATCGGTCACGGACTTGCGGCCCGTGGCGACCAGGACGCGATCGGCGAGTTCCTCACCCGTCTTGTCGCCGCTCTTCCAGGAGACGCGGACCTTCCCGTCAACCACCTTCGCGCCAGTCGCGCCCGTATTGAATTGGAACTTCATTCCCTGCTTTTCCAGCATCCCCTGGAGCTTGCCGGCCAGCTCATTGTCCATCAGCGGGAGGATGCCGCTCGTGAACTCGAGCACGAGCACCTCGGCCCCGAGGCGGTTCCAGACGGAGCCCATCTCCAGCCCGATGTACCCGCCGCCGACGACCAGGAGTTTCTTGGGGACTTCCGCCAGCGACAGCGCCTCGGTCGAGCCGATCACGTATTTCCCATCGAACGCGAGGCCGGGCAGCTCGACCGGCGTGCTGCCGGTGGCGATGAGGATCCGGGCCGTGTTCAGGACCTGCGTGCCCGCCTCGGTCTTCACCTCGACAGATCCCGGGGAGGTGATGCGTCCGCACCCGATGAGCGAGTCGATCTTGTGCTTCTTGAACAGATATCCGACGCCGCCGGTGAGTTGCTTGACCACCTGGTCCTTGCGGGCCAGCATCTTCGAGAGGTCGACATGGACGCCGTCGATCTCGATGCCGTGGTGGGCGAGCTTGTTCTTGGTTTCGTAGAGCCGTTCGGTGGAGTCGAGCAGCGCCTTGCTGGGGATGCAGCCGATGTTGAGGCACGTGCCGCCGAGGAACTGGCGGTCGATGCAGGCGACGCGCATCCCGAGCTGTGCCGCCCGGATCGCGGCAACATATCCGCCGGGGCCGGCGCCGATCACGACAAGGTCATAGGTTGTCTGGGGCATAGGTCGCGGGATTCTAGGGGCTCAGTGGGTATTGCTCAAAGCGGCGTGATATACTCTGACGTCACTTTCGGACCAGGAGCACGCATATGCCCTTGCCGTTTCCCGGCATGGACCCGTATCTGGAGGATCCCGGCCTCTGGCCCGACCTCCATCTCTGGCTGATTTCGGTCACGGCCGAGACGCTTAACGTGAGTTTGAGACCGAATTACTACGCCCGCATCGAAGATCGCGTCTACATTTCTGACCAGCACGACCCCGGCCGTGAGTTGATCATTTCCGATGTCCGGGTCGTGAGCGCCAAGGAGACCGCTGGGGCAACTGCCCGGCGGCGCCCAGAGGCGGGCGCTGTTGCGACGGCTGAACCGATTGAGGTCACGGCGCTCATCGAAGACGAGATTCACGAGCCCCGTATCGACGTGATCGATCGGGCGAGCAAGTCGGTTATTGCCGTCATCGAAGTCCTCAGTCCGACGAACAAGTATCCCGGCTCGCGGGGTCGCGAAAGTTACGAGGGGAAACGCGAGCAGGTCATGCGTTCGCCCAGCCATTTCATCGAGATCGACTTGCTGCGTTCGGGTGCTGGGTTCCCGCCATACGAAGCTTTGCCGCCACACGAGTATCGGGCGCACGTGTCGCGGGTGAACCGGCGCCCGCGGGGAACGCTCTGGCCGATACGATTGGATCAGCGGCTGCCGAGGATTCCTATCCCGCTTCTGGAGCACGACACTGACGCTCTGGTGGATTTGCAGGATGTCCTCAACACGGCCTATGAGAGGGCTGCTTACGATTTGCAGGTCGATTATCGATCGAACCCGGCGGTGCCCCTTCCTGCGGAGTACGTCGATTGGGCGAATCGGTTGCTAAGGGAAAAGGGGCTCCGATGAAGATGAGCGGGCGGTGGGTCGTCTGTGCGACGGCATTTTCATGGTTTACGATCGCCAGTTTAAGTGTGGCGAGTGACTGGCCCGGCTTCCGTGGGCCGACGGGGCTCGGGTATACGCAAGACGCACACCTGCCGCTGACGTGGGGCGGGCCGGAGGGGAAAAACGTCGTTTGGAAATCACCGCTGAAGGGGCAGGGGCATGCCAGCCCGATCGTGTGGGGGGATTCGGTGTTCGTGTGCACGGCTTGGTGGCCGCCGAAGGGGGAGCCGCTGGCGAAGGTGATGCCGGAGCATCACGTGACCTGTTACCGGGCGTCGGACGGGCGGCTGAGGTGGGACACGCTGGTGCCGGCGGGGCCGTGGCTGCGGTCGGACTTCCGCAGCGGCCCGGGCGGCGGGTACGCCGGTCCGACGCCGGCGGCGGACGGGAAGCTCGTCTACTGCGCGTTCGGCTCGTCCGTCATCGCCGCGCTCGACTTCGATGGCAAAATCGTCTGGCGGAAAGAGATCGTCCCCTACACCTTCGACGTCACCGTAGGCGGCAGCCCGCTGCTTTTTCGCGACACGGTCCTGATGTTCTGCCCCAGTGCCAATGGCAACGACTCGCGCCTGATCGCCTACGACAAGGCCACCGGCGACGAGAAGTGGGTCCACGCGTTTCCCGGGATGAAGTTCGGCCACAGCACGCCCACGATCATTGACGTCAACGGCAAGCCGCAACTGCTCGTCCTGGCCTCCGGGATCAAGGTGGCGGAGGACGCGCTGCAGAGCCTTGACCCGACCGACGGGCACCGCATCTGGTGGTGCCGCGGCGGCGGGGACGCGGCTTCAATCGCCTGCGGCTCCGGCATCGTCTACTTCGACAGCGGCCGGGGCGGCCCGGGCGTCGCGGTCGACCCGACCGGCACGGGCGACGTCTCCAGGACGCATGTGAAGTGGACGATCCCGCAAGTGCCGGAGGGGATCGGCTCGCCCGTCATCGTCGGCAACTACGTCTACCGCCTCCACCGGCCGGGCATCCTGCGGTGCTGGGAAGTCGCGACGGGCAAGGAGGTTTATGCCCAGCGGCTGGACGGAATCACCACCACGTGGGCGAGCCCGGTCGTTGATCCAGCCGGCCACATCTTCTTCGGCAGCGCGGGAAAGAGCTTCGTCATCCAGGCCGGGCCGGAGTTCCGCGTCCTGGCGACCAACGATTTGTCGGATCCGAACCACCCGTCGCCGGCGGTTGCGAGGGATCGCATGTATCTGGAGGGCGCGAAAGGTCTTTACTGCATCGGTTCTCGCGACGAGCACGCCGCGAGATGACTCGCATGTTGGGCGATTTCAGCTATGGCAGCGGATGAGCGGCCGCTTGGTCTTGACGATTTCACCGACGATGCTTGCGGCTGGCGTCCTGCGCGAGTTGAGGACGCGGAGAACCGCGTCAAGGTTTTTGGGCCGGACGCACAGGAGCAGGCCGCCGCTGGTTTGGGCATCGGTGACGAGGACGCGTTGGGGCTCAGTCGTGTTGCCCCAGTCGGCGATTTCATCGGCGGCTGTGCGGTTGTCCTTGCTGCCGCTGGGAATGCAGCCTTGGTTGATCAGGGACCAAACTTCGGGACTGATCGCGGGGACCGCTGACGCATCGGTCACCGCGCCGACGCCGCTCGCGCGGCATGTCGACGCGAGATGTCCCATCAGGCCGAAGCCGGTGAGATCGGTCGCGGCCTTCACGAGCCCCGCCTCGGCCAGGTCGGCGCCGACGGCGTTCAGCCGCTGCATGATTGCGATGGCCTTCCTTTCGAGCGATTTGGAAGTGAGCCCGCGCTTGATGCCGGTGGTCGCGATGCCGGTGCCGAGCGGCTTAGTTAAAACGAGCAAATCGCCGGGCCGGGCGGCGGCGTTGGTCATCAGGCGCCGGGGGTTCACCAGGCCGGTGACGGAGAGGCCGTACACGGGCTCGGGGTTTCGGATGGTGTGGCCGCCGACCAGGGCGCAGCCGGCCTCTTTCACTTTCGCGGCGCCGCCGCGCAGGATTTTGGCGATCGTCTCGGGCGGGACGAGCGCGATCGGCACGCCCATCAGGTTCATGGCGGTCAGCGGGCGGCCGCCCATCGCGTAGACGTCGCTGAGCGCGTTGGCCGCCGCGATCTGGCCGTAGGCGAACGGGTCGTCCACGATCGGCGTGAAGAAATCGACCGTCTGTACCAGCGCCCGGTCCCGGTCGAGGCGATAAACCCCCGCGTCGTCGGCGGTGTTTGCGCCGACGAGGAGGTTCTTGTCCCGGACCGCTGGAAGCCGGCGCAGCACCTGCGCCAGAGCCGACTGGCTAAGCTTGGCCGCTCAGCCCGCGCAGCTCGACAGGTGCGTCAACTTAAGGATCTCCTCACGCGACATGCGAACGACCTCCTTTCTGGTGGAAGACGACGAGAAAAATGCGCCGCGAAGACGCGAAGGCCGCGAAGGAAGCCACGAAGGAGAACAAGGTGCCCGCAGAAACCAATTAGAAACCTGTCTTCCTTTGCGGCCGTCTTTGCGTGCTTTGCGTCTTCGCGGCGCATTTTGGTTTTTCAGACACCCGATGCCTGGGTCACGAGCCGCTCGCGGTTGCTGAGGCTGTGCAGGCGGTTGATCGCGGCGACGTAGGCGAGGGCGGAGGCTTCGAGGATATCGGTGCTCAGGCCGCGGCCGCGGATCCGGCGGCCGCTGTGGTCGAGCTCGATCTGCACCTCGCCCATCGCCTCCTTGCCCTTGGTGACGGCGCGGATGCGGTAGTCGGCCAGCGACCCGCCGACGCCGGTCAGGCGCTGGATGGCGGAGTAGATCGCATCGACCGGGCCGTCGCCCACCGAGGCGTCCTGGATCGTCTGCCCGTTGCTGTCGCGGAGCGTGACGGTGGCGGTCGGGATCGTGTTCGACCCCGCCGTCACCTGCAGCCCGACCAGGTCCCACATCTTGCTCTCGAGCTCCAGTTGCTCATCGACCAGCGCCTCGATGTCCTCGTCGAAGACTTCCTTCTTCTTGTCGGCCAGCGCCTTGAACTTGGCGAACGCCGGCTCGATCTGTTCTTCCGTCAGCGTGTATCCCAGTTGCACGACGCGATCGCGGAACGCGTGCCGGCCCGAGTGCTTGCCGAGCACCAGCGACGATTTGGGAATGCCGACGACCGCCGGGTCCATGATCTCGTACGTCTCGCGGTATTTCAGCACGCCGTCCTGGTGGATGCCGGACTCGTGGGCGAAGGCGTTTTCGCCGACGATCGCCTTGTTCCGCTGCACGACCAAGCCGGTCAGCGTGCTGACCATCCGGCTGGCGGGGTAGATCTTGGTCGCGTCGATGCGAGTGCCGACGTTGTAGTAATCGTGGCGCGTGCGGAGGGCCATGACGATCTCCTCCATCGCCGCGTTGCCGGCCCGCTCGCCGATGCCGTTGATCGTACACTCGACCTGCCGCGCGCCGTTCTCCACTGCCGACAGCGAGTTGGCCACGGCCATGCCCAGGTCGTCGTGGCAGTGGGACGAGAGGATGATGTTGCGCTCGCGCAGGATCGGCAGCTTCTTCAGGAGGTGCGAGAAAATCTCGCCGTAGGTCTTTGGCGTCGCATAGCCGACGGTGTCGGGCAGATTGATCGTCGTCGCTCCCGCCTCGACGGCGGCGGCCACGATTTCCTCCAGAAAATCGAGTTCGGTCCGGCTCGCGTCCTCGGGCGAGAACTCGACGTCGTCCGTGTATTGGCGGGCCAGCCTGACCGATTCGACGCTGATCCGGATCACCTCTTCCTTTCCCTTGCGCAGCTTGTGATCGCGGTGGATCTTGGACGTGGCGCAGAAGACGTGGATGCGGCCGTGCTTTGCCCGGCGGATTGCCTCGCCGGCACGCTCGACGTCCTTTGGCGTCGACCGGGCCAGGCCGCAGACGATGCTTTTGGTAATCTCCGACGCGATCGCCTGGACGGATTCGAAGTCGCCTTGCGAGCTGATCGGGAACCCCGCCTCGATGATGTCGACGCCCATGGTCTCAAGATGGCGGGCGACTTCCAGCTTCTCCGGGAGCGTGAGCGTCGCCCCGGGGGATTGCTCGCCATCTCGTAACGTGGTGTCGAAAATGCGGACGGTTTCCATGACGCTCGCTCCGAACGGGCGCCTCCAAACTCGGGAGGCGCAAGCCAAATAAAAAACCCTACGATCGGGATCGTAGGGTGGGGAATTGCCTGAAAATTCAGTTTCCCTACGATCCGGCGCGCACCCGCTCTAGCCCGAGAAGGGCGAGGGTAAGTCGCAACGGAAGCAGGGCGGCCAATTGCATGGGCACGTAGTTAATCGGCTCAAAACGCGAAAGTCAATAGCAAGCCGTGGTTTTTCTGCACCTAGAGCGGGGGTATTGGCTCTTTCCGGGTGGCATGGGCATGTACTCATGCCCGTGTC